>WHTY01000027.1 GCA_009377475.1 Actinophytocola sp.
AAGCTACCCCCGCGTCGTCAAACGAAGGCAAGTGGGCAAGAAACTCACCAAGCAAGCCCACCACCAGGAAACCAAATACACGAGGCCAGCAAAGATCGAACTCACGCGCCAAGCCGCTTAAGTAAGCGGCATTGGGCTGGACCCCACACGCCAACCCAGGCGCTTCACCGCACCCCACACCGAACCCATCGGCTAACACCAAGGCCGAGCCACAACCACACACCGGCCCACCACGACCAGCACCCCATGCTGGCCGTGGGTAGCGGCATGCGCTCAGGAAGACGGCCACTTCTGCATGCGCCGCCGCCGAATGCGACGCACCCACCCCGACGAACAAGCCATTGTAGACCTCACGTCGGTCGTTTTCCTCACCGTCTTGCACCCAGTTTCACAGCCCCTTGGCGAGCAACGAGACGTCGGTCAGCCTGGAATTGGACGTCGTCGACGCCGTCGAGGGGCGTCGCGGATAGCATGGCCGCGGTCACGCAGCTGTTCTGGGGGGTTGATGATGCACTCGTTCCGCACACCCGAAGGCGTCACGCTCGGGGTCGAGCACTTCGGCGATGCGGCGGCGCCCCTCGTGCTGCTCGCGGGCGGCACGACCATGCTCTCGTGGCCCGACGCGCTCTGCGAGTCGCTCGCGCGCGGCGGACGCCACGTCGTGCGCTACGACCTGCGCGACTCCGGCGCGTCGACAACCGTCGATCCCGAGGCGCCCGCCTACACGCTCCGGGATCTCGCCGCCGACGCGGCCGCACTCGCCCGTGGGCTCGACGACCGGCCCGCGCACCTGGCGGGCATCGGCGTCGGGGGGATGGTCGCCCAGGTCGCCGCACTCGACCACCCGGACGCGTTCTCAGCACTCACCCTCGCCGGAACACGGTCCGTCGCACCAGGCCCGGTCGACGACGACCTACCCGACCACGACAAGGCGGCGGTGGGCCAGCGATTCGCGCTCCCGAAGCCCGACTGGTCCGACCGTGCCGCGGTGGCGGAGTTCGCCGCCGCCGGAGCTGCGGCCTTCGGCGACGACCCCGGCGCGGCACGCGTGACCGCCGAGCGCATCTTCGACCGCACGCAGGGCACGGCGACCTCGGTCCACCTGGCCAACCAGCTTGGCATGGTGTTCGCCAGGCTCGACTGCGCGCCACGCTGGCGCGAGCGCCTGCCCGAACTCGCGATACCAGCGCTCGTGGTACACGGTCGTCATGACCGGTTCTTCCCGGTCGGCAACGGCGAAGCGCTCGCCCGCGAGATCCCGGGCGCACGGCTGCTCGTGCTCGAACAGGCCGCAACCGCCATCCCCGACACAGCCGCCGACGACGTCGCCGCGGCGATGCTCGCGCTCTGATCAGCGACCGCACGCATCCGAGCGGCAGCACGCTCCCGACAGGCGACACTCGCTACCCACGTCACCCCAACGATCAAGGCGATAGACGTCGTCCTCAGGTCAGGGCAGCTCTTCGTCGTTCCGAAGGGGGCCGGTGTCAACCTTCCGAACGTCACTGACCGTCGCGCGCGACAGGAGGGGCTACGGCGAGAGCGGACGTCCACAACATAGGCTGAGGCGATCACCGATATGGGCTCACGTCCACTGACGCAGCGAGAGCGCGCCGTGCTGGCAACGTTCCTGGCCGTGGACTTCCCCGGCGTTGAAGTTCTGCGGCACCAGGCGACGGAGGTGTACGTGGTCAGCACATGCGGGTGCGGATGTCCATCCGTTGAGTTCCACGCTGGTCGCGGGCTCGGGATGACGGCGCGTGTCACCGCGAGTGTCCGTCACTCCGACGACGGCCTGTTCCTGTACACGATCGAAGATCCGCAATACGGCGAAGTCCTCGGCGGCATCGAGTGGGTCGGCGTCGGACAGTCGGATCCGCGAGAGTTCCCGTCGCCCGACCTGCTCGACGTCGAGCCGTAGCAGCAGGGAGCTCTACACCGTCTCCCGAGTGACCCGCCCGAGCGCGCGGTAGCTCCATCCGGCGAGTCGCCAGCGGTCGGGGTCGAGGCCGTGGCGGCCATCGATGATGCGGCGGTGGTTGACCACCGCGCCAAGCGCAAGTGGATCAAGCGTGCGGAACTCCGGCCACTCGGTGAGGTGCAGCACCAGGTCGGCGTCGGTCACGGCATCCCGAGCGCTGTCGACATACTCCAGCGTCGGTGCGGCACGCCGGGCGGTCTCGTTGGCCACCGGGTCGTACACTCGCACCCGCGCGCCCAGCGCGTCCAACGTGGACGCGACGTGCAACGCCGGTGAGTCCCGCACGTCATCGGACAGCGGCTTGAACGCCGCACCGAGCACCGCGATCCGCCGCCCGCGCGGCGCGAAGTCGCACGCCTCGACAGCGAGGTCGACGACCCGGTCGCGCATGCGGGCGTTGGCCGTGTCCACCGACGACAGCAGCTGGGCCACGCCCGCGCCGAGCTCCGCCGCCTGCGCGGTCAGCGCGCGAATGTCTTTGGGCAGACATCCACCGCCGAACCCGAGACCCGCGTTGAGTCCTCGGCGGCCGATGCGGTCGTCGTAGCCCAGGACGTCGGCCAGGCTGACGATGTCCGCGCCGACGAGGTCGCTCAGCTCCGCCATCGCGTTGATGAACGAGATCTTGGTGGCCAGGAACGCGTTGGCCGCCAGCTTGGCCAGCTCCGCGGTCGGCACATCGGTCACCTCGATCGGCACACCCTCGCGAATGGACTGCCGATACACGTGCCGCAACGTCTTCTCCGCCTCGGCGGAAGCCACTCCCAGCACCAGCCGGTCGGGGCGCACGGTGTCCTCGATGGCGTGGCCTTCGCGCAGGAACTCCGGGTTCCACGCGACCTCGACGGTGACGTCCGGCGGCGCGAGCGCGGCCAGCCGCTCGCTCACCCGCTCGGCCGTGCCAGGTGGAACCGTTGACTTCCCCACGACGAGCGTGTCCTGCGACAGCAGCGGCCCCAACGTCTCGGTCACCGCGAACACCGCGCTGAGGTCCGCGCCGTCGCCGTCACGGGACTGCGGTGTGCCGACACAGACGAAGTGCACGGCCGCGAACTCGGCCGCCTCCGCGAACGACGTGGTGAACCGCAGGCGGCCTTCGCGCACGTGCCGGGACACCAACTCGTCCAGCCCCGGCTCGGCGAACGGGACGACGCCCGCCGACAGCATGGCGATCTTGCGCTCGTCGACGTCGACGCCGAGGACGTCGAAGCCGAGCTCGGCCATGCAGGCTGCGTGCGTGGCACCCAGATAGCCAGTCCCGATCACACAGATGCGTTCGCTCATGGGCAGATCCCAACAGCGAGCGGTGACGGGACAACGCTGGTCACGCAGACGGGACGTAACAGCACGGTGAAACAACCGACTTCGTCAGCTGGACGGCGCCGAGCCGCAACCTGCGCCTCGCCGGGTGTTCACACAGGGGTGTCAGGTTGACCGCTGTGCACATCGCGATCGTGGCCGAGTCGTTCCTGCCGCAGGTGAACGGCGTGGCCAACACCGTACGGCACCTGGTCGAGGAGCTGACCGCCGCCGGGCACGACGTCCTCGTGGTCGCGCCGGGGCCCGGTGAGACGTCGTACTGCGGCAGCCGCGTCATCCGGCTGCGCAGCGTCCCACTCCCCCGCTACGCGAGCTTCCCGGTGGGGCTGCCGCATCGGCGCGCGATCGCCGACGCGCTCGCCCGGTTCGCGCCGGACATCGTGCACCTGGCGTCGCCCGCCGTGCTCGGCGCGGCCGGGATGAGCGTCGCCGCGCGGCTGGGGCTGCCGACGGTCGCGGTGTTCCAGACGGACCTGGTCGGTTTCGCGCGCCAGTACCGCATCCGCGCGGACACGGCGGTGTGGGCGTGGCTGCGCCGCATTCACAGCCGCGCCGACCGCACGCTCGCGCCGTCGACCGTGACCGCAGGTCAGCTCCGCGCCGCCGGGGTGCCGCGGGTCGCGCTGTGGGGCCGGGGCGTCGACACGGACCTGTTCCACCCTGGTCGACGTCGCACCGAGCTGCGCCGCGAGCTGGCGCCGGACGGCGAGCTGCTGGTCGGCTACGTCGGACGGCTCGCGGCGGAAAAACAGGTGCACCGCCTTGCCGAACTGGCGGACGTCCCCGGCATTCGCGTGGTCGTCGTCGGTGACGGTCCCGAGCGGGAGTCGTTGCGGGACGTCCTGCCGACCGCGCGGTTCCTCGGCATGCTCCGGGGCGAGGAGCTGGCCACTGCCTATGCCTCCCTCGACGTCTTCGTGCACACCGGCGAGCACGAGACGTTCTGCCAGACCGTGCAGGAGGCGCAGGCCAGCGGCGTCGCGACCGTCGCACCGGCCGCGGGCGGTCCGCTCGACCTGGTGACCGACGGCATGACCGGCCTGCTCTACGAGCCCGCCGACCCGGACGCGCTACGACGCACGGTGCGGCGTCTCGTCCGCGACGACGAGCTGCGGTTCCGGCTGGCCGCTGGCGGTACCGCCCGTGTCGCCGGGCGGACCTGGGCGCACGTCGTCGATGACCTCGTCGTCCACCACTACTCCGCCGTGCTCCCGCAGTCGCCTGGGCTCGCCGCGTGAGCCGTGCTCGACCGCGCATCGCGCAACTGGCCAACTTCGTCGGGCCGGCGTCCGGTGGCATGAAGACCGCCGTCGAGATGCTGGGGCGGCACTACGTCGAGTCCGGCGCGGCACGGCTGCTCATCACGCCGGGCGCGCGGGACAGGGTCGAGCACACCCCCGGCGGCACCGTGGCCCAGGTGAGGGCGCCACGCGTGGGCGGCGGCTACCGCCTCATCGTGGAGCCGTGGCGTGTGCTGGAGGTCTTGATGCGGTTCCGGCCGACATCGTTGGAGATCTCGGACAAGTCCACGCTGCTGCCGGTCACCGGCTGGGCGCGACGGGCGGGCGTGGGATGCGTGCTGTTCTCGCACGAACGGCTGGACGCCATGATCTCGCTGCGGACCGGGTGGCAGGTCGGCGCCGGGGTGTCGCTACTCAACTGGGTGCTCGCCAGGCGGTTCGACGCCATCGTGGTGACGTCGCGGTTCGCGGCGCAGGAGTTCACCGCGCACGCGGCTCCGCTGCACCGGGTTCCCCTCGGCGTCGACCTGGACGTCTTCCATCCCGGGTGCGGCGAGCCGGTGGACGACGGCGTGCTCAAGCTCGTCCACGTCGGACGGTTGTCGCGGGAGAAAAGCCCGCACCTGGCGGTGGCGACGGTGATCGCGCTGCATCGACGTGGCGTTCCCGTGCGGATGGACGTCTTCGGCAGCGGCCCGCACGAGGACGAGCTGCGCACCATGGCCCGGGGTGCGCCGGTGTGGTTCCACGGGCATGTCGGGGACCGTCGTCGGCTCGCCGCGCGGCTGTCGTCGGCCGACATCGCGGTGTCGGTGTGTCCTGGTGAGACGTTCGGGTTGGCGATCCTGGAAGCGCTCGCCTGCGGCACGCCGGTGGTGACGGCCGATCGCGGCGGCGGCGCCGAGCTCATCGACGCCGACTGCGGTGAACAGGGCGCACCGGAACCGGAGGCGCTGGCCGACGCGGTGCTGCGACTCGACGAGCGCGACCCCGGCGCATGCCGCAAGGCCGCGCGCCGACGTGCGCAGGACTTCCGCTGGGCCGACACCGCGCGGGCGATGCTGGCACTGCACCGCCGTGTCACCGCCGGTGGGGTCGCGGACACCGGCATCGCCAGTTGATCGCAGCAGGCGCAGGCGTCGGCGAGTGGATCGTGAGGCGTTGTGGTTGCTATGACGACCACCACGCCTCACGATCCCCTCGTTTACCGCCCCTTCCAGGAGTTCTTGCCGCGCAGTGCCCTTGCGGCGCCATCGAGCAGCAGCACGCCGAACAGCGCGCCGGTTGCGGGCGCGATCGGGGCGTACTCCGGGCTCGCGCGCATCAGCCTTGCCGTGCGGGCGTGCGCGATGCTCTGCGCGAGCCAGCCGAGCAGACCGAACGCCCCCAACGCCGGACGCCGCGCCCACCAGCCAGCCGCGACGGTGACTGGCGCGGCCAGTGATGCCACGATCTGCCCGACACCGATTCCCACCAGCGCGGGCACCGATCCCTTGGTACCCGCGACGAAGCTTTTCCGAAATGATGCCCAGCCTTGCCGGAACGGGTCCATGCCGCTGGTGGTGAAGTAGTCCAGCCCGTCGACGGTGCGCGTGGTGCCGCCGTGGTCGCGCACGGCCGTCGCGATCTCGACGTCCTCGTTGCGCCGCGACGCGAGGGACTTCCACCCGCCGATCTTCTCGTAGTGCGACCGGCGCAGCAGGATGCAGTGGCCGATAGCGAACGCTTTGCGCCCGCGTCCGTCCGGCGCGGCGTTCTCACCGATCATCTGCAGCCCTGGCGGGATCAGCAACGGCCATGTGGCCGAACGCCCCGGCGGCGGTCCGCCTGGGGTCGAGACCAGGTCGGCGTCTAGCGCTTCCGCGGTGCTTAGCAGCCGGGCGACCAGGTCGGGGGCGAGCACCGTGTCAGCGTCGATGAACAGCAGCCACTCCTCTGCTTCTGGCGGTTCGGCGTGTTCCACGCCGGTGTACATCGCGTGCACCTTGCCGCTCCAGCCGGGCGGCGGCCCGTCCACCCTGGCGACGGTCAGCCGGTGGTCGTCGGCGGCGTGTTCGCGGGCGAGATCGCCGGTGCCGTCCGTCGAGCCGTCGTCGACGACCACCACCCGGAGCAGCGAAGCCCCGTTGGCACCGTGGGTTTGCGCACTGACGCTGCGCAGGCAGTCGCCGAGCATGCTGATCTCGTTGCGCGCGGGGATGACCACGGTGACCTTCGGTGGCACGACCGCCTGGCGTGGTTCCCGGACCGGGGGCACCGCGCGGACCTGCGCCGCCGTGCGTGCGCTGCGATATATCACGCCTGCGACGGCCGCCGCGAGGGCCAGCAGCGGTTTGCGGCTGCGCTGTTGGTTGTAAGTCACCGCCACAACATGGGCGAGTAGGTGAAACGGCGAGTGCAGCCGGGACGAACGTTACGCGAATACCTGACAAGTTGTCCCAATAGAAGACCGCCTCGGACATTGCCCGGTATTGACCTACGGCTATCGCGGGCGAGAACAGCGCGGTAAAATGCCGTTACTCCGCCGGTTCGGCGCGCTCGACCCGGACGGTGTCGCCAGGGCCGACCGTGGCCACCGCCCGCGCATCACCGATGACCTGTCCGAGCACTGTGGCCGCTGACGCGAGGCGGCACTCGTCACCGCGCGAGACCGGAGTAGGACCGTATGGAATTGCCAACGCGTTGCCCGGCGGCCAGTAGCAGACCGCCCCGGCATCGACGACGTCCGTCGCATCCGGTTCGAGGTCCAGGTCGATGCCGATGTCGAAGTACACCTCGTCGCCCCAGGTCTGGGCGCGCGACTCGACGGGCAGCGCGTTCCACACCGCCCGCGCGGACGGGGTGTCCCTCAGCTCAGCCGTGGTGGCTCCGGCGGGCCACGTGATCGTGATGCGCACGTGTTCTCACCTCCGGCTGGAGACTACGCCACGGGACCCGCGTTCCGCGTGGAGCAGCATGGCTGTGCAGGGAGCGTTCCCGCTCATGACCGGCGGCCGGCCGGTCATGTCGCGACGCATGAAGACCCTCGCCGCAGCCAGACGTCGCGAGCTGCGGGCGCAGCCGACTGGTGGCGCAACCTGAGCCGGGTGTCCTGCGCCGGGTGTCCTGCGCCGGGTGTCCTGCGCCGACCACGACGCGCAGGTCGCTCGCGTGGGCCTCGGCTAAGGACCCCGTGGGCTGATGAGAACGTCAGGCGTTGTGGTTGTTCGGACAACCACAACACCTCACGTTCCACTCGCGTGTTTGCGAAGTCGGCCACAATAGAGCGTTTGCGCGAGTCGCCGCGTGGCATGCCTGGTGCGGCTGCTGAACCGCGAGGTCTGCAGGAGCGCGTTCGTGAGTCGGGCTCGACTCTCGTACCGGTGACGCGTAGAGAGGTGTCTCTCCCGCAAACCGGTACAACCGCATCGCTTCCGATACAGTTGTACCGGTTTCCGCGCAAGGCACCCAACGACACGCTGTGTTCAGCCGACACCACCCGAACTACATTGGCGTTAGTCCGTCCGAGGTGCGAATCTGGCATCGATTTGTTTGGTGCGCTTCGACGTTCCAGGTGAGGAACCGTGATGGCCCGGCCGCGAATGCAGCTCTCGGCAACCGTGCTCGGCGCGCCTGATCCGCGCGTGCTAGGTGCCTTCTATGCGGATCTGCTCGCTTGGACGGTGGTGAAGAATGAGCCGGTGTGGGTCATGATCCGTCCGCCATCCGGTGGGCCGGGTCTGTCGTTCCAGTACGAAGCGGACTATGTCCGGCCGGTCTGGCCTACCGTCACTGGGGAGCAGCGGATGATGTCGCATCTCGACATCGCTGTCGACGACCTCGACGCGGGTGTCGCGTGGGCGTGCGAACACGGTGCGACGGTAGCCGACCATCAACCGCAGCCGCACGTCCGTGTGATGCTCGATCCGGCCGGGCATCCGTTCTGCCTGTTCGAACGCCCAGGCTGATAGCCGTCGTGAGGAGGTGGGAGGCGTATGGCTCGGTTGACGGTGGCGACCTGCCAGTTCCCGGTCGATGCGGATGTCGCACGTAATGGCCGGTACGTGAGGCGGCAGATGCGGACGGCACGTGAGCGTGGCACGGACGTCGCGCACTTTCCCGAGGCGTGTTTGTCGGGGTATGCCGGTAGCGATTTCGACAGCTACGAAGGATTCGATTGGGACCGGCTCGAACGCATCACACGGACGGTGATGGCGCTGGCGGCCGAGCTCCGGATGTGGGTCGTGCTCGGTTCGACGCACCGGCTGACGGGTGAGCACAAACCGCACAACAGCCTCTACGTCATCGACGCTTCCGGCACCATCGTTGAGCGGTACGACAAGCGTTTCTGCGGCGGCGACGAGCAGCGGAACACCGGCGACTTGGCGCACTACACGCCCGGGACCCACGCGAGCGTGTTCACGATCAACGGTGTGCGCTGCGGGGCGTTGATCTGCTACGACTACCGCTTCCCGGAGCTGTATCGCCACTACCGGCGACGTGGTGTGGAGATGATGTTCCACTCGTACCACGCGGCGCACCTGACACCGTCCACGCTGGCCGAGATCCGGGCGAGGGTTGGCGACGACGTGCAGCACCTCAACCCCGGCGGGACGTATCCGAGCATCACCATGCCAGCGACGATGACCGCGCAGGCCGCCGCCAACCATGTGTGGATCAGTTGTCCGAACTCGTCGGCTCGCGAGAGCTGCTGGGGCGCGTTCTTCGTCCGCGCTGACGGCGTCACGACCGGGAGGTTGCCCCGTAACCGGGCTGGCGTGCTGATTTCCACTGTGGACACCGAAGCGCCGCTCTACGACTCCACCGCCCACTGGCGCAACCGTGCAATGGACGGCGTCCTGCACAGCGGAACCCTCGTGGACGATCCCCGCTCGGAACGCCGCACCGAACTATGACGGCACAGGCGAAGGTCGAGCGATGACGTCTCGTGATGGTCCCCGTGTCCACGGCGAGCCGTCAGAGAAGAAATCCGGCGAGAATTCTGCGTATGGCACACCACAGGCGGGCGCGATTCCGGTATCGCGCTCACGGTTCCGGACATGACGGATTCCGGTGAGGTCGCTGTCGACGCGGCGGTGGTTGGCCGGTTGGTGACCGCGCAGTGTCCTCAGTGGGCGAACCTGCCGGTCGAGCTGATCGCCTCCACGGGCACGGACAACGCGCTGTTCCGGCTCGGTGACGACATGGTCGTGCGGCTGCCCCGGGTTCGGTGGGCGGTGGCGCAGGTGGCCAAGGAGCAGCGGTGGCTGCCGTGGTTGGCGCCGCGACTGCCCGTGGCGATCCCGGTCCCGCTCGCCCAGCGCGACGCCCTGACCCGCGCGGCCATCGCCTCGCTCGCTTCCGTGATCGACGCCGACGCGGCTACGGCGGTGTGGGACGCGGCGGTACAGGCACCACGGTGGAGTGGCATGCCGGTCTGGATACACGGCGACCTGCAACCCGCGAATCTCCTCGTCAGCGACGGACACCTGTGCGCCGTCCTCGACTTCGGTGGCCTCGGCGTCGGCGACCCGGCCTGCGACCTCATCGCAGCGTGGAACCTCCTGACCGCCGACGCCCGGGACGTCTTTCGCGACGCGCTCGCCGCCCTCTCCCGCCACACCATCAACGCCGTCCTTCGTCTTGAGTACACGTGACACGAGCGTGCTCGCTCGCCGGAGACGTCAGTCGATGTCTCGGCGCACGGTGTCCAACACGCGCTGGCGGCCATACCCGCCACCTCGGATCCTCGAACTCGTCGTGCTTGCTGACACTCCGGGTGGCGCGTTCCGCGAAACGACGAGCACGGCTGCACATCTGCGCCGAGGGTGTCGTCGTGCTCGACCGCGACGGCATCGGGCAGCGCATCCAGTCAGATGGACGACGTGCTGGCTACGCTGGACCGACGTCGATCGGAAGGTCGCCCGCGTAGCGGCGTGTGATGACGTCTTCGATGTCGGGTTCCTGAATGGACAGATCGGCCAGCGGGTATCGGGCGGCGAGTGCGCTGACCAGTGGTCCGGCGCTGGTGTCGGCGGGGAAGCTGAGCCATTGGCGTGGCCCGTCGACGCGGGTCACCCGTGCGCCGTCGATCGCGATGGGTGGACAGGGTTCGGTGAGGTCAACGACGAGGGTGCGTTGCGCGCTCGCCCATGCTTTCATCGTCGCGCGATCGGGGGTATTCCACGTTAAACGAAGAAGATCTTCATGAGCAATCCGCAAGGTGACTGCCTGGCGGGCGAGGTGTCCGCGACCAACGCGGACCTGAAGACGGTCGACTGCGGATCCGGCGACGCGCTGTTCAAGGTCACCGCCAAGTTCGACAACCAGTCCGAGGCGGACTTCGACAACAGCGCCACCGTCGAGAAGCTATGCACCCCAAAGTGCGACTGGGACAGCGCCTACTGGGAAGGCGAAGAGAGCAGTAACGGCACCATCCTCTGCCTGAAGTCGCTCTAGGACGCCACCGCTGAGCACCGGAACTGCGCATAACCGACACGTCCCTTACAGTCGTGCGAATGGCGGCGGACCGCCTGCGGTAACGGGACGGGCCTGGAGAGGGGCGTGGGCATGGTGGGTTCGGACGACGCACCCGGTGACGCTGGGAGCGGCGTGACCGCAGCGGCCACGCCGCCACGTCCGCCACGTCCGCCACGACCGTCTCCCCGACCGCGACGCCGCCTGCGCGCCATGATCCGGACGTTCTTCCTGCTCGCGCTGACCGTCGTCGTGGTCGTCCAGGCTGTCGCGTTGGTGGAGGCGTACCAACGCCTCGACGTCCAGCAGCGCCGGTTGGCCACCGCCGAGGACCGGCTGGCCGCCCTCACCGACCGCGCGGACCGGTTCGCCAAGCGCATGAACCGAGCGTCCGACAACGTCAAGCAGTTGGAGGTGGAGGCGAACCAGCGCAGCGACCGGGAGTTGAACGTCGGGAAGGTGGTCGATGCCGCCCGCGACTCCGTCGTCACCGTCGAATGCGGCAGAGCCATCGGCTCCGGGTTCGCCGTCGACGTCGACCTCCGCGAGGACTATCAGACCGGCATCCTGACGAACCACCACGTCATCCAGGAATGCGTCTCCGCAGGCGGGACCGACGTGTCGGTGCGGCGGTCCGGTGACGAACTCACCGCGAAGCTCTGGGCGTGGGACGTCGAGAACGACCTCGCGTTCATTTACCTCGCCGAAGAGCTACCGCCGCTCACCGACGCCGCCATCCCCGAGGTCGGCGACCCGGTGGTCGCGATCGGCTCGCCGTACGGGCTCGAAGGCACCGTGACAACGGGCGTCATCTCCCAGGTCCACGACGAGTGGTACCAGTCCGACGCGGCCATGAACCCCGGCAACTCCGGCGGACCACTCCTCGACCGCCACGGCGCGGTGCTGGGCATCAACAGCTTCAAGCACCGGGGCAGCGAAGGGTTGAACTTCGCGACCCGCATGCGCGTCGCGTGCGAGGAAATGTTCAGCGATCCCTGCGACGGCAGCCCGTAACCAGCTGACCTGGCCGAACAACACCTCCAGGAAATCTCGCGCAGGATGTCGAAGCGCGTCGACCGGCTCCGACGTCCCGGACGAAGATGGAAAACCCATGACGAAGGAGCACTCCCGGTCCTGCTCGGCGCGGGCAAGCGGCTGTTCAGCGACTCCGACGTCGACAAGACCAGGCTCAGCCTCGTCGAGAGCGAGTCCTACTCGAACGGCATCCAGAAGCTCGTCTACGACGTCGTCCACTGACGCCACCTCACCCCGGCGTCGGTCACCCCGGCCAACGCGGGTGGGGCGAGCGCGCCGACGAAGATCGTGCCCATCAGGATCAGGGTGGGCCGATGCCGACGGCCACGGAACGCAGCCACTCGTGGCCGTTGTCGACCAGCAGCGTCATCAACCACCCGGACGGGCTGGCGGCGCCGATGATCGTGAACCAGAAGACGCCGAAGAACAGCACCCCCATGACGACGAAGCCCCACACGCGGTGGGTGAGCGCCCGGTCGAGGAGCCGGTCGAAGGTGAGCCGCGCTTGGTGGCTGTCGTGGCTCAGGCTGGTGCTGGTGATGCGGGCGGCGGCGGTGTAGAGGGACTCGACGATGCCGTCGCGGACGGCCGCTTCGATGCTGGGGTCGCCTTCCAGCAGGCGCAGCGCGACCCACCGGGTGTTGTCCAGGCCGGGGAACTCGTCGGCGAGTTGCAGGGCAAGGGTGGCCACGGCGTCCTCCAGCCGGGCGTCTCGCTGCTGCACCCGCACGCCCTTGGTGGCGATCGTGGCGTCGGTGGCGGCAGAGCGCCGTCGGCATGTACTACGACCAGCTGAACTACAGCGATGACCTCATCGCACACCTACGCGGTGCGCGCCATCGGCCGCTGGCTGCGGTGCGCGCCACCGGAATGACCGGTAAGGAGACCGTGTGACGACTCACGACACGAGCGTCGACAGCCCCAGCGTCCACGACACCGGCGCACCCGCCATCGAGGCCATGGCCGCCGACATCGATGCCGCGCTCAGCAACCGCACCATCGCGATCGGCTGGCTGCGCCGACCGCTGCTGCGCCTGCTGGCACGCGGCGCGCCGGTGAGCATCGACGCGCTCGCCGAGGCCACCGAGCGATCGGCAGGCGACGTGCTCGACACGCTCGCGTCGTCGCCGGACACCGAGTACGACGACGACGGCAGGATCGTCGGGCACGGCATCACGCTGCGGCCGACGCCGCACGAATTCATCGTCGCGGGGCGCACCCTCTACACCTGGTGCGCGCTCGACACGCTCGCCTTCCCGGCGATGCTGGACGAGCCGCTGCAGATCAACTCGCCGTGCCACGCCACAGGCCGACCGGTGCGGATCACCGTCGCACCCGACGAACTCCTCGACGTCGACCCACCCACGGCAGCGGTGTCCATCGTGCTGCCCGACCCGGCGTCGACGGTGCGGGCGTCGTTCTGCTCCCACATCTGGTTCTTCGCGGACATCGACGTCGCCCGGTCGTGGCACGTCGAACATCCGCAGGCGACGTTGTTGCCCGTCGGCACCGCGTACGCACTCGGCCGCAAGCTCAACACGCTCAGCGCGGCGCGTGCCAGCTCGACGTGAGCGCTACCGTGGCACGCGACACCGAAGGAGCATGATGAGCACACGTCGTCAGATCGGCCGCGCGGGCACGGTGGCGCGCGTCATCGGTGGGTTCGCGTTCATCGTCCTGCCCACCCTGTTCGACCGGCCCCACAACGGCATCGGGTGGTGGGACGCCCTCGCGATCCTGATCGTTTTCCCCGCCATCGCGATCGCCGCCGCGGCGGGCGTCGACTGGCTGTATCAGCGGCGCGACGTGGCGGACCTTCGACGGGTGCGCACCGGATGGTCGTTGGAGCAGGCAGGCGCGACCGCCATCGTGATGCTCGTCGTGATCGGCACCGCCACCCTGCTGACGTTCGTCTCGCCGATGAACCGGTGGGACGTCTTCATCTTCGTGGGACTGTCGATGTGGCTCGCCGCCGCACGCGGCTACGGCGGCTGCGAACTGCTGGCGCTGCCCAACGTCGTGCTGCGGCGCGAGGACGCGATCTGGTGCCCGATCTACTCCCCCATCGACCACGCGGAGCGCCACGACGACACGGCGTGAGGTCGCCTGGCGACTAGACGTCATCGGACTTCTCCAAGGCATGGCCGGTTGGTCAGATAGGTGCCGGGATCACCAACCGGCCGCAAGGAGGAGATCGTGCGGATCCATGGCGTTGTGCTCGGGTTCATGCTGGCGCTGCTGGCGTTCGTCGCTGGGTGCGGCGAGTCCAGCGAGGCGAGCGACACCGGCAGCGACACCGGCGTAGCCACACAGCTCCAGTTCACCGCGAAGACCGTCGACGGCGAGGCGTTCGACGGAACGCAGCTCGCGGGCACACCGACCGTGGTCTGGTTCTGGAAGCCGGAATGCGCGCACTGCAAGAAGGAAGCGGGCACCATCGCCGCGATGGCGGAGGCGTACGACAACGCCAACTTCGTCGGCATCGCGGGGCAGTCGAACGCCGACGCCATGCGTGCGTTCGTCGAGGAGTACGGCACCGGCGGTTTCCCCAACCTCGTCGACGTCGACGGTGACGTGTCGCTGAAGTTCGGCGTGACGCAACAGCCCGCGTACGCGCTCGTCGGCGCGGACGGCGAGGTGACCACCGAGCAGGGGAACCTGACCGAGGACGCGGTCGCGTCCTGGCTCGAGTCCCAGCAGGCGTGACGAGCTGGGCGGTGAAGCTCGTGGTGGCGGGGTAGCGCCGCCGTGGACACGGCGTTGATCGGGTTCGTCGTGGTCTTCGGCGGCTTCGGGCTGTTGGTCACGCCGCTGGCGAGCAAGTTGTACGAGTACCTGCCCGCGGCGACCATGGTGATCGGCGCGGTGCTGATCGCGCTCGGCGCCTGGCTGCTCGCCGGTCGGCAGCTCACCGTGCTGCTGCCCGAGCTCGGCCCCTCGCGCCGCAGTTGATCAACTTGCCGCGAACTGTGACCACCGGACGTCCGATTCGTCCGACTCTGGTGGCCACAACGCGCAGGTAGTTGATCAACTTCGCGCGCGCGTGGTCGTTTGCGTGGCGAACCGTTCACATCCAGCGAAATCGCAGGTAAACCCGTCTCCGGACCCCAAACATGACAGATCGACTCGACTTAGTGCACAATGGCGGGACTCGCGCCGACGACGGTGTGACCAGACCGCAGAGCACGATCCCTGGAGGGCCCGCACGTGTGGCAAGCCGCGCAAGAGTTCGCCGCAGCCGACTGGCTGGGCACGTACCAGGGCGAGCTCAAGATCATCGTCGCCGCCTTCCTGGTCGGCATCGTGGTCGGCATCACCGGCATGGGTGGTGGCGCGCTGATGACCCCCGCGCTGCTGTTCCTCGGCGCGGGCAACGCCTCCGCGGTCATCACGGCTGACCTGACCGCCGCCGCCGTCTACAAGTCCGGCGGAGCGCTGGTGCACTGGCGGCACGGCTCGCCGAACCTGAAGCTCGCGTTGTGGCTGGTCATCGGCTCGGTGCCGACGGCGCTGCTGGGGCCGCCGCTGTTGAGCTGGCTGGCACCGCCGGACAACCTCGACACCATCCTGACGATGGCGATCGGCTTCGCCCTGCTGTTCGCGACGGCCACGTTCGCCATCCGGCTCTACATCCAGCTCCGCCGCGTCCGGCGCGGGCAGCAACGGGTCGCGGAGCCGGTGATCAAGCCCGTGCCGACGATCCTCGTCGGCGCACTCGGCGGGCTGCTCGTCGGCATCACCTCGGTCGGGTCCGGCTCGGTCATCATGATCGCCCTGATCACGCTGTATCCCACCCTGTCCGCGGTGAAGCTCGTCGGCAGCGACCTGGTGCAGGCGGTTCCGCTGGTGCTGGCCGCGGCGATCGCCAACATCTTCACCCACGGACTGGACCTTGGCCTGACGATTCCGCTGATCATCGGCTCGGTGCCGGGCACGATTCTCGGCGCACGCCTCGCCCCGAAGGTGCCCTCGTCCCTGATCCGGCGGGGACTCGTGGTAGTGCTGACGATGTCGGGTATCGCCCTGCTCGACGAAGCGGGCTGGGGACCGCTCGGCGAGCACGAGACCCATCCCATGCTGATCACCCTGATCGGGTTCGGCATGCTCGTCGCCATTCCCGTGCTGTGGGGGCTGCTGCGCAAGCGGGAGGGCCTGCCGATGTTCGGCAAGCCCACCGTCGACGAGCTCGAACGCCCGGCCGTCCCCGCACCGCCTGCCGACACCGGCAGCGCCGCGGCGCCCGAGAAGCCCGACACCGACAACCCCAGCGACGACGCTGCCGAGCTGGCGCGGACCCCCACCGAGACCGAACCCCGCTGAGGCGGCCCACCCCGCGCGAGCCCGGCGCTGGTCAAACCCCCACGTACGCCGCCAGGTGCTCCCCGGTGAGCGTGGCGCGGGCGACGACGAGGTCGGCCGGTGTGCCCTCGAAGACCACCCGACCACCGTCGTGACCCGCACCGGGCCCGAGGTCGATGATCCAGTCGGCGTGCGCCATCACCGCCTGGTGGTGCTCGATGACGATGACCGACTTGCCGGACTCGACCAGCCGGTCGAGCAGTCCGAGCAGGTTCTCGACGTCGGCGAGGTGCAGGCCGGTCGTCGGCTCGTCCAGGATGTAGACGCTGCCCTTCTCCGCCATCTGGGTCGCCAGCTTGAGTCGTTGCCGCTCCCCGCCGGACAACGTCGTCAGCGGCTGACCGAGCGTCAGATACCCCAGGCCGACGTCGACCAGCCGGGTCAGGATCTTGTGCGCGGCGGGGGTCCGCGCCTCGCCGTCGCCGAAGAAGTCCCGCGCCGCCGCGACCGACATCGCCAGCACCTCGGCGATGTTCTTGCCGCCGAACGTGTACTCCAGCACCTCGGCCAGGAACCGCTTCCCCTCGCACTCCTCACACGTCGTCACGACGCTCGCCATCATCGCCAGGTCGGTGTAGATGACGCCCGCGCCGTTGCACGCCGGACACGCGCCCTCGGAGTTGGCGCTGAACAACGCGGGCTTCACGCTGTTGGCCTTGGCGAACGCCTTGCGGATCGGGTCGAGCAGCCCGGTGTAGGTCGCCGGGTTGCTGCGCCGGGAGCCACGGATCGGGGTCTGGTCCACCGCAACGACGCCGTCCCGACCGGCCACCGAGCCGTGGATCAGCGAGCTCTTTCCCGAGCCCGCCACCCCGGTGACCACGCACAACACGCCGAGCGGGACGTCGACGTCGACGTCCTGGAGGTTGTGGGCATTCGCGCCGCGCACCGCCATCGCACCGGACGACGTGCGCAGGGTCTCCTTCAGCACCGCCCGGTCGTCCAGGTGCCGACCGGTGACCGTGTCGCTGGCCCGCAGCCCCTCGACGTCGCCCTCGAACACCACCTCGCCACCGGCGGTGCCCGCGCCGGGACCGAGGTCGACGACGTGGTCGGCGGTCTCGATCGTCTCCGGCTCGTGCTCCACGACCAGCACGGTGTTGCCCTTGTCCCGCAGCCGCAGCAGCAGGGTGTTCATCCGCTCGACGTCGTGGGGGTGCAACCCGGCGGTTGGCTCGTCGAAGACGTAGGTGACGTCGGTCAGCGACGACCCGAGGTGGCGGATCATCTTGGTGCGCTGCGCCTCGCCGCCCGACAACGTCCCTGACGGCCGGTCAAGGCTGAGGTAGCCCAGCCCGATCTCCACGAACGAGTCCAGCGTGTGCCCCAGCGCCGTCAGCAACGGCGCGACCCCAGGCTCATCGAGGCCGCGCACCCACTCGGCGAGGTCGCTGATCTGCATCGCGCAGACGTCGGCGATGCTGCTGCCGTTGATCTTCGAGGACCGCGCCGCCTCGTTGAGCCGGGTGCCGTCGCAGTCCGGGCAGCCCGTGAACGTGATCGCACGGTCCACGAACGCCCTGATGTGCGGCTGCATCGCCTCCCGGTCCTTGGCCAGCATGGACTTCTGGATCTTCGGGATCAGCCCCTCGTAGGTCAGGTTGATGCCGTCGACCTTGATCTTGATCGGCTCCTTGTGGACCAGGTCGTGCAGTTCCTTCTTGGTGAAGTTCCGGATCGGCTTGTCAGGGTCGAAGAAGCCGCAGCCCTTGAAGATGCGCCCGTACCAGCCGTCCATGCTGTAGCCAGGGATGGTGAGCGCGCCCTCGCTGAGCGACTTGCTGTCGTCGTAGAGCGCGGTGAGGTCGAAGTCGGTGACCGATCCCCTGCCCTCGCACCGCGGACACATGCCGCCCATGCGGGAGAACGTGGCCTTCTCGGCCTTGCCGTCACCTCGCTTGATCATCCCTGACGCCTGGACCGACGCGGTGTTGAACGAGAACGCCGTCGGCGGACCGACGTGCGGCTGCCCAAGGCGGCTGAACAGGATGCGCAACATCGCGTGCGTGTCGGTGACGGTGCCGACCGTGGAGCGCGGATCGGCACCAAGCCGCTCCTGGTCGACGATGATCGCGGTCGTCAGCCCGTCGAGGACGTCGACGTCCGGCCGTGCCAGCGTCGGCATGAAACCCTGCACGAACGCGCTGTAGGTCTCGTTGATCATCCGCTGCGACTCGGCGGCGATCGTGCTGAACACCAGCGAGCTCTTGCCAGAGCCCGACACGCCGGTGAACACGGTCAGCCGACGCTTCGGAATCTCGACGCCGACGTCGCGCAGGTTGTTCTCGCGCGCGCCGTGCACGCGGATCAGGTCGTGGCTGTCGGCGACATGCGGCCCCGGTTGCGTCTCCGTCGCCTTGGTCATGGTTTCTCCCCTTGTGGTCGGCGGCGCCGATCGCCGGCGGCGCCCGCACTCGATCTAACCAGCTTCCGACGGTTCGTGGCAGCGACGTCACGCCAGCCACTGGCCGTCGCGCATCAGCTCGCGACCGGGCATCTCGTTCACCTCGCGCCACGCCTGGATGCGGCGCGGGGCGATGCGGAACCAGGAGTACTGCGTGGTCAGCACCCGCGGATCGAAGCCGGTGTGCGCGACGAACCGATCACCCCGCTCCCGCGACAGCCCGTCGATCGCGAGGACGTCGATGACGTCGCCCTCGATCATCGCCACGTCGCGGGTATGCCCCAGCGCCAGCCGGACGGTCCGGGTGGCGGCCATGTTCCTGCCGGTCGTGCTGTCCGTCGGCGTGGCCACCAGCAGCGCCACGCCGTCCCAGTCGAACGACAGCGGCACCAGGTACGGCGCGCCGTCCGCCGAGGCGCTGGCCACCCAGACGTCGACGTCGTGGGCGAGCCGATGCTCGGTGTCCTGACGACGCCGCGCGCGGGAACGCGGCGCGGCGTCGAGGCCTGCCGTCACGCCAACTCCTGGATGCGGAGCAAGTTGCCCGCTGGGTCCCGGAAGGCGCAGTCGCGAATCCCGTACGGCTGGTCGGTCGGCTCCTGAACGACCTCGGCATCCTTGGCCTGGAGGCGGCTGAAGGCGTCGTCGACGTCCTTGGTTGCCAGCACCAGCGTGCCGAACGTGCCTTTGGCCATCATCTCGGTGATGGTGCGCCGCTCGTCGTCGGTGAGGCCGGGCGTGGCCGTGGGCGGGTACAGGACGATGGACGTGTCCGGCTGGTCGACGGGGCCGACGGTGATCCACCGCAGCTCGCCGTAGGCGACGTCCTTGCGGACCTCGAAGCCGAGCGTGTCGCGATAGAACGCCAGCGCCGCGTCCGGGTCGTCCTGAGGAAGAAAACTCGCGTTGATCGTGATAGTCATGCCGGTCACGCTAATCCGGCCGTGCGACCCGTGCTTCTCGATTCCTGATCGGCCTTGTCACCTGCTTCGCAACGCACGGCGGCATCCCGGCCGTCGCCTCCGACGCCTGACGTCGATAGACGCTGGGCGGCACACCGACAAGCTCGGTGAACCGTGTGCTGAAGGTGCCAAGCGACGAGCAGCCGACCGCGAAGCAGACGTCGGTGACGCTCATGTCGCCCCGCCGCAACAGCGCCATCGCGCGCTCAATGCGCCGCGTCATCAGGTAGCTGTACGGCGACTCGCCGAACGCGCGCCGGAACTCACGGCTGAGATGCCCAGCCGACATGTGCGCGTCGCTGGCGAGCGCCTCGACGTCGAGCGGTTCGGCGTACTCCCGGTCGATGCGGTCGCGGACGCGACGCAGCCGCGCGAGGTCACGCAGGCGTTGCGCCTCGGCGGGTGTGCTGGTCACAGGCGCGATCGTGCCACGACCCACCGACGCCTGCCCAGCGCGGACGTGCCCTGCCACGCGACAGGGCACGCCGCAGCACGCGAAGGTCAGCCCTCGTCGCCCTCGAAGACGTCACCGATCTCGTCGAACATCTCCCCGGCGACCATGCCGCCAAGCAGACCAGCGCCAACGCCCGCGGCCATGCCACCCGTGCAGGCGGCCACATTCCACATCGGCGCTCTTGAACTGGAAACCGAGCTGCGAGAACGCCGCCAGCACGCGCTCCTGCGACGGCAGCGGCGCCACCGCGACCGGGTCGAGGTCGCCCTTGTCGGCAACGCCCGCCACCGCGAGGTCGGTGCGGTGACTTCGCCAGGCATATGGTCGCGAGAACCGGACAAACAGCGGCGGATCGGACGCGAATCGCGCAATATCCCTGGCGAAGCGGCGGGCGCCTACCTGGTTTCCCGAAGTAGTTCGGTGAGTCGATCTCCGATGGTGAACACGCTGGGAGTGGGTTCGCTGTCGAAGAACTCCTTCTTGCGCTTGCGGAGCAGGTTCTCGCCGTCGCGCTCCCAGACGAAGTTCGGTTTGCCCAGCGTCTTGCGGAAGACGTGGTCGGCCCCGTCAGCATGCCGCTGGACCAGGCGTCGGATCGCGAGCGGCGACACCGAGTCGTCCCGCAGATACGTGCGGAGCCGGGCAATCCGGGACTTGTCCTTCACCAGCGAGGGGTCCGCGAACAACTCATCGAGAGAACCGAACTCGGCATAGTAGTTCAGGCCCTCGACCTCGTCGTAGATCAGCGCGACCGTCTCGGCGTCGAGCAGGTCATCGGGGATGGCGGCAAGTTCCTCCGCCTCCGCTTCCCACTCGGCGGCCGGGTCGCCACCAGCGGCCTCTGCCCGCAACCGGAGATAGTATTCGGTCATCTGACGCTTCACGTCCGCCGGCGGGAGGATCACGAGGTCGGAGCCGAAGAACTCGATGAAGCGTTGTCGCTGCCGCTCCTGCATCTCCCACGAACGACGCAGCCGCTCGGGATTGCGATACAGCAGGCCGGGGCTCGCCATCACGACCTGCGCCGCGGCTTGGGCGACGAGGCGTACCGACGACATGGGGTACGTGGAGAAGTGCCCACTCACCAGCCACTCATCGACGGCTGGGTGCACCGGCACAATCCGGCCCTCGACAAACATGCCCTCGCTCAGGCCCGCGAACGTCTCGGCGCCCATGTTGGACCGGACCCGGTAACGGAGGTCATCGAGCAGGTTGTGCAGCACCACCGCGTCGTCGTCGAACCCGGCGACCTCGAAGACCGCCTCGACCGGATCGAGCCAGCCGAGCAGCATGTCACGCTCGGCTGGCGGTAGCTGGGGCCGACGCCGGGCCACGAACCGTTCAAGCACGCTGTCGCCACCTGGCAAGCGGTGGTGGTGTATGAACTGATCGATAACGGCGACCGCCGCTGCATCGTCCAGGACGCCGCGACGTTCTGCGGCATCCCTCAGCTGGCCTGTCAGTGAACGCTCAAACGGCGGACGCCGCGCGAAGGCCACGATCTCGCGTTTGAGTTCGCCACTGCGGGCGATGAGATCGGCGACCGGGACGTCGGGAACCGTGGCGTCATCGAGCGCTGTCTGCATGTGCCGCAGGGTATCGGTACCGCGCCGCAGGAAGGTCAACCACACGCCGAGTTGGCCATCGCACCGCTCGATGTTAGGTGTAGCTACGCTGCACGCGTGGTAGCAGCAACGCACAGTGTGGTCGAACAAGCAACACTGAGCCGTGTGCTCCGGCACGCGGCTGACCTGACGACGTGGGCGGGCGACGGCCGACCCGTCACCGCGAAGTCGGTATTGCGCAGGGACGACGCGCTGGCCGCCGGGACCGAGCTTGGTCTGACGATGCCGTCATGGGTGCGCTCCGCTGCGGATGTACCGGATTTGCATTGGCCCTGGACTGCCGCGATCGCGGTCGGGCTGCTCTCGGTCGACGGCAAGCGCGTCACGCCTGGCTCACTCGCCGCGTCGTGGCACGCCACCAACGACGAACAGCTGATGGATCACTGGCTGCGTGCGTTCGCTGGCGTGCTCGCAACAGTGTTTCCTGATGACGGCAACGGCGAGGAGTCCCTGGAGATCGGCCGTCTGACTCTCACCGTGCTTGCCGCAGAACCCGCCCCGACCGGCCGCGACCTGTGTGATGCCATCGGACTTACCATCGTGCAGTCGGACCCGCGCCTCTACCGCGCATTCGACCACGGCCACGGCGTCCGCGACCCTGCCGAGATCGTCCTGGAGGTGTTAGCCGCGTTCGGTGCCGTCACCGTCGAGGCTGGACAGCATCGCATCACCTCGCTCGGACGGTGGGCCTGCCAGCAAATCAGCGACCGAGCAGCGGAACTGATCAACGACGCTCCGGCGGCGACGCGCGGCGCGCGCTGCCAACTGAAGATCTCGCTGCGATACGTCCACCCGGTCTGCTGGCGCCGGATTCAGCTGCCAAGCTCAGCAACCCTCGGCGAGCTGCACCGGATCATCCAGATCGCCTTCGACTGGGACGACGACCACCTGCACGTGTTCACTGTCGGCCGACGCTGGTACGGCAACCCGCTCTATGACGCCGAGTACGACGAGGACGACATCACCCTCGCCGAGGTGTTCACCCACTCACGCACCAGCATCGGCTACATCTACGACCTCGGCGACACCTGGCGGCATGACATCATCCTGGAACAGACCACGGACGCCGACCCCGATCACTCCGACCCGGTGTGCCTCGCCGGACGAGGAGACGTCCCGGTGGAGGACACGCACGACGAGTGGAGCGCATTCGACCAGGCCGCGATCAACGCACGCCTCGCCACGCTGGCGGAAGGTGACTCACACCACCAACTCTTGGACGACGACGTCCAGACGATCCTCACCGACGCCTACGGCGAGGCGGAGGAGCTCACCGCGTTCCTCACCGTGCTCGAAGACGAGATCGCCTTTCCGGTCACCGCCACCCTGCTCGGCAGTCACGTCGTGGTAACCGGTCTGACCGCCAACGACGACACGCTCGAACTCCGCGCCCGTAGCAAGGGCCAGGACGGCCGGGGCACGGTCGCCTTCACCGATCTGGAGTTCCCGGCGGGCACTGTCGAAGCCTGGTTGCACGCGGCCTACCTGGCCTATCTCGGGGATCTGACGAGCGATCCCGTCCCACCTGCCGAGTGGGATGGCCTCTGGACAAGGTGGGGCTGACGTCACGATCCTTACTCACCGCACGAGCGGTCGCGTGACTTCGCCAGGCAAATGGTCGCGAGAACCCGACAAGCAGCGTCAGAACGGACGCGAATCGCGCAATATCCCTGGCGAAGCGGCAGACCGGCCACGCCGGTCGTATCGGCGCGGCCACCGCCTTTTGTGTCACTCTCGTACAGGAGCATCCCGATACCGACGAAGACCACACGACTGCTTGTCGAAGGGAGTACCGATGCCGTTCTTTCGGAGGCTCACCGCGGTGACCGGAGCGGTGGAAGCCGCACGTCGCTACGCGAAGAACAACCCGGAGAAGGTGCGCCAGTACACCGAGAAGGCGGGGTCCTTCGTGGACAAGCGAACCAAGGGCAAATACCACGACAAGATCGACAACGCGGTGCGCAAGGTCAATAAGTCGGCGGGTGGCCAGGCATAACCCCGGCTCGTCGCTGCTGGCTTTTGGTGACGGCCGTGCTTGCGCACCCTGCGCCGTTCTAGCGTTCTATGAATCATGTCATAGTAGATACTCGGGACATGAACACCACTACCCCGCCACGCTCGGCGATCATTAAGGACGTCGGCCCTCGCGGCGGTGTGCGCCGCGATCGCGTCGTTGTTGCTGCCGTTGGCGCACGCCAGCGCCGAGGAGCCGGTGCCACGGCTGCTGCCGTTGCCACCGGACTACACCGTGCCGTACCAGCCTGCGATCGATCCGGTCTGTGTCGAGGGCAAACTCGCGTGCGTCAAGCAGTTGGAGACGATCCTGCAGCAGAAGACCGCCGCGCTCGGCTGCGACCACCACGCCGTCTTCGCCGACGCCTACCTCACCATCACGCGCGGCTATCTGGAGTCCGCCACCGACCCGGACTACTTCGACAAGCTGGAGCGGATCGATCCGCTGGCCGTGCGGCACACCGGAGACCGGGACGACGTCTCGCCGTCGTGGGCCGTCGCGTTCCAGGCGGCCGATGACGAGTCGGTGACCGCCACCGGCGACCTGCTGTTGCAGCTCAACGCCCACATTCGCCGGGACAACGCGATCCGGGCGATTGAGCAGACGGAAGGCGTCCTCCGGGTCGACGGCCCGATGCCACAGGCGTCCGGACGGCCCGACCACGACCGCATCAGCGACGTACTGCAGGAGAACGCCGAGCTGATGAGCGACCGCCTCGCCGCCCGCTACGACCCGTCACTCAACGACAGCAACGAAACACTCGGCATGGTGATCGACCCGAAGAGCATCTACCTGCTCATCTCGTCGTGGCGGGAGGAGGCGTGGCGCAACGCCGAGCAACTGCGCCACGCCCGCGCCGCCGGAGGCATTGGTGGCAATGGTGGCATTGGCGGACCGCTGTACCAGGCAAAGCTCGCCGAGATCGAGGCGTCGGCGGAGGCCGCCGCGTACACGATCCTGGCAGCCACCCGCACGACGCCGGAGGACAACGAGGCGCGTCGAGACTACTGCCGCAGCAACCTCGCTCCCGGCACGCCGTGAGCCACCGGCGTGCCGGGGCTACCCTGCGGTGTTAGCCGGCGGGCTTGGTGGGGGCGGCCGCGATCGCGCTGAGCACCTGCTCGGCCACCTCGCTGCGGCACACCACAAGGTCGGGCAGCAGGACGTCCTCCTGGTTGTACTCCAACGGGCTGCCGTCGATGCGGCTGGTGTGCGCGCCCGCTGCCCTGGCGACGGCGACCGGCGCGGCGGAGTCCCACTCGTACTGGCCACCGGCGTGGATGTAGGCGTCTGCGGTGCCGTCGACGACCGCCATGACCTTGACCCCTGCGGAGCCCATCGGGACCAGCTCCGCGCCGAGCGTCTTCGCCACGTCGTGCACCAGCTCGGGCGCGCGAGTACGGCTGACGGCGATTCGCAGCGACTGCGTCGGCGCGGGCTCCGGTGCTTTGACCGTCGCGGTGGAGAAGGTCACGTCCCTTGCGGGGAGCGCAACGGCGCCCGCGATCAGCTCGCCCTTCGACCACAGCGCCACGTGCACCGCCCAGTCGTCACGCGGCGGCTCGGAGAACTCCCGCGTTCCGTCGAGTGGGTCGATGATCCACACCCGGTCGGCGGACAGCCGCGTGGCGTCACCGTGGCTCGCCCGGCTTTCCTCGCTCAGCACCGCGTCGTCCGGGCGATGCTCGGCGAGCAGGCTCAGCAGCAGCTCGTTCGCCTCGTGGTCACCGGCGTTCTTGAGTTCCTTGCCCTCGAGGCCGGAGTCGCGCACCTGGAGCAGCAGTCTCCCCGCTTCCGTCGCGGCCCACTCCGCGAAGGCGTGGTCGTCGGAGGCCACGGCGTCCGGCGCAACGCCCCGGGCGAATGACGATGCAGGCACAGAATTCCCTCTCTCGGCGGTCGTCACGAGCGTGAAGCCCCCATCATGCCCGACACCGCTTCGCGGCCTGCGGCGCGGTGCCCGACGTGACGACGTGATTGGGCACTCACGGCCGCCGCGCAACCCATTCGCACGCGTGGCGTCACCTTTCCTGCTAAAGAAGTCAATCATTCGGAGTAACCGAAACGAAATAGTATGGCCGATTCGGGCCGTTTTTCTGCTGTGTGTATGCTCCGCCCTCACTAGAAAGTGTGATCTTCATTGAAGGGCTCCTCAGGGGAGGGTTAGGAGACAAATGCGCACGAGATCGGTTCTCACTCGCGCCGGCGCCGTCGTCGTCGGCGCCATGTTCGCCCTGCTGTCGACCGCCACACCCGCGTCCGCCGACAAGGCGACCGGCACGGTGCTCGCGCCGTCGCACAATGTCGCCGGATACAAGGTGAACGTGGACGGCATGAACGATCTGAACACCGCGCTGTTCGGATTGAAGTTGGACGGCGGCAACACGCTCCGCATGTATTGCGTCGAAATCAAGGTCGATCTGCGCCACGGCGAGACAATGGTGGAAACGCCGTGGGGCGAGTACCCGAATGCGGACTCTCCTTTCCACGACAATCGAGGAAAGATCCACTGGGTGCTGCAGAACGGCTACCCGAGCGTGGACACCGGTGCGCTCGAGGCGGCGGTCGGCGCGGACACCCTGCACGACGGTCTGTCCGAAAAGGAAGCCATCACCGGCACCCAGGCCGCGGTCTGGCGGTTCAGCGACGAGAAGGCGCTACAGCGTCCTAACGCGACGAAGGGCGACGACGCCACCGACAAGGACGTCCTCGCGCTGTACGACTACCTGACCGGCGAGGCGAAGGCCATCGAGGAGCCGACGCCGACGCTGGAGCTGGCCCCGGAGATCGTGTCCGGTCAGGCGGGCGAGCGAATCGGGCCGTTCACGGTCGCCACAACCGGTGACGTCACCGAGCTGACGACCGACCTGCCGGACGGCACCACGCTGACCGATGCGGACGGCGACGAACTGTCCAAGGCGGACATCACCGACGGTGCCGAGATCTACGTCGACGTCCCCGCCGACCTGTCCGCAGGCAACGGGTCCTTCGAGATCAAGGCCACCGGCCATGTCAACACCGGGCGGCTGTTCGTCGCCGGGAACTACGACCAGCGCCCGGCGCAGTCGCTGATCGTGGCCCAGTCGGAGGACGTCACGCTCTCGGCGGGCGCCACCGCCACGTGGCAGGCCGCCCCGACGACGACCACACCGCCGGAGACCACCACCTCCACGGCGCCCGCGCCGACTACGTCGTCGGCCGCTCCCACGCCGTCCACGACCTCGGCGGCGCCCCCGGTGCCGACGACCACGGACGCCCCGGCCGCGCCCGTCAGCGGAGAGGACGACCTGGCGCTGACCGGTGCCTCGATCATGACGCCGCTGCTCATCGGCGTCGGCCTCGTGCTCGCCGGTGCGGGTGCGCTGGTGTTCCAGCGTCGCCGCAAGAACAGCACCACCTGATCCAATCAGGTGACAACGGTGGGGGCCGGGCCGTCGAGCTCGGCCACCACTCACGCCGCTGCCGAGTCGGGCAGGCCGAGCATCGCGCGGGCGGCCTCGGTGAGACATGCGGGGACCCGCTCGCCAGGACGTCCGTCGCGCTGGGGCATGACCAGCCGCAGGTGTGCCAACCGGCGCGCCGTTCCCTGGTCACAGCAGGCCAGACCGTCGATGAACAGGTCAGGCTCCGCGCTGCACGTGATCTCCGCGCGACCGATACCGACGGCGCGCAGCGTGGCGCGCTCGCGGTGGTTGAGTTGCACGGACTCACTGCTCATGACGCACCTCCTGATTTCCCTGCCACTCAGTGAAGCCGACCGTGGCGCACGTCTCACTGGCGTGGCAGGACAAATCTGCGCACCCGCTTTGTGCGATGGGACAAACGCCTACCACCGCTGCCGCGCACCAAAGCCTGTCGGGCCGACGGTGGACCGCCGGCCCGACAGGCTCGGTCACCTCGTGTGGTGCACCTCGGCCAGCCCGTAGACCGGCGTCGGGATGTCCGCGTGGCGCGCCGTCAACTGGAGCGCGAGATACAACGAGTAATGCCGCGACTGGTGCAGGTTGCCGCCGTGGAACCACAGCGCCTCCTGTCGCGTCGGCTTCCACATGTTGCGCTGCTCGCCTTCCCACGGCCCGGGGTCCTTCGTGGTGTCGGAGCCGAGTCCCCACACCTTCCCGACCTTGTCGGCGACGTCCTGGCTGATCAGGTCGGCGGCCCAGCCGTTCATCGAGCCGTAGCCGGTCGCGTAGACGACCAGGTCGGCGGGCAGTTCCGTCCCGTCGTCCAGCACGACCGCGTCCTCGGTGAGCCGCGTGACCTGGCCGTGCGCGAACGTCACGTCGCCGTTCGCGACCAGTTCGGCGGCACCGACGTCGATGTAGTAGCCGGACCCGCGTCGCAGGTACTTCATGAACAGCCCTGAGCCGTCCTCGCCCCAGTCGTGCCAGAACCCGGCCCGCTCCAGCCGGTCGTAGAACCCGTTGTCCCGCTCGGCCATCCGCTCGTACAGCGGGATTTGGAACTCGTGCATGATCCGGTACGGCAGCGACGCGAAGATCAGGTCGGCCTTCTCGGTGGTCACCCCGGCGGCGACCGCGCGTTCGGAGTACAGGTCGCCCAGCCCGATGTCCATCAGGGTGTCGCTCTTGACGATGTGCGTCGAGCTGCGCTGCACCATCGTCACGTCGGCCTCGTGCTCCCACAGCGCACCGCAGATGTCGAACGCGCTGTTGTTGCTGCCGATCACCACGCACCGCTTCCCCACGTACGCGTCTGGCCCGGGGTGCGCCGACGAGTGGTGCTGGTCGCCGCGGAAGACGTCCTGGCCGGGGAAGTCGGGCACGTTCGGCTTGCCGGACATGCCGGTGGCCAGCACCAGCTGCTGCGGCCGCAACGTCAGCGGCTGCCCGTCCCGCGTCACCTCGACGGTCCACTCCCCCGCCTCCGCCGAGTACGACGCCGACGTCACCTCGGTGCTCGACCAGTACGGGATCTCCATGGCGCTGACGTAGGACTCCAGCCAGTCGGCGATCTTGTCCTTGGGCGAGAACACCGGCCAGTTGTCCGGGAACGGCATGTACGGCAGGTGGTCGTACCAGACCGGGTCGTGCAGGCACAGCGACTTGTAGCGGTTCCGCCACTGGTCCCCTGGCCTGGGATGTTTGTCCACGACGATGCTTGGCACGCCCAGCTGCCGGAGCCGGGCACCCAGCGCGATGCCGCCCTGCCCGCCGCCGACGACGAGCGCGTACGGCTGCGTGGTCACGCCCAGCGCCTCGGTCTCCTGCTGTCGCCGCTCGCGCCAGGTCACGCGGTCCTTCCGCGCACCGTGGTCGACGCCTTTCGGCCGCCGTGGCCCTCGCGGTTCCTCGTGTCCCTTGAGCTCGTACAACGTCGTGAGGAACGTCCACGCCTTGGTCTCGCCTTCCTCGTCGACAAGCCGCACCAGGCCCTTGCCCCGGCCGACGGCGGTCTCGAAGTGGAACCACGCGGTGACGACGCCGTCCGCCTCCTCGAGCGGTTCTGTGAGGGTGAACCCGCTCGGGACGACGCGGTCCAGGGTCTCGGTGAGCAGGTCGGCGACGCCGTCGGGATGCTCGACCGTGGTGAGGTTCCACGAGAACGCGATCAGGTCGCGCCAGTAGCTGGTTGCCGCGAACATCGCCGCCGCGCGCCGGACGTCGCGGGCGTGCAGTGCCGCCTCGAAGTCCTCGAACCAGACCTCGGCGCGTTGCTGGGCGGACAGTGCTGTGGGTGTGGTCAGGATGTCAGTCATGTGTCCCAGGACACACCCGCGCACGGACGAGACGAAGCGTTGCAGCGTGTTGCATGACAGTGATAGAAGCGCTGTGACCGTGGCGCCGGTCACCGGCTCCTGCTTATCCTGAGGGGAACCTTCGGCGGAGGCGACATGACGGCGGCCTTCGGTGCGATCGCGCCTGGCACGGATCTGCCCTCGCACGCGCGCGAGCTGCAACGGATCCACGACGCCGTGCTGGGCGGTGCCCGCCCACCGGCACGGCCGCGTGCGCTGGTGGCGCGGTCGTGGTCGCGGATGCTGGCGATGGGCCTCGACCCCGACCGCAACACCCGCGAGCACCTGCCCGCATCGGAGATCGAGCGCCTGCGCCACGAGTCGCCGTTCAGCCTGGTGATCGACGAGCTGCGCACCGTGCTCACCAGCGTGGCCGACGCCTCCCGGTTCCTCGTGGTCGTCTGCGACGCCGACGGCATCGTGCTGTGGCGCGAGGGCTCCGCACGCGTGCGTGTCGTCGCCGACCAGCTCGGGTTCGCCGAGGGCGCGCGGTGGACCGAGCAGGTCGTCGGCACCAACGCGATCGGCACGGCGCTCGCGGAGCGCGCCCCGGTGGAGCTGTTCTCCGCAGAGCACTTCGAGCACACGCAGCATCCGTGGTACTGCACGGCCGCGCCGGTGCACGATCCGCGCACCGGCGACCTGCTCGGCGTCGTGGATGTCAGCGGGCCCGCCCTGACCCTGCACCCCGCGATCGGCTCGCTGGTCCAGAGCGCCGTCCGGCTGGCGGAGGCCAGGCTCTGGCGGCTGCACCAGGACCGGCTGGACCAGCTGCGCCGGGCATCCGAGCCGCTGCTCGGCGCGCAATCGGGGCCGCTCCTCGTCGTGGACGACCATGGCTGGGTCGCCCACCACTCCGGTATCGCCGCCAGGGACCGCATCGAGGTGCCGCGCGCGGATCGCGCCGTCGCCGTCCCTGGCCTTGGCCTGTGCCTGCCGGAGCGCATCACCAGTGGGGGCGCCCCCGCCAATGGGGGCGTAGCCGGCGGAGGCTGGCTCATCCGCCCGCGCGACCGGACCGGCGCCATCGCCGCCCGGCTCGACCTCACCGGCGAGCCGACGCTGGAGGTCCGCTCCGACGACACGAGCTGGCGGACTTCACTCACCCGGCGGCACGCGCAGATCCTGCGGGTGCTGAGCGAGGCCGGAGTGGACGGGGTGACCGCAGGACACCTGAGCACGGTCCTGTTCGGCGACGCCAAGCACGCGGTGACCGTCCGCGCCGAGATCTCGCGACTCCGCCGCGTCGTCGGCGCCCTGGTCACGCCGAACCCCTACCGGCTGGCCGACGGCGTCACCATCACCGTCAGCGAGCCAGGCCCGTAGCCGTTGCCGTGCGGCCCGTTGCGGGTCAGCCGATGGCCGGGACCGGCGAGCGCTATCGTTCCGGTAGCCACGTGGGACGACGAGAGGTACGGGGTTGACCGAGGAGACAGCCGCAGCGGGCCGTCACCCGACGGTGTACCTGCACATCGGCACGCCGAAGTCGGGCACCACGTTCCTCCAGGGAGTGCTCGGGCATAACTGGCAGCGCCTGGCCGAGCAGGGCGTGCTGTGGCCCGGGCGCCACTGGGGAGAGCAGGTCCGCGCGGTGCGCGACCTCGCGAACATCACGCCCATCGACCACGAGCCGGGCGAGACGGCCGGGGCCTGGCAGCAGCTCGTCGACGAGATCCACGCCTGGGACGGCCACACCGCGATCGTGTCGATGGAGTGGCTGGTCGACGTCAAACCACCTCACATCCGCCGCGCCGTCGCGAGCCTCGCGCCCGCCGACGTGCACGTGGTCCTCACCGGGCGAGACCTGGCGCGCACCATCCCGGCCATGTGGCAGGAGAGCATGCGGAACTGGTTCACCCACACCTGGGAGGACTACCTCGCCGCCGTGGCCGACCCGGACGCGACGACGCTGGAAGCCGGGATGCGGTTCTGGCGGCAGCAGGACCTCGGGGCCGTCCTGCGCCGGTGGGGCAAGGTGGTCCCCGCGGAGCGCATGCACGTCCTCACCCTGCCGCCGCCTGGCGCAGACCCGGAGCTGCTGTGGCAGCGGTTCGCCCAGGTGATCGGCATCGAGGCCACCGAATACACCATCCCGCCGAAGGGTAAGAATGTCTCGCTCGGCGTGGTGTCGGCGGAGCTGATGCGGCGCGTCAACGCGCTCGCGCAGGAACGGGGCTTGCGGTGGAACGCGAGCGAGTTTCTCCTGAAGCAGGTGCTCGGCAAGCGGGTGCTGACCAGGCGCGGCAAGCAGGAGCCCTCGCTGGCGCTGCCCGCCGACGTCTACCCCTGGGCCATCGCGGAAAGCAAGCGCATCGCGGACGACGTCGCCCAGAGCGGCGTGCGCGTCTGGGGCGACCTCGCCGAGCTCATACCCGACCAGGCCAACGCGCGCGAGACGACGTCGCCGAGCGAGATCAGCGACCGTGAGCTGCTGGCGGCGGCGATCGACGGGATCGTCGGCATGGTCGGCGTGCTGAACCGGATGCGCAGGAACGGCACACTGCCGACCGGCGACGCTCGCCCGGACCCGCAGCGGGCAGCGCCCACGGACCAGGTGCGGGACTTGACACTGCGGCTCCGGCGGAACCCCGCGCTACGCCGCGCCTGGCACGCCACCCGGCGCGGCGCTGCGGTGGCGCGACGCCGGGTGATGCGCGCAGGGCGGTAGCTCAGGCGTAGACGACGGTGGTCATCATCCCCGCGACCATGTGGTACTCGTTGTGGCAGTGGGTGACCCAGTCGCCCGGATTGTCCGTCACGAAGTAGGCGTCCATGCTGCGGCGCGCCGGGACGATCGCGGTGTCCTTGCGGGCGCGGTAGCTGCCGTCGGGGTTGCTGACCTGGAACGTGTGGCCGTGCAGGTGCATCGGGTGCGGCGTCATCGTCGCCGCGGGTACGCGGCGACGGCCCAAAGTGGCGAAATGCTAACCGCGACGTACCCCGGATGGATCCACCGAACGGAGCAACAGCGCGCGGACGGCACTGACCGTGGCACCTGATCGAGAACACCCGGCGTGCCCTACGATTTCGCAGGCGACCTTCTACGATGATCTTGACCCGTTCGAGCACCTGGACACCTCGTCCCTGCCGCCGCGCCAGCAGCGCATCCTGGTCGCGATCCGGGACTGGGTCGTCCGCTACGGATACTCGCCGAGCACGCGCCAGATCGGCGAGGTCGTCGGGCTCCGATCATCGTCGTCGGTGTCGAAACACTTGGCGAGCCTCGAAGAGAAGGGGTTCCTGCGGCGCAGCGCCACCATGTCCCGGCCGATCGACGTGCGGGACTTCCTGCGCGACTCCGCACCACGCGAGTCCGCCGACTCGGTGAGCGTGCCCGTTGTCGGCGACATCGCCGCGGGTACTCCCATCGCCGCCGACGAGCACGTCGATGACATGCTGACACTGCCGCGCGGACTGACCGGGCGCGGCACCGTGTTCGGGCTGCGCGTACGCGGCGACTCGATGGTCGACGCCGCGATCTGCGACGGCGACATCGTGGTGGTGCGACAGCAGTCCGAGGCGCACTCCGGTCAGATCGTCGCCGCGATGCTCGACGACGAAGCCACCGTCAAGGTGTTTCGCCGCCGCAACGGTCACGTCTTCCTCGAACCGCGCAACCCCGACTACGACGTCATCGACGGCGACGACGCCGTCGTCCTCGGCGTCGTCTCGTCCATGCTCCGCAACGTCTGAGCGGCGCGGTCCGGCGTTACCTCGTCCGGCGCTACCCGGTCACTCTCGTTCGCGTGCCCCGAAGACCAACCGGTACAGCACGAGCAGGATCAGCGAGCCGAGGATCGCCAATCCCCAGGTGCGTCCGTCGAAGAACGTGCCGAGATCGACGTCGAACAGTGCCCGCCCGATCCAGCCACCGAGGAACGCGCCCGCCACGCCGATCAGCATGGTGATGATGCACCCGCCTGGGTCCTTGCCCGGCATAAGCAGCTTCGCGATTGCGCCCGCGAGAAGCCCGAGAACGATCCAGCCGAGTATCCCCATACCAACCTCCAGTAACAGCGGCGTGCCGACGGCGTACGGCTACCGGCAGCTTACGGGGAAGGCGGCAGACATCCTGCGGAGACGCGCGGTGGTGACGCCATGTCTGGCTTCGGCGACGCCACCACCGCGCCGATCGCCCGCTCCGCTTACGCGGCGAGAAGCTCCATTACCTTGGCGAATCCTTCCGTGACCGTGTTCTCCAGACGATCGAAGCGGCCTTCGAGGGACTCCATGCGCCCATCGATGCCGTCCATGCACCCTTCGAGGGAGTGCATGCGGCCTTCGAGGCCGTCGAGTCGCCCTTCGATGCGGCCGAGCCTGTCGCCGTGCTCGATCTGCGTCTCGCGAAGCGCGTTGAGCAGCTTCGTCTGACCGCGGAGTTGATCCTGCATCGCGGACACATCCCAATCGGCGCCCCCGGCGAGTACACGAGCGGCTGCTGCGTCCGCCGTGACCACGCGCAGTTTTTGCTCCAGCGCGGTCACCCGAGATTCGAGGTTGTTGGATTCTGCGGGCATCGCCATCCTAACTGTCGAGCCGCCTCGTGCGGCAATGAACGGGGATTCGATGGCGCCCGCAGCGGAGCAGGGTCCGGCGAACGCCGAAATAACTCCTGCGAAGCTCGCTCGACGCGAGCCTCCCACTGCGAAAACGCCCGACGACGAACGTCGGCCGTGCTCAACACCCTACCGAATCGAACACCAGTTCGCAACCATCGCCCGCATGAGCGCGGGTGGTGTTGACCTGCGCAAACGGCCCGACCAGCGCGATGCACGAGGCTATAACGACCTCTCCCGACGCGGGAACCACTCGAACAGGCGACGGCGCGCGACCACCGGGGCGAGAGCCCGGCGACGCAACCATCAACCGCGCCGCTGCGGCCCCGAATCGACGTCGGACCGTTGCTTACCCCGCTGCGCGGAGTGCTTGCGTTGCTCGTGGCTGGTCTTGCCTGGCAGGTGCTCGCGAGACTTCGACGCGCCGAGCGTCACCTCGGACCGACTCGGCGCGACGCCGTACTCCTTCCGAGCCTGCCGCGCCCGTTGCCTGCGTTGCCGGTTGTCGCCTGCCATTTCCTTCGACATGTCACCAGGTTTCCCGGCGGCGCGCGGTCATAACCGACCGTGCGGCAGCCGCCGTCGGTCACAGCCCGGACGCAACGGTGACACCCAGCGCCGCCACCCGCTGAGGGCGGCCGATAGTGGACACACCGGGCAGTTTCCCGCGCTGACCGGGTGGCGGCGGACGACACGTCTACCCGGGCGCCACCACCGTGGCCGGGGTGAGCCGTCCCTTCGCGGGCTCCCGGCTGATCGCGCCCGCCGACGCGGCGGACTGCAGCACCCGCATCGCCTCCGCCGGACGGTAGATCGTCCGCAGCAGCGTGTGCTCCTGCAGGTTGCCGACGGTGCACGGCCCCTGCCGCGCCAGCTCGGCCAGCAGCATGCCCCGCAGCGGGGTGAGCTGCGGCGTGAGCGAGATGTCCACCAGCGCGCCCTCGTCGTCACTCGGGTCGCGGTAGCGCACGCCCGCGAACTCGTCCACCGCCCACAGCTCGTCCTTGAACGTCGCGAGGTGTTTGCGCGCGCTGGTCGCGAACATCAGCAACTGCGCGCGCTCGTCGTTGTCCACCAGCTCCACGGCGACCACATAGGACAGTCCCGCCGAGCGCAGCCGCGCACGGTGCTCGGCCACCCGCTCCCCCGCGACCGGCGGCACCGTCAGCAGCACCTCCCGCGCCTTGGCCCGCGCCAGGTCGGCAGCCAGCCGCCACGTCGCCGCCTCGTCGAGCGCGCTCTCCCCCACCACGTCGAAATGCGCCAGCGCGGGACCGTCCACCACGAGGGACTCCGGGTCACCGACACTGTGGACGGCGAGCCCGGGCGGCTCCCCCAGCTCACGTAGCACCGGTGTCAGCGTCTCGGCGGGCGCGCCGAGCAGGACGACGTCCAGACGATGCCCGGCCAGCCGGTCGGCGAACTCACCGAAGACCCGCAGCGCGTCGGCGGCGGGACCACCGAGCGCCGACTCGACGTAGGTGGCGCTGCGGTGCGACCGCGTCACGGCCGACGTCCAGGCGTCGAGATACCGCACCAACAGCTCGCGCTTCACTGTGGCGTGCGGATCCGCGTGTCCGGCCATAGTCCGGTTGTACCGTGCTCACCCCGCCGAGCACCATGGTTCGGCCTCACCTGGCCCGGGCCGGGTGGTCACCGCTCAGCCGTGGGTGTGCTGCGCCGACGCCGCCAGGTCGATCAACGGCAGGCCCGACGTCTCGTCGTGGCGGCGCACGATCTCCCGAGGTGACTCGGCCACCATCACCTCAAGCGTCGGGCGCACCACCGCCGACAGCAGGTGGCCGCCGCGCGTGCTGCCGTCCCTGCGGCCAAGCACGACGTGGGAGTGGATCTTGCGCTCGTCGCCGCTGCCGACGATGTCGCCCGCCATGGTCAGCACCTCGACCTGCTCCTCGACCGGGATCTCGAGGTACTCCTGCTGGTCGAGGTCGTAGAACCCCAGCGTTGCCGAGGAGAACGCGCCGATCGCGGCCGTGCCGAGACCGCGATGCTGGGCGAATGCCATCAGCTCGTCCAGCACCGAGTCGCCAGTCGCGACCACGACCGCGTACGTCTGCGGGGTGTGCTCTCCCAGCGCACTGCTCCGCACTGTCATCACCCGCGCGAGTTACGCGTTCGCGGGCGCCGCGCTGATGTCGGCGAGCGCCGAGCGCGGGTCCTTCTCCATCGCGGCGTCCCCGATCGAGAGCATCCCGACGGGCCTGCCGTCCTCGACGACGGCGATGCGCCGGATGGCGTTCTCCCGCATCCGGGCGATGGCCGCGTCGGCGTCCTCATCCGGACGGACGGTCACCAGCTGCCTGCTGCAGATGTCGCCGAGCCGGTGTCCGCTCATGTCTCCGGTGGCGGCGAGCCCGCGCACGACGATGTCCCGGTCGGTCACGATGCCGCACAACGTGCCGTTCTCGGTGACCAGAACGTCCCCGATGTCGGCTTCGCGCATCTTCCTGGCCGCCTCGTGGATCGACGTGCGCGCGTCCATCTCCACCGGAGCGGTCGCCATCAGTTCATGTACGAGTTGCGCCATGAGTCTGCATCCTCCTGACAACGTTTGCTGGTTACGTTCCCTCCGAGGCGTACCCGCCGCCTCCAGCACCAAACCGTGCGACGTGCGACGACGTGTGCGAGCGACATGCCCCCCAACGCGCCGCTGCTGGTACGAGCCGACACCGGACGCCTCCTCCGCGACGAGGACCACTACGTTGCCTGGGACGAGACGTCCAGAGCACCGGTGGCCTACGACCCCGCGCGGGGCTACGGCGTCGACGAGGCCCGCCTGGCACTGTCCGGCACGTACGACGTCGCCACCGTTGACGGCACGGTCGCGTGCCGCCCGGCCTTCGACCTCGTCGCGGAGCAGTGCCGTCGCATGGCCCCGGACGTCGCGGCGGACATCACCGGCGTCCCCGCCGCCGACATCGAGGCGACCGCCCGCACCTTATGGGAATCCCGCCCCGTCGCCTTCTACGCCTGGAGCGGCTTGGAGCAGCACAGCAACGCCACCCAGACGATCCGCGCGCTCAACCAGCTCTACGCCCTGACCGGGGACTTCGACGCGCCGGGCGGGAACGTGCGCTTCGCCGCCGTGCCGAGCAACCGCATCGACGGCAGGGGCACGCTCGCGCCGGACCAGCTCGCCAAGGCCATCGGCGTCCAGGAACGGCCGCTCGGCCCCGCGCGGTTCGAGTTCATCACCGGCGAGGACTTCTACCCCGCCGCGCTCGACGCCCGCCCATACCGGGCACGGGCGCTGGTGAACTTCGGCGCGGACCTCGTGATGGCCCACGGCGACAGCGCGCGCGGACGGGACGCGCTCGCCGCGCTGGACTTCATGGTGCACGCCGACCTCTTCCTAAACCCGACCGCCGACCAGGCCGACATCGTGCTGCCGGTGACGAGCGCGTTCGAGAACGAGGCGCTCGCCATCGGCTTCCAGGTCAGCCAGGAGGCGCAGTCGCTGGTGCAGCTGCGGCGTCCCGTCGCGTCGCCGCCCGGCGAGTCGCGTTCGGACCTGCGCATCGTGTTCGACCTCGCCGTGCGCCTGGGGCTGGGTGAGCGGTTCTGGGACGGCGACGTCGACGCCGGACTACGGCACCTGCTCGCGCCCAGCGGCATCACGCTGGAACAGCTCCGCGCCGAGCCCGCCGGAGTCCGGGTGCCGCTCACGACCCGGCACCGCAAGTACGCCGAGCGGGATGACGACGGCGTGCCGCGCGGGTTCACCACGCCGTCACGGAAGATCGAGCTGTTCTCCGAGACGTTCGCCGACCACGGCTACGCGCCGGTCGCGGAGTTCGTCGAACCCGGCACCAGTCCCCGCTCGCGGCCCGACCTGGCCGAGAAGTTCCCGCTGATCCTGACGTGCGCGAAGTCGTTGTGGTTCTCCGAAACGCAGCATCGCAACGTGGCGAGCCTGCGCCGCAAGGTGCCCGATCCGCAGCTCGAAATGCATCCCGACACCGCGCGGGAACGTGGCATCGCCGCAGGCGACTGGGTACGGCTCGACACGCCGCACGGCAGCGTGCGCGCCCGCGCGAAGCTGTCCGCCAACCTCGACCCGCGCGTCGTCTGCGGCCAGCACGGCTGGTGGCAGGCCTGCCCGGACCTCGACCTGCCCGGTTATCCGGTCACCGGACCCGGCAGCGCGAACCTCAACGCCGTGCTGAGCCAGACGCCGAGCGACCCGATCAGCGGCAGTTCACCGCTGCGCGCCTCGGTGTGCGACGTCGCGCCGCTGTCGAGTTGATCTTCCTCGCTCCCTCAGTGACGAGATTTTGTCCGCTCCGCGCGGTTTTTCTCGTCAGCCAGGGAGCAAGGCAGATCAACAAGTTCGGCTACGCGCCCAGCGACGCGATCTCGGTCGTCAGCTCCACCGCCTGATCCACCAGCCGCTGCGCGTCCGGCGGCGCCCCCGCCAGCCGTTCGCGCAGGCTCGCGCGGGAGATGATCGTGACCGCCCCGGTCATCTCCCCGGCGTCGGCCGTGCGGAGCTGGACCCTGCCCTCCTGGAGTACAAGGCGGGCATCGTCGTTTTCGGTGTCCAGCAGCGCGCGGAGGTCGTCCGAGCGCACGCCGGAGTGTGGCTCCGTCGGTGACGGCTGCGTCGGTGTGCCGATGTCGCGCGCGCCCTCCGCCGGGTCGGACGGGTGGTCGCCGCGTGTCCAGTTCTCTCCAGCCATGCCTCAGCGGTACCCGCGATCGCACCGGTTCAACCCCGCCCGGTTTGGCGGCGAGGGCGTTGCGGGTAATCGATGCACACGAGCGCGGCACGGAGGTCTGACAATGCCTTACACGACAGCCGACATCACGTTCGCCGACCGATGGGACGCAGGCGAGCGGCTGGCCGACATGCTGGTCGAGGCGCAGTGGACCGACCCGCTTGTGCTCGGCCTTGCGCGCGGTGGCATGCCGGTCGCCGACGCCGTGGCGGACCGCCTCGACGCACAGCTCGACGTCCTGGTGGCGCGCAAGATCGGCGCGCCGGGACAGCCGGAGTTCGGGGTCGGCGCGGTGACCGCCGAGGGTCCGGCGTACTTCCACGAGGACACGCTGCGCCGTCTGGGGCTCACGCCGTCCGACCTCGCCCAGGCCACCGCAGCCGAGCGCGCCGAGGCGCGCAGGCGCGTGCGGCACTACCACCAAGGCCGCGAGCACATCCCACGCCACGACCGCGACGTCCTCGTCGTGGACGACGGTCTCGCTACCGGCGTGACCGCGACGGCGGCGCTGCGAGCGGTCGCCGAGGACGCACCCCGCCGGGCGGTGTTCGCCGCGCCGGTGGGCGCGCCGGAGAGCGTCGAACGACTGCGGCGCGAGGCGGACGACGTCGTGTGCGTCGCGACACCGGAAGGCTTCGGTTCGGTCGGGATGTGGTACCGCGACTTCCATCAGACCACGGACGAGCGCGTGGTGTCGCTATTGGAGGCGGCGCGTGGCCGGACGCTCGGCGAGTGATCGGCACGTGCCCGACACCAACGCCACAGACCGCACAGGGGACGGACGATCGGGAGGGCTGGGAGCCATGCTGCCGCTTGACCTGCCGGTGCGCGCGCTGAACGCCGCCGCACGCCTCGGTGGGTTCGGCGGCAGGCAGGTCCGGGCGCGCGACGGCAGGTACTACGTCGAGGTCCACGGGCTCGACCAGCCGCACGCGCGCCGCGTCATCCGCACCGTGGAGCGGGCGGTCGCGGACCTGCCCGGGGTGCGCTGGGCGCGGGTGAACGCGCCGACCCACCGGGTCGTCGTGCAGGTCGGCGAGGCGGAGTCGTTGCGGGAGGACGACCTGGTGCGCGCGGTCGCGCAGGCCGAGCGGGACGCAGCCGTGCCGCAGGAGGGCGACGACGAGTGCCAGGAGCTGCACCACCCCTGTGAGGGTCCGCGCACAGCGCAGTCGGTCACGGCGCTCGCCGCCGACGCGTTCGGCCTCGGCTTGTCGGCCGTCACGCGGCTGGCGAGCTGGGTTCCGCTGCCGACCGAGGTGGCCGCGATCGGTTCGGTGTTCCACCACCACCCGACGCTGCGCCGCCTGACAGGGAAGGCGCTGCACAGCCAGCACGACGCCGATTCCGTGCTGCCGGTCGTCTCGGCCGTGGCCCAGGGCCTCGCCGCGGGTGGCGAGGGCATCGTGCTCGACGTCGTCCAGCGGATCGAGCAGTGGCGCGAGGCCAGGGCGCACCAGTCGGCGTGGTGGCAGCGCGAACCCGGCCTCGTGCGCGACGAGTCGGACGCCGCCGCCGGGCCCGTCCCCGCCAGGGAGGCGCCGCCGCCCGCCGACCCGGCCGACGACTACGCACGCCGCGCGATGTCCGTCGCCGCGGCCGCAGGGGCAGCCGCCGTCCCGTTCACCGGGCCACGGCAGGGCTTCGGGGTCGGGCTGGCGAGCTTGCCCAAGGCGCCCGCCGCAGGACGGGAGGGCTTCGCCACCCACATCGGACGGGTCCTGGCGCGGCGCGGCGTCGTCGTCATGGATCGAGGCGTGCTGCGCCAGCTCGGCCGCATCGACACCGTCGTGATCGACGCGGCGGCGCTGCGCAGCGGATGTCACGAGATCACCGACCTGGTCCCGGTGGCAGGGGCGGATCCGGCTGAGATCGCCGAGCTCGGCTTCGACCTGTTCCAACCGGACAAGCCCGACGCGCGGCGGGTACGCGACGGCTGGATGCTCGCCCCGCTGGACGACCTGGAGCTGTCCGGCACGACCGGACGTCGTGCCGCGCGGCAGTTGCGCGGCCGTGGCGCGGACCGGGTGCTCGGGATCGCTCGCGGCCGCAAGCTGCGGTGGTGGTCGCGGACGACACGGCCGATGAGCAGAGCACGGCGCAGCATCCCTACGCCGACGACGTCGTCCCCGGCGGCGACCAGCTGGCCGAGCAGGTGCGCGAGCTGCAACGCGACGGCGCGGTCACCGTCGTCGTCTCCGGCAACCAGGAGGCGGTCGGCGCGGCGGACTGCGGTCTCGGGCTGCATCGCGACGGCGAACCGCCGCCGTGGGGCGCGCACCTGTTGCTTGGCGAGGACACCGCAGCAGCCACGCTCCTTATCGACGCCATCAACGCCGCCACCATCGTCGACGACCAGAGCAGGACGCTCGCGGCGGGCGGTTCCGGCGTCGGCGCGGTCGCCGCGCTGCAGGGCACCGGCGTGCGGGCCGCGTCCCGGGGGATGCTGGGTGTGAACGCGGCGGCGGCCGCGGCGTTTGCCGGTGGCCGGTGGCGCTCGCGCACGTTGCTGTCGCGGCCCGTCGTCGCGCCGGAAGGCCGCGCGCCGTGGCACCTGATGCCCGCCGAGACGGCGTTGGCGCGCCTGGGCAGCGACCGCGACGGCCTCGCGGCGACGGACGCCGAGCAGCGAGCACGCACCCAGGACGACAGCGACGCGCCGGTCGGCGTCGGCCTGTGGCAGGCGTTCGCCGACGAGTTGGCGAACCCGCTCACCCCAGTCCTCGCGGCCGGTGCGGCTCTGTCGGCGGCGACCGGGTCCCTCATCGACGCCGGGCTCGTCGCCGCCCTCACCGGCGCGTCGACGGTGATGGGCGGCATGCAGCGGGTCCGCACCGACCGCGCGCTGGGCGACCTGCTGCGGAAGTCGGCGGCCGGGGTCACGGTGCGCCGCGACGGCACCGAGCAGTACGTCGCCGCGTCGCGGCTCGTGGCGGGGGACATCGTCGTGCTCGGCCATTCCGACGTCGTGCCAGCCGACTGCCGGATCGTCGAGGCCAACGAGCTCGAGGTGGACGAGTCGTCGTTGTCCGGTGAGTCGCTGCCGGTCGCGAAGAGCGCCGCCCCGGTCGCGGCGGCCGAGATCAGCGGCAGGACGTCGATGCTCTACGAGGGCACCACGATCGCGGTGGGCCGGGCGGTCGCCGTCGTCGTCGCCACGGGGACGGCGACGGAAGCGGGCCGAAGCATGGCGTTGGCGCGGTCGTCGGAGACGCCGTCCGGTTCGAGCGCGCGGCTGGACGAGCTGACCAAGCAGGGCACGCCGCTGGCGATCGGCGGCGCGGCCACGGTCGCGGTGGCCGGGCTGCTGCGTGGTGTCCCGCTGCGCGAAAGCCTGGGCACGGCGGTGAACCTGGCGGTGGCGTCGGTGCCGGAGGGGCTTCCGTTCGTCCGTAACGCCGCACAGCTCGCGTCCGCGCGGCGGCTGGCTGAGCAGGGCGCGCTGGTCCGCAACCCGCACACGCTGGAAGCGCTCGGGCGCGCCGACGTGTTGTGCTTCGACAAGACCGGCACCCTCACCCGGGGCACGCTGAGCCTCACCAGCGTGGGCGACACCAGCGCCACCCAGGACGTCGAGGAGCTGGACGACGCCCACCGCGCCGTCCTCGCCGCCGCGCTCCGGGCGACGCCGGGCGAGGACGACCCCGACGAGTTGGAGCACGCGACCGACCGTGGCGTCGTCGCAGGCGCGCAAGCGGCGGACGTCGACGTGCGCGCGGACACGCCCGCGTGGCAGCGGGCCACGGACCTGCCGTTCGAGCCGTCGCGGGGCTACCACGCCACGGTCGGTGACACCGGCGCTGGCCGGCTGCTGTCGGTGAAGGGCGCGCCGGAGGTGGTGCTGCCGCGCTGCGCGTTCGCCGACGGCAGCGGCAAGCAGGTCCGCTTCGGCAAGCGCGCCCGCGAGGCGGTGAGCCGCACGCTGGACTGCCTTGCCGGGCAGGGACATCGGGTGCTGGTCGTGGCCGAACGCAGGCTGGACAGCGACACCGGCGCTGCCGACAGCGCCGATCCTGCCGATCTCGACGACGCCGCCGTCACCGACCTGGTCTACCGAGGGTTCGTCGCGCTGGCCGATCCGGTGCGGACCAGCGCCGCCCCGGCGGCGGCGCAGCTCCGGCGGGCCGGGGTGCAGGTCGTGATGCTCACCGGCGACCACCCCGCGACGGCCGACGCCATCGCGACGAGGGTGAACGGCGGCGCGAACGGCGAGGCGTCCGACGACGCCGAAAGCACAGCGACATCCGAGACCTCCGAGACGTCCAAGACCGCCGAGACCTTCGAGCCGAAGGCCGACAGCGCAGCGCACGTCGTCACCGGCCCCGAACTCGCCGAGCTGGACGACGAGCAGATCGCCGACCGGCTCCTCGACGTCGACGTCATCGCGCGGTGCAGCCCGAACGACAAGGTCCGCATCATCCGGGCGTTGCAGAGCAGGGGACGGACGGTGGCGATGACCGGCGACGGCGCGAACGACGCGCCCGCGATCCGGCTGGCCGACGTCGGTATCGCGCTCGGCAAGCGCGGCACGCCAGCCGCCCGCACCGCGGCGGACGTCGTCGTCACCGACGACCAGCTCGCGACCATCACCGCCGCGCTGCTTGAGGGCCGCGCGCTGTGGTCGTCCGTGCGGGACGCGCTGGCGATCCTGCTCGGCGGCAACCTCGGCGAGGTCAGCTTCAGCGTGCTCACCTCGCTGATCACGGGCCGCTCCCCGCTGACGGCGCGGCAGATTCTGCTGGTCAACCTGCTCACCGACCTCGCGCCCGCCGTGGCGATCGCGCTCCGCGAGCCGAAACGCGACGAGGTGGACGGCCTGCTCAGCGGCGGCCCGACGTCGGCTCTTGGCGGGCAGCTCAACCGCGAGTTGCTGCTGCGCGCCGTCATCACGACGCTGGGCGCGAGCGCGGGGTGGGGCCTCGCGCGCGTAACTGGACGTCGACAGCGGGCCGCGACCATCGCGCTCGCCGCGCTGGTGGGCACGCAGCTCGGCCAGACGTTGGCGATCGGCGGGCTGGACCGGCGGGTGCTGCTCGCCAGCGTGGGCTCGGCGCTCGCGCTCGGTGGCATCATCCAGACGCCAGGGGTGAGCCAGTTCTTCGGCTGCACCCCGCTCGGGCCGGTCGGCTGGAGTATCGCGCTCGGCACGAGCACATCGGCGACCGTGCTCGGCGTGATCGGCGACCGCCTGCTGCCCGGCTGAGCGGGTGTTTGTCCCGCCGCCGAACGGGTATCAGCGGGTATGGCGGTGAATGTGAAGCACACGGTCGACCGACTGCTCGACCTCGCGGGCGAGACGTACGCGCACGAGGCGGGCATTCCGCTGAAGAACACGCCCGCGCCGCTGTACCGGCTGCTGGTGCTGTCGGTGTTGCTGTCGACGCGGATCAACGCGTCCATCGCGGTCGCGGCCTGCGCCGAGCTGGTCAAGGCGGGCTTCGGCACGCCGGATCGGATGCTGGCGGCGTCGTGGCAGGACCGCGTGGACGCGCTCGGGCGCGGGCACTACGTCCGCTACGACGAGAGCACCGCGACCGCGCTCGGCAACGGCGCGGAGCTGCTGCGGGACTCCTACGGCGGCGACCTGCGCCGGTTGCGCCACGCGGCGGACGGCGACGTTGCAGCCCTTCGGCGGCTGCTTGAGGAGACGCCCCGGCTCGGGCCGGTCGGCTCGCACATCTTCTGCCGCGAGGCGCAGCACGTCTGGCCGGAGCTGCGGCCCTACATCGACGGCAAGGCGGCCAAGGGCGCGGAACGGCTCGGCCTGCCCACCGAGCCGGACAAGCTGGTCACGCTCGCGGGTACCGACGACCTGAGCACGGTCACGGCGGCGTTGGTGCGCGTCAGCCTGGACCGCAAGCTCGCGGACAAGGTCATCGAGGCGTGAGGACAGCCTCGGGTCGCCGCTCGGCACTGCTCGGTCGGCACTGCTCGGATCGCCGTCGGGAAGTTGATCAACTCCCCGCGCGCTGTGACCACGAGAAACGGACGAACCGGGCGCGAACTGGTCACACGGCGCGGGTAGTTGATCAACTTCGCAGCGCGGGCAGCACTTCCTGTTGCCACGCCTTGAAGAACGCGTCCTGCTCCGGCCCGATCTGCTGGACGTACACCTCGTCGGCCCCCGCGTCGACGAACTCCGTCACGGCGGCGATCTGCTGGTCCAGATCCGGCCCGCACGGGAAGGAGTCGCGCACCATGTCGCGGATGACCAGGCTGGTCGCGTGCTCGAAATCCGACGGTCTCGGCAGCGTCTGCCCCAGCTCGCCAGGCAGTGTTTCGGTCGGCCAGAGCCGGTGGGCGGTGTCAACGCCGTCCTCCTCGGTGTCGGCAAGGCACACCTTCAGCCCGGCTTGCACCGGCTTGTCGCGACCGCCGCTGTCCCGGAACCGTTGGATCAGGTCGGCGTCCGGCATGACGATGCAGAACCCGTCGCCGGTCTCCCCCGCGCGGCGCGCCGCTTTCGGCCCGAACCCGGAGACGTGGATCGGCGGCGGCTCGTCCGGCAGGGTGTAGAGGCGCGCGTTGTCCACCGTGTAGTGCGCGCCGCGATGGGTGACCTGCTCGCCGGTGAAGAGCTTGCGGATGACGTCGATGGCCTCGTCGAGCATGTCGAGGCGTTCCGGTGTGGGTGGCCAGCGGTCGCCGAGGATGTGCTCGTTCAGCGCCTCGCCGGACCCGACGCCGAGCGCGAACTTGCCGCCGGTCTGCACGGCTGCCGTCGCCGCGGCCTGTGCGATCACCGCGGGGTGGATGCGCACCGTCGGGCACGTCACCGCCGTCGTGATCGGCAGGCTGGTCGCCTCGGACAGCGCCCCGATGACCGACCACACGAACGGGCTGTTGCCCTGCTCGCCGGTCCACGGGTGGTAATGGTCGGAGATCCAGAGCCGCTCGAAGCCCGCGTGTTCGGCCAGCCGCGCCTGCCGCACCAGCTCGCGCGGTCCGAACTCCTCGCAGGACAGGAAATACCCCATGCTCACCATGGTGGGGAGCTACCCGCGTGGCTGGTGGCTAACCTCGATTCCCGGTGCGGTAATTGTGTTGAGGTCTCACGTGTGCTGTCGGGCGGTGGTCAGCGGGGTGGGAAGGTGAATCGTAGGGTGCGGTTGTTCCACCAGGGGATGGGTACCTTGAGGTCGGCGTATCCGGCGTCGATGAGGATGGGGTGGTGGCTGCGGAGTTTGAGTGCGCAGGTCACGCCGTGCTGGTCGATGTGGAGGGTGCCGGTGTCGTCGAGGAAGTGCCGCCAGAGGGTGTCGGGGGTGGCGGTGTCGTAGCGGGGTAGGTCGCGGGCGAAGAGCCGGTAGAGGTTGCCGGCGATGACGGTGAGTGTGGTGTCGAGGTCGACGTTGAGGGGGACGCCGGAGGAGAGCGCGTCGAGGTGGAAGCCGCCGATGTAGGCGTCGAGTTCGTTTTCGATGATCATGCGTTCGGCGTAGCGGGCGAAGAGGTCCTTGCCGGGGTTGGTGTGGTCGTTGGTGATGAGCAGGGTGGGTTCGTCGCGGCCGATGTTGCGGAGGGTGATCTGGCGGACCTTGGCGTTGACGCCCTTGAGTTTGATCATGTCTTCGTGCAGGTGGGGGCGGCGGTAGCGGCCGGGGCGGTCGATCCGTGCGGGTTTCCACGCGGTGGCGGGCAGGGCGGCGAGCCGGGCGAGTTCGGTTTTGCCGCGTTGGCGCAGGGTGAGCCAGCGGATGCCGCGTTCGGTGAGTTCGTCGAGCACCTTGTAGGTGGTCAGTTGGGAGTCGAAGACGAGCAGGCCGGGGTCTTCGCCGGTGGCGTGGTGCCAGTAGTCGGCGAAGGCGATGATCTCGCGGGCCTGCTCGGTTTTGGTGATCTCGGCGTTGGCGTAGACCATCTCGGCCGACGCGTGGTCTTGGGCGAAGAAGGTCAGCACCGCGCGGGTGCGTTGCGAGCGGCGGGGCACGTAGTGTTTCTCGAGCACGGTGTCGTCGCCGTGGTGGCGGATGGCGTGGAAGTCCAGGTTGAACCCGTCGGTGCCGCTGGCCAATCCGAGTGGCCGCAGCGCCTGTACCAGCGTGGTGAGCAGCGCCTGGTTGGTCTCGCGGCGCACCCGGTAGGAGTAGGAACCGACGTGGGTGGCCTTCGGGAGCGCGCTCAACCCGAGGCAGAACGCCAGCCCGGGGTCGTCGGTGAGCGCGTCGATGTGGTGCGCCCGGTGGCGGCGGGCGCACTTGGCCAGCAGCAACGTGCCCATCGACTGCCAGGCCGAGATCGCCGAGGTGGACGGGTAGCCCGCCTGCGCCACCAGGTCTGGCAGGCCGAGCTGGGCCATCGCTGGCAACAGTAGCAACAACCCGGCGTGGTCACACGGGATCTGCCGTGGGCTGTCGGGCCAGCCACCCAGCTTGGCGGCTTTGACCGCATCCAGCCGGGCCGGGCTGCCGCGGCGACCCTCGTCCCGGCGGGCCAGCCGCGGCAGCCCCGCATCCTCCAGGATCTGCCACACCGTCTGCGCCGAGACCGGCATTCCCTGCGCGGTGAGCGCGTCGGCGATCTCGGTGACGCTGCGATCGGCGGCCCGTAACTCCAGCACCTGGGACCGCAGCTGGCCGGTGGCCTTGCGGGGGCCCTTCGGGCCCGGCTTGGCCTCGGTGAATAGCGCCAGCTTCCCGGTCCGCAGCAGGGTCGCCATCTGGTGCACGCTCGCGGTGGAGTAGCCGAACCGGTCGGCCACCTCCGCCGCCGAGGCCTCCTCGACCAGATAGGCGCGCAGCGCCTCGTACCGGCGCTGGCCCGCACCGGCCGGGTCGAGGAAGAACTCCGCCCCTGTCCTCAACAGAACTTCCATAACATCATGCATAAACCATAGAGCTACATCGTCCTATAGACGAGGCGATGGACCGCGACACGCCGACGAATATTGCTGTATACCCCCGAATTGAGTGCGGACACCCAGGGCAGGTACCTGGACGCAGCCCCGTCAAAGGACGAGACTAGTTCAGACACACCAATTGAG
>WHTY01000158.1 GCA_009377475.1 Actinophytocola sp.
AAGAGGTTTCCTGCCGACGGACCGGCACCAAGCACGGACGACATGGACGCGATCTTGTCTGAGGTGCCCCACTTGGGGCCCGACTATGGCAAGGGCATCGTAGGTTTGTACGTTGCAAGGGAGCTTCGTAACCACTTCGCTACCGAGTCAGGGACACATCAAATAGCTTGGACGCGCTGCGGTTCGGGGCCAGACCACGAGGCCGGTCTAGAGCGTCTAGTCCCCGGATGGTCCCCAAACCGCCCGGTCTAGTGATCTATGAATGATCACCCGACAGGGCCATAAAACCAGCCTCTGACCTGCGGTTTCTCGCTGGTCAGAGGCTTTGCTCGCCGTGTCGGGCTGACAGGATTTGAACCTGCGACCCCTTGACCCCCAGTCAAGTGCGCTACCAAACTGCGCCACAGCCCGGCCACCTTCTCGCGAAGGCGATGGGACATACCCTAGCGCCTGCGCCCCGGCTGCCTCACAGCAGGGTGCCTCGAAACCGTACGCATCCCCGGACATGATCACGCGCGAACCCCCGCGCCGCTGATTGAGACTGAGGCCACAGTGAAAGGTTGGTCACAGAGAAGAAGTGTTCACGCGCTGTTTGCTTCATCCTCGGGAGTACGTCGCGAGGAGGCAGCGTTGACATGGAACCCCGAACCGTCGAGCTGAACAGCAGGGAGCAAGCAGCGCTCCGCGCGATCGCGCGCGGCTCAGCGGAGATCACCTGTAGCTGCGAACCCGACCTGTTCATCGACGGCCTCGCCTGTTGCGACCAGACCACCGCGCGCCGCCTCGCGCATCTCGACTTCATCGCGCCCGCACGGCCCGGCGTTCCCGGACAGCGCGTGCGCGCGGTCCTCACTGAGAGCGGCCGTGCCGCACTCGACCAGGAGTTCACCCAGCGATCCGCGGCCTGAACCACCCGCCCACAGACCAGGGCCCGCTGGCACCGCGACCCGGTGCTGGCGGGCCCGAGCCATGTGTGGACCCCGCCACGCCCGCATTGACAATCTGACAACAACGCCGCGATCGTAGGTGCCTACCCGTGGCCGCCCAGCGAAAGGAACGGCGGATGCTGTCTACCCGGTTCACCGAACTGTTCGGCGTCGAGCACCCCATCGCGCAAGGCGGAATGCAGTGGGTCGGCCGCGCCGAGCTGGTCGCCGCCGTCGCCAACGCGGGCGCGCTCGGCTTCCTCACCGCGCTCACCCAGCCCACCCCGGAGGATCTCACCAAGGAGATCGCCCGTACGCGTGAGCTGACCGACAAGCCGTTCGGCGTCAACCTCACCATCCTGCCGTCGATCAACCCGCCACCGTACGAGGAGTATCGGCAGGCCATCGTCGAGTCCGGCGTCAAGATCGTGGAAACCGCTGGCTTCAACCCCGTCGAGCACCTGCCGTCGTTCCAGGACGCGGGCATCAAGGTCGTGCACAAGTGCACCAGCGTCCGGCACGCCGTCAAGGCGCAGTCCATCGGCGTGGACGCCGTCAGCATCGACGGCTTCGAATGCGCCGGTCACCCCGGCGAGGACGACATCCCCGGCCTCGTGCTCATTCCCGCCGCCGCCGACAAGATCACCATCCCCATGCTGGCCTCCGGCGGTTTCGCCGACGCGCGCGGTCTCGTCGCCGCACTCGCGCTCGGCGCGGACGGCATCAACATGGGCACTCGCTTCCTCTGCACCCAGGAATCGCCCGTGCACCAGCGCGTCAAGGAGCAGATGGTCGCCGCGACCGAACGCGACACCGAGTTGATCTTCCGTCCGCTTCGCAACACTGCCCGCGTGGCCAGCAACGAGATCAGCCGCAAGGTGGTCGAGATCCTTGACGGCGGCGGACAGTTCGAGGACGTCCGCGAGCTGGTCGCGGGCACGCGCGGCCGCAAGGTGTTCGACGACGGCGACCTCGACGCGGGCATCTGGAGCTCCGGCATGGTGCAGGGCCTGATCACCGACATCCCGAGCGTCGCCGAACTGGTGAACCGCATCGTCACCGAAGCGAGTGACCACATCCAGACACGGCTGGCTGGCCTCACCCGCTGAGCTACGACCGCGCGGGCCACCGGGACGACGTCGAGCCTCGCCGGCGAGCAGCATGTGCATGACGTCCAGCAGTCCGCGGTAGGCGGGCTCGACGTGCTGAATCGCCCTGGCCAGCCGTGTCGGCAGCTCATCGAGGTGCCCGGCGGCGTGGTTCACGCACGGCAACGCAACAGTGAATTGTTCGCAGGAACAACTCTTTCTGGTGAGAAAGCCATATCGCTCATTGGGTGGCCGAGCGCACGATGTCTCTTCGGGCACACCGTGTCCACGGACAGACATTCGAGCGATTGGAGACTCGCTGGTGAAGAACCAGACCGCACTTCGCAGGATTCGCATAGCACTGACCTGCGTACTGGCGGCCCTGCTCACGTCGTTCGCTGCGCCGCAGGCCAACGCCGCGACGTATCCGAACTCGATGGACGCGCTGGACGACTCGATCACCCGCGCGTTCAACACCTGCTGGTTCCCGTTCGTCGACTGCACCCAGAACTCCTGGGCGACCGGCACCAGCTCCAGCGTCAACAGCTACTACCAGCGGCTGACCGCGCTGAACCCCGGGCTGGAAGGCAACAACCACAACGACGCGGTCAGCGGCGCCGTCATGGCCGACCTCGACGGGCAGGCCGCCGACGCCGTCAGCCGCAACGTCGAGCTCGTCACGATCCTGATGGGCAACAACGACGCCTGCGCCGACTCGATCGACACGATGACCCCGGTCTCGACGTTCCGGAGTCAGTTCGAGGCGGCGATGTCACGGCTGGACAGCGGTATCCCCAACGCCGACATCAAGGTGGGCTCCCTGCCGGACATCCACCAGCTGTGGGAGCTGTTCAAGGACGACCCGGACGCTCGGTCCACATGGGACAGTTACAACATCTGTCAGTCGCTGCTGGCCAACCCGCAGTCCACCGGCCCGGCCGACGTCGAGCGGCGGCAGATCTTCCGGCAGCGCGTGATCGACTACAACACCGTGCTGGCGGACGTCTGCGCCCAGTACACCCAGTGCGAGTTCGACAACGACGCCGGCTTCAAGACCACGTTCCGGGCACGCCACGTCTCCACCCGCGACTACTTCCACCCCAGCGTGGAAGGCCAGACACTGCTGGCCAGCGTCGCTTGGAACGCACTCGGTTACTGATCGTCACGCGTGAGCGGTGTCGTCGCGGTAGCTGGTGCCGTCGTGTCCCCCACTCGTAGCGTCGTGTCCCCCATTCACGACGCCGTGTTCCTCGCTCTCGACGTCGTGTGCCCCGTTCAGCGCGGGTGCGGCCGGACGCGATGGATCAGGTCGTGCACGGTCTCGTCGGCGAGGCGGTAGCGCATCAACCGCCCGCTGCGGCGCGCCGTCACCAGCCCGTGTGCCTTGAGCAGCCGCAACGCTTGGGACACGGCGGTCTCGCTCATTCCAGCAGTGGCAGCAAGGTCGGACACGCAGATGTCCTCGGCGTAGTGAATGCACACCAACAACGTCAGCCGGGACGGGTCGGCGAGCACGGCGAAACGTTGTGCCCAGTCCAGGACGTCCTCACGATCGCCGAGTCCAGCGAGCGCCTTGTCGACGAGCTCGGGGTCGATCGCGTGGTGAGAAGAAGGGGCCGGCACACCGGAAATGGTGCCACGCCGCGCGCGGCGAGGCCATTGAGCGTGAGCACCGAGACGCTCCACTCGGCGAACGGGGGACACGGCGGCGGGAACGGGGGACACGGGGACTAGGGCTGGGGGACGAAGCCCCACGGCAGTTCCAGTCGGTGGGCGGCGAGCAGGTCGGCGTCGGCGAGGAGATCGCGCGTCGGACCGTCGGCAACGACGACGCCGTTGTCGATGAGCACCGCGCGCGGGCAGAGTTGCAGCGCGTACGGCAGGTCGTGGGTGACCATCAGCATCGTCCGGTCCAGCGACAGCAGCACCTCGGCCAGCTCGCGGCGTGCGACCGGTTCCAGGTTCGCGGACGGCTCGTCCAGCACCAGCAGCTCCGGGTCGCTGGCCAGCACCGTCGCGAGCGCCACACGACGTCGTTGTCCCTCGGACAGGTGCATCGGCGAGCGATCGGCATGCTCGGCCATGCCCACGGCGGACAGCGCCGCCCGCACCCGCTCCCCAAGCTCGGGCTCGGTGACGCCGAAGTTGGCCGGTCCGAACGCGACGTCGTCGGCCACGGTCGGCATGAACAGCTGGTCGTCCGGGTCCTGGAACACCACGCCGACCCGGCGGCGGATCTCCCGCATCGTGTCCGGCGACAGCGGCAAGCCAGCCACCTCGATGTGCCCGGTGCCGGTCAGCACGCCGTTGAGGTGCAGCACGAACGTCGTCTTGCCCGCGCCGTTCGGTCCGAGCACCGCGACCCGCTCCCCCGGCTCGACGTGCAGGTCAATGCCGTGCAGGACCGCAGTGCCGTCCGGGTAGCGGTACGTCAGCCCGCGCACGTCCAGCGCGCTCACACCGGCCACGCGGCCACCGCCCATGCCGTCGCGATCACCAACGCCGGGCTGCCGCCCGCCACCCACCGGAGCGCGCCGACGGGCGCTGCCGGACCAGCGGGCATGTGCCCGGCCCACCCGCGCGCGAGCATCGCCCGGTGCACGCGCTCGCCGCGTTCGTAGCTGCGCAGGAACAACGTCCCCGCGCCGCGCGCCACCGCCCCGGCCTGCCACAGGAACCGGGGGTCGTCGCCCCGGGAGATCCGCGCGATCCGCGTCCGCCGCAGCTCCCCGGCGATGACGTCGACGTAGCGCAACATCAGCGTCGCGATCGTGACGAACCACGCGGGCGCGCGCAGCCGTTGCAGCCCGAGTACGAGGTCCCTCGGCTGGGTGGTGGCCGCGAGCGTCAACGCGATCAGCACCCCGAGCGTGCCTTTGGCGAGGATGTTCCACCCGGCGAGCAGGCCGTCCTGCGACACGGCGACGCCGAGGACGTCCACCCGAGGTCCGCCACTTACGAACGGCAGCACCACGGCGAGCAGCACGAACGGCGCTTCGATCACGGCGCGGCGCGCGAACCACCCCACCGGCACCCCGGCGACCGACCACACCGCCAGCACCACGAACAGGTCGATCCCGAACGCCCAGAACGCCTCGCGCGGCGTGGCCACGACGCCGAGCACCGCCGCGAACGCGGCAAGCAGCTTGACCTGCGGCGGGATCCGATGCACCGGCGAGTCACCCGGCCGATACAACACACCGCCACTCACTCGGGTGCCCCACGCCTGCGCATGAGCGCCACGCCGCCCCATGCGAGCAGCAACACCAACGCGGTCCCCGCGCCCGCCGCGAGCCCGCTGCCATCCAGCGCGAACGCCCCCAGCGCGTGCTCCTGCTCGTGCTGGGCGGGACACGTGCCGCCCAGCTCTCCGGACGCCGTGCTGCAGCCGTCCTGCAGCGCCCACTCCAGCCCGTCCGGCGCGGCGGACGCGAACGCCGAGACACCGACCGCGAGCACGGCGATCACCATCACCGCCACCAGTGCGAACCGCCCTGTACTCATGCCGCCACCAGCTCCCGCGTCTCGGACGTCCGCACGAGGTAGATCAGGTCCGGCCGGACACGCACGATCGCGCCGACGGCCAGCGCCGTGATGACGCCCTCCCCGATGCCGATCACGGCGTGCACCCCGATCACCACCCCGGCGAGTCCGCCGAGGGAGACGTCGGCCTGCCCGCCGATGGCGTACTCGACGACGAAACCCGCCGACGCGGCCACCGTGCTCACCAGCCCGGCCAGAAACGCGACCGCCAGCAGACCGGCGCGGGAACGCCGCGCAAGGCCGCGCGCCGCGAGCGCCACCGCGAACCCGACGGCGGTGCCGAGCAGCGCCATGTTGGTCATGTTCGCGCCGAGCGCGGTCAACCCGCCGTCCGCGAACAGCAACGCCTGAATCACCACGACCACGCTCAGGCACAGCGCGCCGACCCACGGCCCGAGCAGGATCGCCGCCAGCGCTCCGCCATACAGGTGACCGCTGACGCCGGGCAGCACCGGGAAGTTCAGCAGTTGCATCGCGAACAGGAACGCGGCGAGCAGCCCGGCGAGCGGCGCGGTGCGGTCATCGACGTCGATGCGACCCCTGGCCGCCGCCACCGCCAGCCAGGCCACCGCGACCGCTCCGAACAGCACGGACGTCGAGGCGTCGAGGACGCCGTCACTGAGGTGCATCGCAACCGAAGCAGTCATGGCTCTCCCTGGTGAGACGTCGAACCGCACTCCAGTGTCCCGACATCCACCCCAGAGTTCAATACCTGATCAGATGGACAGGTATTGACCAAACCCGCTGGTCAGGCCAGCCCTGTCGTATCGGTTGTGAGGGCCGCGCGGCAGGACTACCGTCGAATGAACCTGCCTTCCCACCACCGAGGAAGTGACCCGCGATGGCATCGCCCGCATCGGGCTCGGAGCTGGTCGACGCGGTCTTCGGGCGGCGCGCCGAGCCCGTGCAGGATCTGGCGGACCAGGCCGACACTGTCGCGCGCACGTGTCACGCGATGGCGCTCCGGTTCCACCAGGGCGGCAAGCTCATCGTGTTCGGCAACGGCGGCGCGAGCACCGACGCCCAGCATGTCGCGGTCGAGTTCGTGCACCCGGTGATCGTAGGCAAACGCGCGCTGGCCGCCGTGTCGCTGACCGCCGACGTCGCCACGCTGACCGGTGTGGCCAACCGCCTCGGGCTCAGCGAGGTGTTCGTGCATCAACTCCGGTTCCTCAGCGTCCCGGCGGACATCGCGCTGGGCATCTCCGCCGACGGCGAGTGCGAGAACGTCCTCAGCGGACTGCGCTGCGCGCGCGAGCGGGGACTGCTCACCGTCGCGCTGACCGGCGGCGACGGCGGCAGGATCGCCCGCGACGACGGCGTCGACCACGTCCTCGTCGCGCATTCCGACGACCCGCGCGTGGTCAAGGAAGTGCACGTCACGACGTACCACATCCTGTGGGAGCTGGTGCACGTGTTCTTCGAGCATCCTGGCGTCCTCGACGAGGAGGTGGCGTCGTGAGCACCGAACCGGGCACCCCAGACACCGGGCACGAGGGACACTGCCACGACGGCGTCTGCATCACCTGCTCCGACACCGCGGTCGAGGTGACCATCGTCGCGGTGCACGAGTTGGCAATGGCCACGGTGGACACCGGGCAGGGCAAAGAGGAGGTCAGCATCGCGCTGGTCGACGCGGGCGTCGGGGACACGATCCTCGTGCACGCGGGCGAGGCGATCGCCGTCGTCGGCTCGACGTCCGCGCGGGACGAGTGAGTCATGACGCGGGACGCCGAGGGCACCGAGGCGATGGAGTCGTTGTACCCGTTCCTCTACTCGCGACAGACCGACCTCGCCGCCGTGCTCGACCAAGTGCGACAGTCCACAATGGACAAAGCTCGCGAGATCACCGCGCTGCGCGCGACGGTGTTGCAGCAGGACCGCACCCGCCTTGCCGAGTGCGCCGACGCGATGGCGGCGGCGTTCGCGACCGGCGGCAGGCTGCTCGCCTTCGGCAACGGCGGCAGCTCCACCGACTCGCAGGACATGGCCAGCCTGTTCCTCAGCCCATCGAGCGGCGAACGGCCGCTGCCCGCGTTCGGGCTCACCAACGACATCGCCGTGGTGACCGCGCTGTGCAACGACATCGGCTTCGACGTCGTCTTCGCCCGCCAGATCGAGGCGTGGGGACAGCGCGGTGACATCGCGGTGGGCCTGTCGACCAGCGGCAACTCGGCGAACCTGCTGCGCGCCTTCGACGCGGCCCACGAGCGCGGCATGGTCACCGTCGGCATCGCCGGGTACGACGGCGGCAAGATGGCCGAGCTGGACTCGATCGACTACCTGTTCGTCGTGCCGTCGCCGTCGGTGCACCGCATCCAGGAGGCGCAGACCACCGTGTATCACGCGTTGTGGGAGTTGACGCACGCCACGCTGGCAGCGGCCCGTTAGTTGATCTTCCTTGCTCCCCGGGTGACGAAAATTCCCCGGCATAGTGGACAAAATCCGGTCACCCAAGGAGCAAGGTTGATCAACGTCCGGTGGCAGCGGCCCGCAGTGCCTCGTCGGGCATAGCCGCGTCGCCGTGCTGGTGTGCGGCGATCACCGTCTGGCCGAGGCTGATACCGCCGTCGTTCGTCGGCACGCGGGAGTGGACCAGCACCCGGAAGTCGCGCTGTTCCAGCACGGCCACGGTCGCGCCGAGCAGCAGCAGGTTCTGGAACACCCCGCCGGACAACGCGACCGTCCCGACGCCCGTCGCCGTCCGCAGCCGGTCGCACACCCGCGCGATGACGTCCGCGACACCGTGGTGGAACCGCGCGGCGACCACAGCGGGCGCGACGCCCGCGCGCACGTCCGCGACACACCCCCGCACGAGGTCCACACCGGACACCCGCAGCGGATCGCCGTCCAGCACCGTCGCCTGGTACGCACCGCGCTCAGTCGGATCAGCCAGCTGCTCCAGCTCGATCGCCGCCTGCCCCTCGTAGTTGATCGCGTCCCGAATGCCGAGCACGGCGGCGACGGCGTCGAACAACCGGCCCGCACTCGACGTCGCGGGCGCGTTGATCCCGCTGCGCGACATCGAGCGCACCGCCCGCCACTCCGCAGCGTTGCGGGTGACG
>WHTY01000052.1 GCA_009377475.1 Actinophytocola sp.
CGACAGAGGAGCGACATGCATTTTTCGGTGCTGCCGGACCTGCGCGCGGAAGAGCGCCCTGATGCTGCCTGCATCGCTGACGACTCCGCGCAGCTGACCAATGCCGAGTTCTTGTCCCGTGTGCATGCCGCCGCGGCCGCATTGCGGCGGCGCGGCGTCGGCGACGGCGACGTGGTCGCGGTCATGCGGCCCAACCGGCTCGACCTGGTGATCACGCTGTTCGCCGCATGGCGGATCGGCGCCGCCGTCACGCCCATCAACCCGGCATTGACCGCCGGCGAGGCGGAGTACCAGATCAACGACTCCGGTGCGATGGTGACCATCGCGGAGGACAGCGCGCTGTCCGGCCCCACCATGGCGCCCGCCGAGCTCGCGGCCGAACCGAACGGCACGAACGACACCGACAAAGCGGTCGGCGCCGTCGCGGCCGATGACGATCGGCTGGCGCTGCTGATCTATACCAGTGGAACGACGGGCAAGCCCAAGGGCGTGATGCTCGATCACGCCAACCTCATGGCGATGTGCGAGATGGCGATCTCGGCTGTCGATCTGACCGACGCCGACCACAGCCTGCTCATCCTGCCGTTGTTTCACGTCAACGGCATCGTCGTGAGCGTACTGTCGCCGCTGCTGGCGCGCGGTCGCGCGACGATCGCGGGCCAGTTCAGCCCGACGACGTTCTTCCGGACCGTCGAGCGGGTACGGCCGTCGTACTTCTCAGCGGTGCCCGCCATCTACGCGATGCTGACCGCGCTGCCGGAGGACGAACGCCCCGACGTCGCGTCGCTACGGGTGGCTGTCTGCGGCGCGGCGCCGATGCCCGCGGAACTCATTGACCGCTTCGAGCTGCGCTACGGCATCCCGATCGTCGAGGGCTATGGGCTATCCGAAGGCACCTGCGCGTCGACCATCAACCCGATCGACGGGGTGCGCAAACCGGGCACGGTCGGGCTGCCGTTCCCCGGCCAGGAGGTGGCCATCATGGACGACGCGGGCCGGGTCGTGCGGCGAGGGGAGACCGGAGAGGTCGTCATCAGCGGCCCCAATGTGATGCGCGGCTACCTCAACAAGCCGGAGGCCACCGCCAAGACCGTCGTCGACGGCTGGTTGCACACCGGCGACGTCGGCTACTTCGACGAGGACGGTTACCTCGTGCTCGTCGACCGGATCAAGGACATGATCATCCGGGGCGGCGAGAACGTCTACCCGAAGGAAATCGAGTCGGTGCTCTACCGCCACCCTGGCGTTCTTGAGACTGCCGTGGTCGGCGCGCCGCACGACGTGCTCGGTGAGGTGCCGCTCGCTTTCGTCGCCACTCGGCCCGAGGCGACGGTCACCGCCGACGAGCTGCACCAGCTGTGCCGGGAGTCGCTGTCGAAGTACAAGCTGCCCGACGAGATTCACTTCGTCGACTCGTTGCCGAAGAACCCGGTGGGAAAGATCGACAAACCGTCACTGCGCACGCGGCTGACCGACCTCACTCGAGGCGCGACGGTATGACCACCGCGATCGTGGTGGGGGCTGGTCCGAACGGGCTGGCCGCCGCGGTCACCCTCGCCGAGGTAGGCGTCGACGTCACGGTCATCGAGGCGGCGGACGAGATCGGCGGCGGCACTCGCAGCGGCGAGCTGACGCTGCCAGGGCTGCTGCACGACCACTGCTCAGCAGTGCATCCGATGGGAATCGGATCCCCCTTCCTGCGATCGCTCGACTTGGAGCGCCACGGCGTCTCCTGGTGCTGGCCCGAGGTGGACCTGGCACACCCTCTCGATGATGGGGGCGCCGGTGTCATGGTGAGGTCGATTGGGGACACCGCCGAGGGTCTCGGCCCGGACGGCCGTCAATGGCGACGGCTGTTCGGGCCACTCGCGGACGACTTCGACGAGTTGGCCGAAGACTTGCTGCGGCCGGTCGTCCACCTGCCGAAGCATCCACTCAAACTCGCGCGGTTCGGCCCGCGTGCGCTGCTGCCTGCCACCATGCTCGCCCGGCGATGGCGCACCGACGCGGCACGGGCGTTGTTCGCGGGCGTCGCGGCGCACGTGTACTACCCGTTGACCGCGCCGACGACGGCCGCGCTCGGCACGATGATGATCGCCTCGGGGCATCGGTTCGGCTGGCCGGTGGCCAGGGGCGGCTCCCGCACCATCACCGACGCACTCGCCGCGATCCTCGCAGAGCACGGCGGCAAGATCGAGACCGGCGTCCGGGTGCGTGCCATCGACGAACTCCCGCCTGCCGACGTGGTGATGCTCGACGTCACTCCCGGCGCCGCCGCCGACATCCTCGGCGACCGGCTGCCTTCGCGGGTGCGCCGCGCCTATCGGCGGTTTCGCCATGCTCCCGGCGCGTTCAAGCTGGACCTCGCGGTCGATGGTGGCATTCCCTGGCGCAACGACGCCTGTCGCAAGGCTGGCACGCTGCACCTTGGCGGCACGCTCGACGAGGTGGCGCACACCGAGCGGGAGATTCATGCCGGCCGGATGCCGGATCGTCCCTTCGTGCTCGTGGCGCAGCAGTATCTCGCCGATCCATCGCGATCGGCGGGCGACGTGCACCCGATCTGGGCTTACGCCCATGTCCCGCACGGCTACACCGGGGACGCGAGCGAGGCGATCATCGACCAGATCGAGCGGTTCGCGCCGGGGACGAGGGAGCGCATCGTCGGACGGTTCGTCCGCTCGACAACCGACATGGCCGCCTACAACCCGAACTACGTCGGCGGCGACATCATCACCGGCGCCAACACGCCTCTTCAGGTGGCGATGCGCCCACGGATCGCGCTCGATCCCTATGCCACCGGGGTCGACGGGGTGTATCTCTGTTCCGCGGCGACACCGCCGGGCGCAGGCGTGCACGGCATGGGCGGGTACAACGCAGCTAGCTCCGCGCTTCGCGGGAGGTAGTGCTCGCTCCCGACACATCCGAGCCGATATCAGGAGGTCTGAGTGGCTGGAACCGAAACGTTCGACTACGTCATCGTCGGGGCGGGTAGCGCAGGGTGCGTGCTCGCCGCACGGCTGAGCGAGGACGCGGGCGTCAGAGTGCTGCTGCTCGAAGCGGGCGAGGCAGACGACGCCGACGAGATCGCCATCCCCGCCGCGTTCTCCAGCCTGTTCAAGACTCGCTGGGACTGGAACTACGAGACCGTCGAGCAGAAGCAGCTGGACGGCCGCCGGGCCTACTGGCCGAGGATGAAAGCCCTCGGCGGTTGCTCGTCGATGAACGCGATGATCTACATCAGGGGCAACCGGCTCGACTACGACGGCTGGCGGGACGAGTACGGGGCGTCCGGCTGGGGCTACGAGGAGGTGCTGCCCTACTTCGTGCGCGCCGAGTCCAACACCCGGTTCGGGCAGCCATTGCACGGCACGAGCGGCCCGCTGCACGTCGAGGACCGCCGGTTCACGCACGAGCTCACCCGTAGCTGGGTCGACTCCGCCGTGGCATGGGGCTGGAAGCGTACCGACGACTTCAACGGCGCCGAGCAGGAAGGCGCCGGGCTGTATCAGGTGACCTGCAAGAACGGCAGGCGATGGTCGGTCGCCGACGGCTACCTGCGACCAGCGCTCGACCGGCCGAACCTCACCGTGCGTACCGACGCGCAGGTCAGCGCGGTGCGCTTCGATGGAACCCGCGCCATCGGGGTGTCCTATCGCAAGGACGGACAGGAGCACACGGTGCACGCCGAGCGCGAGATCGTGCTCTCCGGCGGCGCGGTGAACTCCCCGCAGCTGCTGATGCTCTCCGGCGTCGGCGCGGCGGCGCAGCTGCGCGAATTCGGTATCGACGTGGTGGCCGACCTGCCAGGTGTTGGACAGAACCTGCAGGACCACCCAATCGCGCCGATGCTCTGGTACACCAAGGGCACCAGTGACATCGCCGAGTTCTCAACGCCTGGCAGGCTGGCCCAGTGGCGGTTGTTCGGCCGAGGGCCGCTGGCGTCCAACATCGGCGAGGGCGGCGCGTTCTTCCCATCGCGCGGCGGACTCGCGGCTCCTGACCTGCAGGTGCACGTCGCGCCGACCGGGTTTTACGACAACGGGCTGCGTGAGCCGGTAGGGCGGATGTTCACCGCGGGTGCGACCCTGCTTGCGCCTGCCAGCAGGGGCAGCATCCGGCTGCGCTCCGCCGATCCGTCCTGGCACCCCGAGATCGACGCCAACTACTACGACGATCCGTCCGACCTGGACGCCATCGTGGCCGGTACGGCTGCTTTGCTCGAGATCGCGCGGCAGGCGCCGCTCAAGGACATGCTCGATCGGCCGTTCCTGCCAGCGTCGACTTCGGGCATCACCGAAGCCGAGCTGGCCGAGCATGTGCGGAACTGGACCCAGACGCTGTATCACCCCGTCGGTACCTGCGCGATGGGCGCTGGCGAGTCCGCCGTTGTCGACCCTGAACTGCGCGTGCGCGGGGTCGAAGGGCTCCGCGTGGTCGACGCATCCGTGATGCCGACCGTGACGCGCGGCAACACCAACGCGCCGACCGTGATGATCGCCGAGAAGGCGGCCGACCTGCTGCTCGGCCGCCCCGCACCGAAGGAGGTCGCATGAGCACCCCGCAGAAATCGGCCAAGCCCGCCACGACAGCCCGGCGCGGCCGCAAGAGCAGCCCCACCGGCACCAGCGGTGCCAGCGGAGCTGCCACCGGCACCGCAGAGCGGACCACGTTCGACTCCATCGACCCCCGTACCGGCGATGTCGTCGGCACCCACCCGGTGCACGAACAGCAGCAGGTCACCGAGGCCGTCGAGCGCGCAAGTGCCGCCGCCGCGTGGTGGTCAGGGCTGAGCTTCGACGAGCGTGCCGATGCGCTCAACGCATGGAAGGGTGTGCTGGCACGGCGGATGGCGCAGCTCGCGCAGGTGGTGCACGCCGAGACCGGTAAGCCCCATGCCGACGCGCAGCTGGAGATCGTGCTCGCCATCGAGCACATCGCATGGGCAGCCAAGCACGCGAAGAAGGCCCTCGGCCCGCAGCGGGTCTCACCCGGCCTGCTGATGGCCAACCACAGGGCGGAGGTCGAGTACCGCCCGCTCGGGGTGGTCGGTGTCATCGGGCCGTGGAACTACCCGGTCTTCACCCCGCTCGGTTCCATCGCGTACGCGCTCGCGGCGGGTAACGCCGTGGTGTTCAAGCCGAGCGAGCACACCCCCGGCGTCGCGACCTGGCTCGCGGAGGCCTTCGCCCAGGCCGTGCCAGACGCACCGGTCTTCCAGGTGGTCACCGGGTTCGGGCCGACGGGGGAGGCACTGTGCCGCTCCGGGGCGGACAAGGTCGCGTTCACCGGGTCGTCCGCGACCGCGAAACGGGTCATGCACGCCTGCGCCGACTCGCTGACGCCGCTGGTCGTCGAGGGTGGCGGGAAGGACGCCCTGCTTGTCGACTCCGACGCCGACCTCGCCGCCGCCGCGGACGCCGCGGTATGGGGCGGCATGGCGAACGCGGGCCAGACCTGCATCGGTGTCGAGCGGGTCTACGTGCACGAGCGGGTCTGCGATGCGTTCGTGCATGAGGTTGTCGCCAAGGCGAGCCAGGTGCGTGCCGGGGTGGACAGGACGGCCGAGATCGGGCCGATGACGATGTCGTCCCAGCTCAACGTCATCCGGGAGCACATCTCCGACGCGCTCAGCAGGGGCGGTACAGCGGTGCTCGGCGGGATCGACTCGGTCGGCGAGCGCTGCGCGCAGCCCACCGTGCTTGTCGACGTCCCTGAGGACTCGACGGCGGTCACCGACGAGACGTTCGGGCCGACGCTGACCATCGCCAGGGTGCGCGACATGGACGAGGCCGTCGAGCGGGCCAACAACACCAGGTACGGTCTCGGGTCGACGGTGTTCTCCAAGAGCAGGGGAGCCGAACTGGCCCGCAGGCTCCGTGCCGGGATGACAGGGGTGAACTCGGTGATCGCGTTCGCAGCCGTGCCCGCGCTGCCGTTCGGCGGGGTCGGCGACTCCGGCTTCGGCCGGATTCACGGCGCGGACGGGCTCAAGGAGTTCACCGTCCCGAAGGCCGTTGTGACCAAGCGTTTCGACGTGCCGCTCGTGCTGACCACGTTCGCCAGGTCAGCGGCTGCTGACAAGGCCGTCGCCACGCTCACCACGCTACTGCACGGGCGTGCCGGGACGCTGCCGCGCCGCGCGGGCCGGGCACGGCAGGTCGTCCGGGAGCTGGCGCAACGGCGCCGCCGCCGCTGAGCACTTGGCGTGGACGGAGAGTACCTTTCGTGAGGTGAGTTCCGTGACGACCGACACGCTCGCGCGGGTCGCGTCGTCGGTGCTGGTCGATGCCGAGGTGCTGGCGCGCACACTGGTTGATGCGATCGCGACGGAGCTGCCTGAGCTCGCGGCGGACGCTCGGGTCAGGGAGCTGTTCGAGTGCACCGTGCTCGACAACGTGGTGAGCGCGCTCCGGGTGATCAGTGGTCGCAGTGAGGACGTCGAGCCTGTCGCGCCGCCTGTCGCGCTTGAGTTCGCTCGCAGGCTGGCCCAGCGGGGTGTGCCGCTGACGTTGATGCTGCGCGCCTATCGCCTCGGTCAGGCTATGTTCCAGCAGCACATGATCGCTCGTATCGCCGAGGAGGATGTTTCCGTCGGTGAGGTGGCGAGCGGGTCGATGGCGCTGTCGTCGTTCGTTTTCATGTTCATCGACGGGGTCTCGGAGCAGGTCGTCTCCGCCTATCAGCTGGAGTGGGACGACTGGCTGCGGCATCGGAACGCCTCTCGGCTCGCCAAGGTGAGGGCGGTGCTCAATGGCAGGCTCACCGAGCGAGCCGACGTCGATCGCACGCTGGGGTTCGCGGTGGCGGCCTCGCATGTCGGCGCGGTGCTGTGGTGCGGCAACGACATGGACGACACCGGTGACGCCGACCGGTTCGCGCAGCTGGAACGCCACGCCGCGACGCTCGAGTCCGCGCTCGGCGCGTCGCCTCGGTCGTCGTTGCTGGTTTCGCCCGATGCCTTGACGCTGTGGGCGTGGATCCCGGCTGCGACTGTTGACGCTGACGGCGTGGGTAAGGCGATGGGCGGTGCGGTGGAGGAGATCCACGCCGCGCTCGGGCAGCCTGCCGCCGGCCTTGACGGCTTCCGCGCGACGCACCGCCAGGCGCTGCAGGCGCAGGCCCTCGCGCTTGCCGCCGACCCCGCGCATCGCATGCCCGTGATCGCCGCGTCGCAGCTGGGCCCGCTCGCGCTGGTGGCATCGGAGATCGCCGGGGTGCGCGCGTGGGTGCAGGACGTGCTCGGCGGTCTTGCGGTTGACGACGAGAACACCGCCCGGTTGCGGGAGACGGTTTGGTCGTACCTGTCGAGCGGGAGCAGCCTCAATACCGCGGCGGGCGAGCTGCATCTGCACAAGAACAGCATCCAGTACCGCATCCGCAAGGCGGAGGACGCAAGGGGCAGGTCGCTCAGCGAAGGGCGTATCGACGTCGAGGTGGCTCTGCTTGCGTGCCGCATCCTCGGTGCCACGGTGCTCCGGTCGCCGGATCCGGGGCGCTGAGTCGCCTCGCGGCCGCGCGGCCATTGCGCTTTCCGAGTGGGTCTTTGGTCCTTGGACCGAACGACGTGGCGGACTTCGTTCCGCACGACGGTGACCCTTGTCACTGTCGTTCCTACCGTGACGTCAGTGGGCGGATTCCGCCTCGCGACCAGCACAAACTACCCATAAGCCTCGTCACGGAGGATGCGGTTATGAAGAGCTACTCACTCGCCACACCCGTTGAAGGCAGGGACACCTGGCGGGACCAGAAGCGCTACCTGTGGATGCTCGGCCTGCTCGTTCCGGCGTTGCCCTTCCTCGCAGCCGGGTTGCACGCCGCGACCGGGTTTGCGGCCTTCCTGTGGCTCGGTCCGGTGATGTTCCTCGTCATCACTCCGCTCATCGACCTTGTCGCGGGTCGGGATCCGACGAATCCCCCAGACGAGGTTATCGAGGCATTGGAGAACGACAGGTACTACCGCTGGGTGACGTACCTGTACCTGCCGCTGCAGTACGCCGGACTGGTTTACGGCATGTGGTTGATCGCGGCGGGGGGCGTCTCGCTGCTGGGTCAGATCGGCATGGCGTGCACGCTCGGCGTCGTCGCGGGAATCGGGATCAACACCGCGCACGAACTGGGCCACAAGCGGGAGAACGTCGAGCGGTGGCTGTCGAAGGTCGCGCTGGCGCCGTGTTTCTACGGCCACTTCTACATCGAGCACAATCGGGGCCACCACGTCCGCGTCGCCACGCCGGAGGACCCGGCGTCCGCCCGGATGGGGGAGAGCTTCTACCGGTTCTGGCCGCGCACGGTCGCGGGGTCGTTGCGCAGCGCGTGGCGGCTGGAGAAGAAACGATTCGCGCGGCGGGACAAGCATCCGTTCAGCATCGGCAACGACGTCCTGAATGCCTGGCTGATGAGCGTGGTGCTGTGGGGCGCGCTGATGGTGTGGCTTGGCGTTGGCATCCTGCCGTTCTTGCTGATCCAGGCGGTGTTCGCGTTCTCGCTGCTGGAGATCGTCAACTACATGGAGCACTACGGCATGCTGCGGCAGAAGGTCACCTCGGGCCGCAAGGAGCGCCATGAGCGGGTCAACCCGGCGCACTCGTGGAACTCGAACAACATCGCCACGAACGTGTTGCTGTATCACCTGCAGCGGCACAGCGACCACCATGCCAACCCGACCCGCCGGTTCCAGGCGTTGCGGGACTTCTCCGAAAGCCCGGTGCTGCCCACCGGCTACACCGGGATGATTGCTGTCGCGATCATCCCGCCGCTGTTCCGGCGCATCATGGACCCGCTTGTTGTCGAGCACTACGACGGCGACATCCGCAAGGCGAACCTGCAGCCGAGTAAGCGGGAGAAGCTGCTGGCGACGTACCCGCCGCCCGCCGACGGCACCGACGTCGAGCTGGCCACCGACGACTCGGCGCGCACCTCAACCGACGACGTCGATGCCGCCCGCTGCCCCGGCTGCGGCTACACCTACGTCGTGGCGGAGGGCAACGAGCAGGAAGGCTTCGCCGCCGGTACATCCTGGTCCGAGATCCCCGACGACTGGTGCTGCCCCGACTGCGGTGTCCGCGAGAAGATCGACTTCGTCCCGCTGACCCGAGAGGCGGCCTGACATGCGGATCGTGGCGGATACCGGCACGTGCGTGGGCCTTGGCATGTGCGAGGCGATGGCCGATGAGTTCTTCGAGGTCGGTGACGACGGCCACGTCCACGTCCTCGACGAGTATCCCGCCGAGACGGATCGGGAGTTCGCCGACGCAGCGGTGCAGGCATGCCCCGTCGCTGCCTTACGGCTGGAAGGCTAACCGGCTCAACGGCACAGAAACGAGGGGTCTGCCCGGCACGGGCAGACCCCTCGTCGAGATCACTCCGGTACTACACCTCGGCACGCGGCGGTGCTGTCTCTCCCTGCCATCGCTGCGACGGGGTATCCGGCCTGCGCCAGGTGACCTGCACCGGGATGGTCGGGTAGTCGTCGTCGAGCCACGGCTGGCGGTTCACAAGGTCCGAGATCCGCACCACGCCTTCCTCGATCACGCCGGTCGCCGCGTCGACGATGCGGTACCGCTGGCTCTGCCGATGGATCGGCTGCGCCTCCATCACGATCACCCTGACGTCGCCGTCGGAGAACTGGCAACGCCGTTGCAGCGCCGCGAGCATCTGCTCGTCGTGCAGGTGGCCATCACCGAAGTTCCAGCCGAGCAGGGCGCCACAGTGGAACTCGCCTTCCCGGATGGTGTAGTCGTCAGGGCGTTCCACCGCGCGTGGCACGATGCCGATCAGCGCGCGGCCGGTGGCATGCATCGTCCGCCATGCGACCGCCTTCTGCAGCAGGAACTCGCTGGTGTCGGAGTCATAGAGCACGTTAAGCTGCTTGATCGTCATCTTGGCCGACTTGGTCACCTTCTCGTCGAGGACGTCCTCGACCCCGGGGCGCATGATCCACATCGTGGTGTCCCAGTTGCCCGCGTAGTAGCGCATGCCGTGCAGGAACGAGATCCACGCGGGCTTGGTGTTGCCGATGACGATCATCGCGAGCACCGCGCCGAGCAGGCCGACAACCAGCAGCGGGTTGGTCAGGTCGGTCAGCCAGTAACCCGCACCGTTCTCGTAGTGACCGAACAGGAAGATCGCCCCGAAGATGACGAAGATGTTCCACTCAAGCGGCACGCCGGCGGGGATCGCCGAGAGGATGTGCAGGTGGAAGACCACCATGATGGCGATCCCGACGGTGGTCACCCAGCCGCCCTGAGAGAACAGCAGCACCGCTGGCACGCAGTACTCGATCACCGTTCCGGTGTGGGCGAGCAGGAATGACAGCCGCGACGGGCGCATGTCGTCGGGGAAGTTCTTGAACAGCTTGCGCTTGAACCACTTCGGGCGCAGCGGGCCGTTGGCGACCATCACCGAGACCACGTACGGGAAGTGGTGGTTGAGCTTGGAGGTGGCAGCGCCCCACCAGACCGCCACCATGACCAGCTTCAGCGCGACGATCATGTCGACGAACGGGAACAGGAACGCGATGACCATGATCAGGTACTGGTCCGACCGGCAGGCGAGGTACACGGTCTTGTCGCGCAGCCCCATCACGACGATGCTGGCGATGATCGCGACGATGACCGTGGTGTCCAGCAGCCCGGCATTGCCCGGCCCGCCAGGGGCGCCGTCCGAGATCAGGCCCCACACCAGGGAGCCGATGACCGCGCCGTATAGCGCCACGTCCACGATGGAGCGCTGGTCGCCCTTGGTGAACGGGACCTTGCCGGGCCAGGGCGGCAGCCGCAGCGTGCCCGGTCGCAGCCAGTAGGTCATGCTGCCGATCGGCGGCAGGAACCGCATGGTCAGCGGCCCGGAGCCGGAGCCGAAACCGAGCACCTCGAACAGGATCGTGAACACGATGAACTTCTGGAACACGATCGGCTCTGTCCACCAGTCGCCGAAGTTCCCGAGGCCACCGAGCCCAGGCGTGGAGTCAGCGATGATCCAAGCCGGAATCAACACGTAGCCGGCCATCTTGATGATGTAGAAGAAGTACGTTCCCACCGGAGAACCGAAGCCGTTCTCGCCCCAGTGGAGTACCTGGGTCTTGATGCGATGCAGATACGGTTGTTGTCGCCATTCGCCCAGGTCGGTGTCCGGTAGTGTCGGCGATATCAGTCCCATCGTTGGTTCCTCACTGTCGATGCCGAGAAGCCTGGTGCGGAAAACGGTAGGAACCGGAACTGATTCGGGGCATAGTCATCCGAAACGAAGATGCTCGACAGTCTTGTTTCGTGCTGACAAAGCGGCAAAGCGGCGGCAGCGGCGGCCGTTTTTGGTCCGTCGGCACAAACGAGCGGGCCTTCCTCGTGCCGTGCGACGGTGGACCGCGGTTGTGTTCGCTGTCACAGTGGGAGCGATCGGATCCCACTCGAGAAAGGTGCGCCTCATCGTGCGGACCCCCAGCCACACCGTCCTCGAACGTCCTGGCTCACTGGCCGAGCAGGACGTCGACCGCTACGTGGCCCTGGTGGCGTCGTTGCTCAACGAGCAGTTGGCCGACATCACCGCGACGATGCGCGACGTGCTCTACACTCAGATCGGTGAGCTACGGGGTGACGAGTCGCTGCTCAACCTGCTCGGTGCCAGTATCGAGGGCAATGTCGAGACCATCCTGCACATCCTGCAGTACGACATCGCCGATGAGCATGTGGAGCCGCCGTCGGCGGCCTTCGAGTACGCACGCAGGCTCGCCCAGCGCGGTGTCCCGGTCAACGCCCTGGTCCGGGCGTATCGGCTCGGCCAGGACCACCTGCTCAAGCGCAGCTTTGAGGCCATCCAGGCCACCATCGCCGAACCCGCGATCGCCTTCTGTGCTTCGCAGCGGTTCGTGAGCACGACGTTCAACTACGTCGACTGGATATCGCAGCACATCGTCTCGGTGTACGAGTCGGAGCGGGAGCGATGGCTGGAGAACCGCAGTGCGGTGCGCGCGGCCAGAATCAAGGAGCTGATCGGCGGCAAGACAGCCGACACCGACCGTGCTGAGGAGAACATCGGCTACAGCCTGCGGCAGCGGCACGTCGGCGTCGTGCTGTGGATCGACGAGGAGAGCGTTTCGGACAGCGGGCTGTCCACTTTGGAGCGTTGGGCGACGACTCTCGGCGAGTGTCTCGGCAGCAGGGGCAAGCCGCTTGTCGTGGCCTGTGATCGCACCAGCGTGTGGGCGTGGCTGCCGTTCGGGCACCGGGACACCTTCGACCCCGCCGCCGTGCGCGTATTCGCCGAGGCGGATGCGGCCGCGCCTCGAATCGCCTTTGGCGAGCCGGTCGCCGGAGTCGACGGCTTCCGGGAGACGCATCGGCAGGCGTTGCGAGCGCAGGCGCTCGCGCTCGCGGGCGGTGCCGATCCGGTGATCGGGTTCGGCGAACCGGGCGTCGCGGCGGCGTGCCTGCTCTCGGCGAACCTGCCGTCGACTCGAGCCTGGGTGCAGCGCGTGCTCGGCCGCCTCGCGCTTGCCGACGACCAGCACGGCAGGCTCCGCGACACGGTGCGGGTCTTCCTCGCCGAAGGCGGGAGCTACACCGCAGCGGCCGAGCGGCTTACCATGCACAAGAACTCGGTCAAGTACCGCGTGGCGCGGGCCGAGGAGGAGCGGGGGCGGCCGATCAGCGACGACCGGCTCGACGTCGAACTCGCGCTGCTCGCCTGCCGCTGGCTTGGAGACGCGATCTACACCGAGCCTCGGTGACCACGCCGGGCGCTGAGCATGCCTGCGATCCCGCCGACCGTGACGGCCGTCAGCAGGGTGAGGCCGATCTGTACCGGATCACGTCCGACCGGGGCGATCAGCACAAGAGGGAGCACGAGAACGTAGGCGAACGTCGCGGCGACGGCGCCGTGTACTGCGGGGCGCACGGCCGAGCCGATGCGCACGCCTGCCAGTGCGAAGGCGACCAGCGCGGCCAGCGTGAGCCAGACCGCGCCCAGCGCGGGCACGGTCATCGCGACCAGCGGCGCGGAGAGCCCGCCCAGCACGAGGACCGTGAAGCCGCGGGAGGCGCCGCGTACCGCGGTCGGCGTGTCGATGCTGGCGAAGAGGGCGTCGATCATGGTGCCTCCTCCTGGTCATCGGCCATGAGCTCGGCGAGCCTGCGGAGAGCTCGGTACTGCAGCGCCCTGACCGCTCCGGGTTGACGTGCCATGACCTTAGCGGTCTCCGCGACCGAGCGCTCGTGCAGAAAGCGTAGCCGCAGACACTCGCGCTGTTCCTTGTTGAGCCGGTCGAGACACGCGAGCACGCGGCGGCGCTCACTCTCCTCGATGAGCGTCGTCGCCGGGTCAGGCAGCACGTACCGGTCGCTCTCCGGAACGACGGTTGCGATCTCCTGCCGTGTCCGTGCCGCTCGCCAGTGGTCGACCAGCACGTTGCGGGCGATGCGCACCAACCAGGGCCGGATGTCCGCTGTCGACTCGCGCAGGGTGAGCGAGCCACGTAACGCGCGGACGAACGTTTCACTGGTCAGATCCTCGGCTGTCGACCTGTCGCGAAGCTGTTTCACCAGGTAGCGGAACAGGCCGGGGGCATGCGCGCGATAGACCCCCGCGAATGCCTCGGCGTCGCGCTCGCGCAACGCGCTCACGCACCACGGTGCGGCTCGCACGGTTTCGGTCATCGCTGCCGGGGTCCTTCGTCATGGGTGGCCAGATCGACGATTACCCCCGTCACGCTAGGAGCGCCGAACCCGGCTGCCACCGTGACAACACACCAAACGTCGTGCCCGTCCTCGTGCCGGGAGACCAGTGCCATCAGACGCGGGTGTGCTCAATGACCAGCGACTACCCGATCGCGTCGGCGCGACTACCCGCATGAGTGGTGCACCCACTCGGCGGAACGTGCCAACTTTCGTATCCAGTCCATGCAGCGTCGCTCGGAGGACTTATGGAAATCGGTACCTGCCGCAACGGTACCCGCGTCGAGCCAGGCGCCGGTGAGTCTTGATGAGCGCACCGGAGAAGGCGGACACGCGGGAGTCGGCTGCCGCGAAGACGACTGGCTGCAAGCGCGCGGCGCCAGGGCCCACTCAGGGTGCGCTGATCGAGCTCGGCGAGATGACCCGGCTCGGCGGTCAGGTCATGTGGATGGTGCTGAGCAGGCCGTGGGGATTCTGGCGGGACGCGCTGGACCAGATGTATCAGATCCTCAAGCAGTGCTGGATCCCGATGGCGATCTCCTGCACCTTCTTCGGGCTCGGCGCACCCGGTCTCCAAGGCGGCAACCTCTACAACCTCTTCGGCATGCCGGAGCGGCTCGGCTCGTTCTTCATCATGGCGAGCATCCGCGAGTTCGCGCCATGGGTGAACGCGATGGTGGTGGCGGGAGTCGTCGGAACCGCCATCGCGGCCGACCTTGGTGCCCGGCGGATCAGGGACGAGATCGACGCGATGGAGGTGCTCGGCGTCGACCCGGTGCGCACGCTGGTGCTTCCCAGGGTCGTCGCACTCGTGATCCTCACTGGGCTGCTGGACGTGGTCGCGCTGTGCTTCGGCGTGGTCGGCGGGTTCATCGCATCGGTGCCGATCCTCGACGCCAATCCCTGGGCCTTCTACGAGAGCCTCTTCGCCAACCTGACCACCCCTGACATCTGGGGCAGCGTGACGAAGACCTTCGTGTTCGGCCTCATCATCGGCGTCGTCTGTTGCTACAAGGGGATGTACGCCAAGGGCGGGCCCATTGGTGTCGGGCGCGCGGTCAATCAGGCCGTGGTGATCGCCTTCGCGATGATCTGGATCTTCAACGTCGTGTTCACCAACATTCTGCTCGGCCTGAACCCCGAAGTTCAGGTCTACAAGTAGGGAAGTGCGATGACCTCAACCGAGGAACGTCCATCCGGGCGCCCCGACCGGCACCAGCCGCCGCAGCCGAGGGACACCCGGATCAGCGCCGGCAGCGTCGCGGACTCGGTCAAGACCGCGGTCAGCACGGGCGGCGAGATCATGCGGTTCTCCGGGCAGATCATCCGGAACCTGCCCGATGTGCGATCGCACTGGGGCGAGGTGGTGCGGCAGACCGCGATCCTGATCCTGTCAAGCGGGCTGATCATCTGGGGCATGCAGTTCGTCATGGGGACGATGTGCGGCACCGAGGCCATCTACACGCTCAAGCAGGTGGGTGCGCCGTTGTACTCGGGCATCTTCAACGCCTGGTGCGCTGTCCGCGAGCTGGTGCCCTACATGTGGGGCTACATCCTGGCCGCCAAGGTCGGCTGCGGCCTCGTCGCCGAGATCGGATCGATGCGCATCGCGGACGAGGTCGACGCGATGGAGGTCATGGGGATCAACTCGCGCAGCTACCTGGTCGGCACCAGGGTGGTGGCCACCTGGATCGCGATGCCGTTCCTCTACGCCGTCAGCCTCGGCATGATGTCGCTCGGGGAAATCCTGGTGACCGTCTACCACATCGGCGGTGTCTCGCCAGGCGGTCATATGTACATCTTCTGGCTGTATCAGAACCCGCTCGACTTCATGTACTCGATGGCCAAGGCCATCGCGATGGGAACGGCCATCGTCTTCGTCGCCTGTTACTACGGCTATACCGCACGGGGTGGTCCTGTCGAGGTCGGCAAGAACACCGCAAAGTCGATGATGCTCAACATGGTCCTCGTCCACCTCATCGGAGCGCTGGGCACCCAATTGTTCTGGGGCATGTCGCCCAACGCGCCCATCGCCAACTGACGCGCATCCAGGAGGTTGCCACCATGCCCGTGAACCACGCCGACTCGACGGCATCGTTGCCATCGGCCGGGACGCTGCCGTCGGCGAACGGTGTCGTGCACACCATGGAAGTGCGTGACGTGCACAAGTCGTTCGGGCCCTTCGATGTCCTGAAAGGACTGAACCTTAACTTCGCCGACGATGCCATCACGACCATCCTCGGACCGTCGGGTACCGGTAAGAGCGTGCTGATCAAGCACCTTGTCGGTTTGCTCGAACCGGATGCGGGCGAGGTACTCATCTTCGGCAAGGACATCTGGCGCATCTCCGAGCGCGAGCGTTACGAGCTCAGGCGGCGGTTCGGCGTGCTGTTCCAGGACGGTGCCCTGTTCGGCTCGATGAACATCTACGACAACGTCGCCTTCCCGTTGCGCAAGCACACCAACAAAACCGAGTCGGAGATCGCCGACATCGCGATGGCGCGACTGGCCGAGGTGGGACTCGAGGAAGCGTCCGGCAAGCTGCCGAGCGAGATCTCCGGTGGGATGCGCAAGCGGGCGGGCTTCGCCCGCGCCCTGATCATGGAACCGGACATCGTGCTCTTCGACGAGCCGGACTCGGGCCTTGACCCGGTACGAACCAGCCTGCTCAATGACCTCATCCTCGACATGCACGCCAGGCACAAGGGCACATATCTACTTGTCACTCACGACATCCGCACCGCGCGGAAAGTCAGTGACTACGTAGGACTGATCTGGAAGGGCAAGGTCGTGCACTACGGCGAAGCCGAGGGGGCCTTCGCCTCGGAGGACCCGTTCGTCCGGCAGTTCCTCTCCGGCGAGTCCGCAGGCCCCCTCGGGATGGACTGAGTTATGCGGCGACTGTTCATTCCGATCGCGGTCGTGCTCGTGGCCGTGCTCACCGGTGCGGGCGCGGTGGCGGCGATCGACCGCGGCTACACCGTGTCGGTCGTGCTGCCGAACGCAACCAACCTCATCGAGGGTGGTTCGGTGATGCGCGACGGCTACGAGGCGGGCGCCATCGAGAGCATCGACGTCGAGGACGGCAAGGCCAAAGTGGAGTTCTCGCTCGACGACGAGTTCGCGCCGTTGCACGAGGGTGCCAAGGTCACCGTCGACTGGAAGGCCGTGCTCGGTGAGCGGCTGCTGACCGTCACCGACGGTCCTGCCGAGAACGCCAGCGTCCCCTCCGGCGGTCTGCTCACCTCGGCGATGGCCGAACCGGTCGAGATCGACAAGGTCCTCGCCGCCCTCGACCCGCCGACGAGGAATAAGCTGAACTCCCTGATCACCCGGCTGTCGCGAACGCTGGACGGCAGCGAGCGCGATATCAACCAGACAGTGCGCTCGGCGGGCCCCGCGGTGCACGCGCTCGGCCAGGTGCTGCGGGGTGTCGGCACCGACGGTGAGGCGATCCGCCAGCTCGCCACCCAGCTCAACCAGACCATGCGCATCCTCGCCTCGCGGGACAAGGAGATCCAGCAGGTGGTCAACAGTCTGGCCGACGCATCGAGCACGGTCGCCGAGCAGCGGCAGGCAATGGGTGAGTTGCTGCGGAGGCTGCCTGGCACCGTCCGGCAGGCGAACCAGACCCTTGGCAAGGTGCCGGACACGGTGGACAAGACCGTGCCGCTGCTCGAGGACATGCGTCCGGTGGCTGAACGGCTGCCGTCGACGGCACGCAACCTGCGGCCGGTGCTGGCCGATCTGCGGCCAGCTATGAAGCAGCTGCGCCCCACATTGGACTCCACGGCAGAGCTGCTGCGCGCGACTCCCGGGTTGCTCGACACCGCGAACGCGACTCTTCCCGACGCGACGCGGGCGATGCGCGGGATGGTGCCGGCACTGGACTACCTGCGGCCCTACACGCCCGAGCTGACCGGCTGGTTGTCCAACTGGGCGTCGGCGACCGGCAACTACGACGCCAACGGGCACTACGGCCGCATCTTCATCCAAAACGGACTGGAATCGGGCAACGTCAACCCTGGCATCACTGGCCCCGGTGTCGAGCAGCGCCCCGCGCCGTTGCCTGGCGAGATCGTGGGGCAACCGTGGCACGACGCCTTCGGGAGTGGAATGCGATGAGGTTCACCCGTATCCGCGTGCTGGCGACGGCGCTGTGCGTCGTCCTTGCCGCCACCGCGGCGGCGACCGGATTCGCGATCTCGAACAACGGCGCCCCCGGCACGATGACGATCGTCGCCCAGTTCGACTCGGCCGCTCCGCTGGTCGACGGAAACGAGGTCAAGCTGGACGGCGTCGTGGTCGGCGAGGTCGTCGAAATGTCCATCCGCGACGGTCATGCCAATGTCCTGCTCAGCCTCGAACCGGTGGCGCAGCCCGTACATCGCGACGCTCGCTTCACGATCCGGCCGGTCAGTCTGCTCGGCGAGCGCTACGTCGACTTCGAGCGAGGGAGTCCCACCGCTCCGCCGCTTGACCCGGACCAACCGGTACCGGTATCGCAGACCGGCAGCAACGTCGACCTCGACGAGATGCTCAACGTGCTCGACGAGCCAACCGGCGAGGGCCTCGCGTTCCTGGTGACGACCCTCGGCGAAGGGTTGCGCGGCAACGGTAAGAACGCGGACGCCGCCATGAAGGCACTGGCACCGGCGTTGCGTGACACCCAGCGCTTCACAACCGTGCTCAATGAGCAGAACAGCCTGCTGAACGCGCTTGTCGAGCAGGTGCAGCCGGTCGCGAAGGCGGTGGCCACCGAAGACGGCAAGGCGCTTGACCGGTTGGTCGGCGCCGCCGACCGGCTGCTGGCGGCAACGAGTTCGCAGCAACGCGCCCTCGACACCACACTGGCTCGGTTGCCCGATGCGCTGCGCACGGCGAGGAAGACCCTCGACCAACTGGCGGGCACCGCCAAGCAGGCGACACCGACACTGCGGGAGATGCGGCCGGTCACCGAGGAGCTGACCGCCATCTCCGGCGAGTTGATGCGTTTCTCCGACGCCCTCGATCCCGCACTTGCCACCGCGGATCCGGTGCTGCGGCGGGCCGAGAAGCTGCTCGACGCGGCGGCACCGGTCAGCGAGGACCTGCGTGCGGCGGGGCCGGGGTTGAGGAAGTCGCTGCGGGCGGCTCGTCCGACCATGGCGGAGCTGACCGCGAATCGGGACAAGGTCTTCGACTTCATCCGCTACTGGGCGCTGGCCACCAACGGCCGTGACGGTCTATCGCACTACCTGCGGGTCAACGCCATCGTGAACCCCGACACGCTCACCGGTGCGCTGCCCGGCGGGACCCCGAAGCAGGCCGCCGAGGACAAGGACTCGCAGGACACGCCGCAGCTGCCCGGTGTGCCGGGAGTGTCCGGTCTGCTTCCCAGTCCAGAGTCGGACGACGGCGATAAGAAACGTGATCCCACCGGTCTGACGCCGGAGCAGGAGTCCGGCCTCATGGGCTTCCTGATCGGCGATGGCTCGTGAGCGGAAAGGTGACCAGCATGAGATTGCGCAAGGCGATCATGTCGGGCAAGGCCGCTTTAGTGATCGGGACCGTCGTCGTCCTGGTGTTCGCGGCGGCCGTTGTGTTCGGGCTCAACGCGACGCACGGCGTGCCGTTCGCCGAACGTAAGGCGGTCAAGGCGGCGTTCGACGACGTGGGCGGCCTCATCGAAGGCGACGACGTGCGGATCGCGAGCAGCCGGGTTGGCTACGTCGAGGACATCCGGATCGAGAACGGTCGCGCCGTCGCCCTGTTGCAGATCGACGACGAGAACACCGCGATCTATCGCAACGCCAGCGCGACGACGGCGTCGGTCGGTGCGCGTTCGGCGCTGGGACAGAAGTTCGTCGACCTCGACACCGGCTCGCCCGATGCGGGCGAGCTGCCGCCGGGGAAGGTGATCCCGAAGCGCGAGACGCGTGGCGCCCAGGAGATCAGCGAGCTGTTCAACGTCTTCGATCCGCGCACAAGGAAGGCAGCGGGAAGCACGTTGCGCGAGCTCGGCGGTGGGCTCGCCGGCCGTCACCACGACCTGCGCGACATGCTGGGCACCGCACCCACGATGTTGCCCGCACTGGGCACGGTGTCGGATTCGCTCGCCGCGAGGGACGGCGCCGACCTCACCAGAATGCTGACCTCGGCCGAGCGGCTGGCAGGCCGGTTCGCGGGCAGGGAGCAAGAGATCGCGGAGCTGACCCGCCAGCTCGGCACCACGATGGACGCCGTGGCTGCCGACGGCGGCAGCCGGGTCGCCGAGATCCTGGATCGCTCGCCTCGGGCGCTCGACGAGGCGACGACGGCGCTGACGGCGTTGTCGGGGCCGCTGGCCGACGCCGAGAGCGGGCTGCGGACCATGCGCCCTGGCGCGAAGGCACTCGGTGACGCCACCGATGACCTCCGAGGGGTGTTCCGCGAGGGTGTCGAGCCGCTGCGCAAGGTGCCAGGCGTCGCGGGCAAGGCGACACCGGCGGTCGGCGAGTTGACCAATGTCTTCGTCGATGCCCGCCCGCTGGCTTCGCAACTGGTGGACACCACGAGGGACGCAGCGGAGCCGCTGTCGGTGCTCGCGCCGTATCGGGCGGAGATCTCCACCTTCTTCACGCGGGCTGCCAGCGCGCTCTCTCAGGGCGATGCCGCTGGCAACTGGCTGCGGATCTACCTGGTGCCGCGTTCGGAGTCGATAACGGGCACCGTCCCGGTCAAGGATCCCTCGGTCTCGAGCAACCCGTACCCCGGCCCGGGCGAGGCGGGCAAGGACTCGGCGACGGTGCCGGGCGAAGGAGGCGGACGCTGATGGTTCCGCGCAGGAGTTCATGGCGCCCCCGGCGGGTGTCGGCGTTACGGCTCGGGGTGGCCTTCATCGTGGTGTCGCTGCTGGCCGGGGTCGCGTTGTTCCAGAAGAACAAGCTCCTCACGATGGTCGAACCTGGTGAGACGATCACGATCGAGTTCGCCAAGGCTCACCAGCTGCGGGAGTACGTCTCCGACGCCAAGATCGCCGGTGTCCCGGTCGGTGTCGTCACATCGGTGCGGCGCACCGAGGCAGGCATCACCGAGGTCGATGCCAAAGTAGACGGTGAAGAGCTCGACAAGCTGGGGACCGCTCCCGCTGCCAAGATCAGGCCGACCACCCTGCTGGCAGGCAACTACTACCTCGACCTCAAGCCCGGCGGCCAAGCCGGCCGGTTCGAGGGGAGCATTCCGGTCGAGCGGACCACACTGCCGACCGAGCTCGGCGATGTCACTTCTGCGCTGCAGCCGGACGCGCGCAAGGGCGTCCGCAGCAGCATCAGGGACCTGGACGGCACCCTGCGACAGGGCGGCGCACGGGAGCTGAAGGAGCTCGCCCTGCGGGCGCCAGGCACCCTCGACCCGGCGGCCGGAGTGTTCGACGCGCTGCGCGGCACGAGGCCGAAAACCGACCTGCCGGACCTGGTTGGCGGGCTGGAAGCATCCTCACGTGCGCTCGCGGGGCAGCAGGGCCAGCTCAGCGGGATCGTCGGCGACCTCGCCACCACCTCGCGCATCCTCGACCGCCGAGCCGGCGACATGGCCACCGCGGTCGCCGGGATGCCGGAGACGCTACGCGCCACCGACGACGGACTGCGGCGCCTTGACGGCACCCTCACGAAGCTCGCGGATACCGCTGGTCCTGCCCGGCCAGCGGTGCGGGAGCTCGGCAGGACGCTCGACCAGCTCGACCCGGTGCTGGTCGAAGCGCGCCCCGTGGTGAACGACCTGCGTGAGGTGCTCGCGCAAGCCCGCCCGCTCGTGACCGACCTCGAGCCGACGAGCCGCAAACTCGAGACCACCCTGGAGCATGTGCGAGGCCCCGTCCTCGAGCGCGTCAACGGCCCGATCCTTGACACGCTCAACTCGCCGTGGCAGGGCAGTGGCAGGTACGAGGGCAGCGGGTCGAAACGCCCGCTGTACCAGAAACTCGCCCACCTCGCCGCGACGGCCGACCGGGCGACGATGGTCGACAAGAACGGCTCGATGCTCAACTTCCATGCCGGTTTCGGCCCCGGCTCGGTCGCGGGGCTGCCGATCAGCCTCGAGCAGATGTTCCGCAACCTCGCCGGGCAGCAGGAGGGTCGATGATGAGCGAACGTCGTGGCGCCGGAGGTGGACCCTCCCGATTCTGGGAGCGCGCCCGTAACGAGCCGGGACTGGGGCGCAACCTGGTCGTCATCGCCGTACTGGTGGCGCTCGGCTCGGCCGTCGGCGGCTACTTCCTCAGCAATCAGCGCTTCAATCCACCGTGGGAGAACAAGTACAGCGTGTACGCAACCTTCGATGAGGCACCCGCGATCAGCCCTGGCAACGGTCAGGAGGTGCGCATAGCGGGGGTGAGCGTTGGCGACATCCGTTCCTCATCGGTGTCGCAGGACGGCAAGGCAGTACTTGAACTGCGGATCGACCACAACCACGCCGTCTACGACAACGCCGCCGTCGTGCTGCGGCCGAAAAGCCCGCTGAACGAGATGTACATCGAGCTCGACCCAGGCTCACCGCCCGCCGATGAGCTCGGTGAAGGCGAGCGGCTGCCGCTGGCCAACACCCGGCGTCCCATCCAGGTGGACGAAGTCCTCGCGCACTTGGACGACAACACAAGGTCCGCGCTGACCACGCTGCTGTCGGAGTCAGACGTCGCGCTCGCCAACGCGCCGAAGACACTGCCGCGCGGTCTCGACGAGCTCAACGGCGTGCTTGGCGACCTTCGCCCGGTCGCCGAGCAGCTCAACCAGCGGCGCGGCACCCTCGCCGAGCTCGTCACGGCACTGTCGGACATCTCGGACGCCGTCGGCCGCGACGACCAGCGGCTGGTACGGCTGGCGGACTCGCTGCAGCGCACCCTTGGCACCGTGGCTGAGCGGGGCCGCCCGCTCGACGAGTCACTCGCCCAGTTACCCGGACTCTCGCGGCAGCTGCGGTCGGCGACGACCGAGGTCAGCGGGCTGGCAGGGGAACTCGATCCGGCACTGGACAGCGTGAAGGCGGCCAGTGACGGGCTGCCGAAGTCGTTGTCGCGGTTCCGCGAGTCCGTCGGCGAGTTGGACGGCTTCCTCGACGACGCCCGGCCGGTGCTCGCCAAGGCGCGTCCTGTGGTGGCTGACCTGCGTCCCGCGGTTGCCGACCTGAATCACGCACTCGGGGACCTGAGCCCGATCGCCCAGCGGCTCGATCCGGTCACCTCGGGCCTGTTGCCCTACCTGAACGACCTCGGGGCGTATGTGAACAACACCAACTCGGTGCTGAGCATGACCGATGCCAACCGCGGCATCCTGCGCGGTCAGGTGAACGTCTCGCCGCAATCGCTTCCGTTGCCGTCGCTCGGCGGCGCGCCGACTCCCCGCTAGGTGGCGACACATGAGGATTCCGCACGCTCTCATCCCCGCGATCCGCATCACCGTTGTGCTGGTGTTCGCCGCGTTGTGCACGGCGATCTTCAGTTTCTTGTGGGTGAACGCCGGTGGCAAGATCCCGCTGGTCAGCCGCGCCGGGTACCAGGTGGACGTGATGTTGCCCGATGTGGACAACCTGGTGTTCCAGTCCGACATCAGGATGGCGGGTGTGCCCATCGGCAAGGTCGAAGACGTCAAGACCGGCGGGGGCGACAAGGCACGGGTCACCCTCGAGCTGGATGAGCAGGTCGCGCCGCTGCACCAGGGTGCGACGGTGACGGTGCGCAACAAGACCATGATCGAGGAGACCTACCTCGAGGTGGCTGACGGTCGTGGCGGCGAGCTCCCGAGCGGCACGCTGCTTGCCGAGGACGCGGGCAAGCCAAGCGTGCAGCTGGACGACGTGCTGACCAGCTTGGACAAGCCGACGCGGGAGGCACTGCGGCAGACCATCCACTCATCGGCCGCAGCTACGCGCGGCGGCAAGGACGACATCTCCCGTTCGCTGCAAGGCCTTGGTGAGCTGGGCAGGGAAGGCGGCGACGCGCTCACGGCGCTGGCCGCCCAGTCGAAGGACCTACGGCAGGTCGCGAACAACACAACCGCGCTGTTACAGGCGCTGGACACGCGGCAGGGCCGGGTGACCGAGCTGGTGCGGGACTCCAACGCACTCACCAAGACGATGTCGGCCAACCGCAAGGACCTCGAGCAGTTGATGCGAGAGCTGCCGCCGCTGCTGGACACCACCACGACCGCGAGCAAGGACCTGCGCCGGTTCGCGGGCGCGCTGGCACCAGTGACCGCTGACCTCAAGCGTGCGGCGCCTGACCTGTCTGCCGCCTTGCGAGAGCTGCCTGCTACTACCGAGGATCTGCGGAAGCTGCTGCCCTCGCTCAACCGGGCGCTGGACCGCGCACCCGCCACGCTGGACCGCGTGCCCGCCTTCGCCGACTCGACGCGACCGTTGCTGTCGACGCTGGAAGTGGAGCTGGCCGACGTCAACCCGATGCTGGCGTATCTGCGACCCTACGGGCGCGACCTTGCCGCGTTCTTCACCAACTTCTCGTCCTACCTTGGCGGGTCGGATGCCAATGGCCACATCGGGCGGGTCATGCCGGTGATGAACGAGAAGTCGGTGAACTCGCCGCTCGACACCCAGCGGGGCCCGTTGCGCAAGTACAACCCGTATCCAAAACCGGGCGGCGCCACCGACCCCGAGAACTTCCATGGTGAGTACCCGCGGGTCGAGGAGGAACCACCGCGATGACCGTCAGGCTACTCGCGCGGCTCTCCGGTGGGCGTGTCACCGGACGAGCCGTGGTCGGCGTGACGGTGCTCGTCGCGCTGCTGGCGGGCATCGTTGCCGGGATCGCGCAGCTGACCGTCCACACCGGGGTGGACTCCTTCGTACCCGCGGACGACCGCGTAGCCCGCGCCACCGAGGAGGTCGCCGCGTCGTTCGGCGGCGATCCGATCGTGGTGCTGGTGGAGTCCGACAAACCACACGGCCAGCTTTCTCCCGACAAGCTGCCGAAACTGCTGCGCCTCGAGGGCAAGCTGTCCGGACTGCCGGACGTGGCATCCGTGTACGGGCCCGCGACCGTGCTCAACCAGATCGCGGGGCAGACCCAGAAACTGCTCGCCGAGCTCACCGGCTACCGCGACGGGCTGCGTGCCGCCGCCGAGCAGCGAGCGCGGGAACAGGGGCGGTCGCCGGACGAGGTCCGGGCCGAGGGGCGTGCCGCGATCGCCGACTTCGACCGCCGCTACGCGGGCTTGCTCAAGCAAGGGCTGCCTGCCGGTCTGCCGACACTGCGCAACGAGAAGTTCGTCGACACCGTTGTCTTCGGCCAAGGCGGCGAACCGAAGCCGCAGTGGCACTTCGTCGTCCCGGCCGACGACGCGGTCGCGATCCTGGTGCGGCCGCGCCAGGGCATGGATCAGCAGGCGGTCGAGCAGCTGACCAGCTCGGTCGAGCGGTCGGTGAACGCGGCGGAGCTCGACGCCAACCGGGTCACCGTGTCCGGAATCCCTGCCGTGGTCTCGGCGCTGGGCACGCAGGTGCGCGCTGAGGTGCCGCTGCTCGGCGGTGCCGCGTTGCTCGCGGTTGGCGCGTGGTTCCTGCTGGTGCGCTGGACGAAGCTGCGCAGGCGGATCCTGCCGCTGGTGACCACCGCGCTCGGTACGGCGATCACGCTGGCCGCGTTCGGCTGGGCCGGTATGCCCGTCTCACTCGGTGTCGTGGCGTTCCTGCCGGTGCTGCTCGGCGTCGGCAGTGACTTCATGACGTTCCTGAACCAGCGACTCGACACACGTGTGGTGGCCACTGTCGCGGTGGCGACCGCGGCCAGTTTCGCCGCGCTCGCGGTGACTCCGATCCCGGTGGTCGCCGAGCTGGGCGCCACGCTCGCCGTGGGGATCGTGATCTCGCTCTGCGTCGGCGTCGTGGTCGCCCGATGGCTACCGCCGCCGGTGCCTGCGGAGCCGGAGACGGCGAGCCCAAGGTGGCCTTGGGCACGGAATATGTACCCAGGGCCACCTTGGGCTCGACGTCGTTGCGGACGGCCAGCCGCCGCGCCCCTTGGTCACCCACCATCGCGGCGGGTCCGTTTCGCGGCTGCCGGCGCTGCCGTGCTCGTCGCCGTGTCGGGGTGGGCCATGCTGCCTTCGTTGCCGCTCAAGGCCGACTTCCAGGGCTTTGCCGCTGACCTGCCGGTGCTAGACGACGCACGGCACGTCGAGCGGGTGATGGGCTCCTCCGGCGAGATCGCGATCAGCCTGTCCGGTGAGGATACCGTGACCAAGGAGACGCTCAACTGGATGCGGTCGGCACAAGACGCCGTGGTTGCCGCACACGGTGACCAGGTGCACCCCGTGCTGTCGCCGCCGACACTGTTGCGCTTCCTCGGCGGTGACCCGACGGCCGATCAGCTCGAGGCTGCACTGCGGCTGGTCCCTCGCTACCTCACGACCAGCGTGATCCGGAACGATCAGGGCATGTCGCTGCTCTCGTTCGGGGTGGAGCTCAACGACGCCGAGTCGCTGGCGAGGCTGCGCGACGACATTCACCGCATCCTGCCGCCGCCACCCGAAGGCACCGAGGTGCGGATCACTGGACTGCCGATGGTGGCGGTCTCGGGGTACGAAGCCGTCTCGGCGAGCCGCTATCTCGTGGCGGGACTTGGCATCCTGGCCGCCGTGCTCGTGCTCGCGCTCGGCCTGCGGCGGCGCGGTGACGCGCTGCGCGCTGGCGCGGCGGCTGTCCTCGCCACGGGTCTCGTGCTGCTCGTGATGCGGCTGACCGGGATCGATCTCAACCCCGTCACGGCTGCCGTCGGATCGCTGACGGCCGCCGTGGCGTGCGAGTTCACCGTCGTGCTCGCCGAGGCTGTGCGCAGGCGAGACGCCGGGATCCGGCGGGCCGTGCTGCTGGCGGCGGCGGCATCGGCGACCGGGTACGCCGTACTCATGCTGTCGCAGCTGGCGATCATCCGGGCGTTCGGCGGGCTGCTGGCGGGCACGGTGGGCTTGTCCGTGCTGGCGGCGATGTTCGTCGTATGGCTGTCCAGCCGTCCCGTGCCTGGCGACCAGGTACCTGATGGTCATTCCCGATCCGATGAACGAACGCTCGCAGGAGCAAGCACATGAACGACACCGAGCAGCAGACCCCAGTGATCCGTCGCCGTATCACGGTCGCCATCGCCGCGACCATCATGCTTGTCGGGGGCGTACTCGCCGTTGTGTGGCAGCCGTGGGCCGGGCTCCCCGATGGGGCGGCATTCGCGATCGGCGACCGAACGGTCAGTGAAGACGCGCTGGACGAGCGGGCGGAGACGCTGCGAGCTCTCTACGGCGTCGAGCCGCCGGAGGACCAGGGCAAGCTCGACGCCTTCCGGCGTGACGTCGCGAAATCGGTCGCGGTTAGCATGCTGCTCGACCAGTTGGCATCCGAGCAGCGCATCGGCATTTCCGAGAAGCAGGCGCGGGACGTCCTCGATCGGTTCATCGCCAATCGGTACGCCGATGGCGGCAGGGAGGCGTTCGTCAAGGAGCTCGGCGAGGCAGGTACGTCGGAAGTGCAGGTACTCGCCGAGATCAAGCGCCAGCTCGCCGTCGGCAGGCTGATGGACCGTACCGGGACGGCGGAGAAGATCAGCGACAATGAGCTACGTGCCGAGTTCGACAAGCGTCAGCACGAGCTGGGCACTCCGGAGCGCAGGAAGCTGCGCAACATCGTGGTGAAGTCCGAGGCGAAGGCGCGGGCGGTACTCGGTGAGCTGCGCACGGGAGCCTCGATCGCCACGCTGGCCGCCGAGCACAGCATCGACGGGAGCACGAGGAAGGCGGGCGGGCTGCTCGGCACGCTCAGCGAGCGCGAACTCGAACCCGCGGTGGCGAAAGCCGCGTTCGGAGCGGAGAAGGGCGAGTTCTACGGTCCGGTGCGAGGCCAGTTCGGCTGGAACGTCGGCAGGGTCGAGGCGATCGAGCCCGCCGTGCCAGCCGACTTCGAGCAGGTGCGGGACGAGTTCCGCACCATGCTGCGCACCGAGCGGGCGTTCGCGCACTGGCGTTCCTGGCTCGGTCAGCAGATCCGCGAGGCGGACATCACCTACGCCGACCGTTACCGGCCTGCTGACCCCGACGCGCCGCCGTCATCGGACATCTCCGGCACGGTGGGCGATCCGAGTGCCGGCACGGGACCACGTTGATGAGTGAGGTTGCCGATGTGCTCACGTGTGTCATCGTCGCGGCGGTGCTGGCGCCGCTTGGCTGGTGGGGGTTGCGCAACGCCGAGACCCTTGCGCCCCCGGAGCTGCCGGAGGACGAGCGTGACAGGCGCGAGCGGATTCTGCGCCGCGGGGCCGTCACTGCTCAGGCTGTCGCGGTCCTTTTCCTGGTCGCGGGGTTGCTGCGGATGGTGTACTGAGGCGCGGCGACAGTCAACCAAGCAGGTTGCGCCGCCGCGCCTCGTTCACCGATTCCTGTCTGCGGGTCACGCCCAGCTTGGTGTAGACGCCTTTCAGGTACCACTTCACGGTGTTGACGGTCACGCCGAGCCTGCGAGCGATCTCCTTGTTGGACAGGCCGTGATCGAGCAGGCGAACGATGTCGATCTCGCGGGCGGTCAGCGGTTCCTCAGGCAGTCTGCCACCGTTGTCACCGCTGGGCGCCATGGACGGTGTCGCCGAGCGGCTCGCCACCAGGATCCGCGTGAGGTACCCGTTGGACACCGAAGGCAGACCGGCTGGCAAGCGGTCGAGCCTGATCGCTTCGCTCAGTTCCCCCACCATCCGCCTGACAGTCGGTCCCGCGTCTACGAAGGTGCGCATCAGGCCGGCGTGTTCTCCCGAGACGAGCGTCGGAATCAGTGTCCGGAACGCCTCCTCCGTTCTGCCTGCCGCCCACAATCCGGCAGCCAGGTCGATGCCGGCGAGCGCGGCCGCGTGCGGGCGTCCCGCCGAGGTGATTTCGTCGTACACCTCGCTCAGCAGGCGCAACGCCGGGTCGATCTCGCCCGCGGCCAGCATGACCCGTGCTCGTGTCATCCGCCATTGCTGGTTCACCACGCCGGCGATGTTCTCGTCGAGGCCGGAGAGATCGGAGCGACGTGTCAGCAGATCGGCTGCCACCGCCTGCTGGCCGTGCTCGAGGTGGAACCGCACGCGCTGGTCGGTGACGGCGGCACGCAGCCGGTGCAAGCCGAGGTGGCTCGCGGTGAGGGCACCCTCATCCAGCACCGCCCACGCACCGGGGAGGTCGTCCCGGAGTGCCTTGACTCTGGCGAGGGTGACGTAGGTGGCGATCATGAAGTCGGCGACGCCGCTCTCCGCACCGAGCTCATGGCTTTCTTCGAGCAACTCTTCGGCACGAGCCAGGTCATCGCGCTCGTAGTGCAGCAACCCGAGCATGGCATCGGCGAGCCTCGCCGCGTGGGAGCGGCGTCCGATGGCGCGCTGCGCGAGCTCGCGGCCTTCTTGAAAGGATCGTTCGGCGTCCGCGATGTCGAGTTGCTCCCATGCGGCGATGCCGTCGAGGCAGCGGCCGTACACGGCGGCGAACGGCCCGGTTCTTGCCTGGAAGGTACGCGCCCACCGCAGCACGTCGCGTGCCGCTTCGAACTCGAAGAACCGCAGGTGCAGGAACGCTTTGGCGTTGGCAGCGACCGCGACAACCCACGGCCGGTACGCCGAAGGCGTGCTCAGACACGGTTCGATGAGCGGTCCCGCGCCCGCGATCCGGTCGCCGTAGCCGTCGATACAGGCCTGGATCACGTCGGCTTCCACCGACAGCGCGAGGTCATCGCCCGCCGGGTCGTGCGTTGCCGCCCGCACGTGATCGAGCGCGATCTCGGCAGGCTGTTCGTGCTGCAGCAGGCAGTTCGCCCAGGCGAGCGCGAGCTGGAGCCGGGGACGCTCGGCGAGCAGATGTGGTGGCAGCAGGCCGACCAATTTCAGCAAGGTGGACATCCTGCTGTTCTCGACAAGGTCCATCGCATCGTGCTCGACCAGGTCGACCGCCCTGGACTCGTCGCCCGCCGCGAGCACGTGGCTCACCGCCTCACTGGTCATGCCGTTCGCCGCGAACCAGGCGGAGGCAACCTGATGCAGGATGACCGCCCTGCCGTAATGGTCCCGTTCGAGACGCTTGCGCAAGTAATCGGCGAACAGGTGGTGGTAGCGGAACCACTTCCGGTCGGCGTCGAGCGAGCGCAAGAAGAGATCTCTGCGTTCCAGATCTTCCAAGATGGACTGGCAGCGCGGCTGAGCGCTGAGCGCGGACGCGAGGTCCGCGCACAGCCGATCACTGATGGAGGTGGTCAGCAGGAAGTCCAGAATGTCAGGCGGGAGCGTGTCGAAGACGTTCTCGGCCAGGTAGTCGCCGATCGACCGGTGTCCGCCGGAGAAACTCTTGACCAGCGTGTCCGGCCGCTCGGCGTTGCGCAGCGAGAGGGTAGCCAGTTGGAGGGCCGCCGCCCAGCCGTCCGTGGTCAGCCACAGCCGTGCCACGTCGTCCTGGCTCAGCGGGAGCAAGTTGATATCACGCAGGAAGAAGTCGGACTCCTGCTGGCTGAACCGCAGCAGGTCGGCGTTGATCTCGGTCACCTGGTTCGCTACTTTCAGCCTGCCGATGGGCAGGGTGAAACAGCGGCTTGTGACAACGAAATGCAGGTTCTCGGGACCGAAGTCCAGCAAGTACACGAGTACCGACGCCGCTTCCGTGTCGTCCACGAGGTGCCAGTCGTCAAGCACGACGGTGAGGTCGGTGCCGCTGTTCGAGATGCGGTTGACCAGTTCGGACAGCACGTAGCGCTGGGCTTCGGTGTTGTTCTCCTCGACAAGGTCGTAGGTCGCGGGCGCAAGGGCGGGCGCGATCCGGTGCACGGCTTCGATGAGCCTCGCGAGAAACCACAGCGCGTCGTTGTCGTCGCGGTCGAGGCTCAGCCAGGCTACCGGGAACCGCTCGTGCCGCAGGACGCGTTCCCATTGCACCGCGAGCGTCGTCTTGCCGAATCCTGCCGGGGCGTGAATCAGCGTGAGCCGCCGTGACCTGCCGGAGCGCAGTATTTCGATCAGGCGCGCGCGGTCTACGAGGTCACAGATGTAGGTCGGTGTCTGGAACTTCGTGCATGCCGACGTTGACTTGACTGCGGTGGCTCTGCCGTCCATCTGTGAAGCCTCCGTAGTTCTCCTGACCCCGGGAGCGGGCGCATCCGCAGCTTGCGGTTGTCCGGACTGCGGGTCATCGCGTCCGCCGTCTGTCCTGTCCGCAAGCATCGTGCGTGTCCTATCAGCTGTTGGCTTTGGTTCAACCGCACAAATCGAATGTGACCTTTCGTCTCAGCGGGATATGCAAACCGGCTGCGTTGGAGCTCTACCGTAACGCCATGTGCCGGGTGACCGCGACTGTGAGGTGTGGATGGACCTGCGAGATCGGCTGAGCATGGCGCATCCCGTGGTGCAGGCGGGGATGGGCGGTGGTCTCGCGCGTGCCGAGTTGGCGGCCGCGGTGTCGAACGCGGGCGGGCTCGGCACGCTGGGCATTATGCCGCCCGCCCAACTGGCGCACGAGATCCGGCGTTTCCGGGAGTTGGCGCCTGGCAGGCCGCTCGCGGTGAACCTGCTTGTGCCGTTCCTGCGGCGAGCGCATGTGCGGGTCTGTACCGAGGGCGGCGTCGACACGGTGGTGTTGTTCTTCGGGTTCGCGGCGGAGGCGGTCGCGGCGCTGCGGAACGCGGGCATCATGGTGTTGCACCAGGTCGGCGAGGTCACCGAGGCCCGCAAGGCCGTTGCGGACGGAGCTGACGGCCTGATCGCGCAGGGCACGGAGGCCGGTGGTCACCTGCGCGCGGTGTACCCGCTTCGCACTGCGTTGCCGAGAATGCTGTCGGTAGCAGGAGGACGCCCAGTGTTGGCAGCGGGTGGTATCTCGGATGCGGAGGGTGTGCGGGAACTGGTGGACGCGGGTGCGGCTGCCGCCGTGGCGGGCACCCGGTTCCTACTGACCGAAGAATGTCACGCACATCCTCTCTATCAGGCTCGCGTGCTTGGTGCGCGAACGACTTTGCACACCGAGTTGTTCGGGTTCGGGTGGCCGGCACGGCATCGGGTGGTACCCAACGCGGCGACCGACCGCTGGTGCGCGTCGCACCCTGCCGGGGCGCGAGCGGTGCTCGCGGTCAACAACCGCACGGCTCGGCTTGGCAGCGCCGTGCCGTTGGGTGCGCTACGCACGATGACGGTGCTGCAACATCCCCGTGTGCCGTTCTTAGGGCCAGGGCCCGCGCTGCGTGGCATGCCGGAACGTGTGGTGGACGCGGCCGCGTTGTACGCGGGGCAGGGCGCGGGCCGGATCCGTTCGGTCGTGCCTGCCGCTGTCGCCGTGCGGCAGCTGGCAGGTCTCACCCCAACGCCGTGACGTCGGTGGGGCCGCCGCCGCAGGCATCGGCCGGAGCCGTGCCCGCGGCGACAGCCGCACGAGAAGCGCGATCGGCTACGGCACGACCCGGGTCACCTCTGGCGGGGCTATCAGGCCGAACGCCTGCAGCACGCCGAGCAGCTCCCGGTGGCCGAACGCCTGGCACGCCGATGCGAACCCCGTCCTGCGCGGCGTGTCGTTCACCAGGTGATTAGCGGCGAACGCCTGCATCAGACCGGTCTGCTTGTAGTTGCAGGCACCGCGCAGCACACAGTGGGCGCGACCGAGCGGACCGGACGCATGCACCGAGTCGACCGAGATGTTGACGCGCTGGTTCTCGCGCGGCGGCATCTCGCTGCGGACGGCGAGCGCGGTGTCGGTGAGCGCCTTGAACTTCTCCTCATCGGGCAGCGAGCCGATCTGTTCGAGCGCCCCTGCGACGATCTGCGGCACGCCCTGCATCAGCTGCCGGTCGAACAGGCCGCCGAGCACCTTCACGTTGGCCACCCTCGGGTCCCGCTTGAACCACACCGGGTGCGACGTGCCTCCCCACGGCAACGCCAGCCCTGTCTCGTGCTGCCCCGGCACCGCGAGCTCGTAGATCGTGCCGTCGGCAGGCCACTCGACGTACTCATTCTGCTCGAGGTAGTACGCCTTCGACATCGCCGCGTTCACCAGGATGGTCTGCGTCGACGCGACCGTCGGGAAGCCCTTCCAGAACACCGCCATGTCGAGGGTGTCGAGGCCTGGAGTCTCGAGGCAGATGTTGGCCGCGATCTCGCCGGTGGTGTACATCTGCGCGATGCCTGGCGAGAGCAGCAGGCCGCGCTCCGCCATGCGTTCGCCGTACACCTCGTCGCAGGTGATCACCCAGTCCTGTTCGCCGGTGGTGTCCGTGTAGTGGGTGCCTGAGTTGATACAGGCCTCGACGACATCGGGGCCGTACTTCGAGAACGGCCCGACGGTGTTGCAGACGACTCGCGCGTCGGCGAAAAGCTCCGTCAACGCTTCGACCGAGTGTTCCACCTGCACGACGTCGTAGTCCGCCGTCTCGATCCCTGGAACGCCCTGCATCGCCTCGTTGATGCGGTCCTTGTTCCGGCCTGCCGCGATGAAGGGCAGGTTGTACTCGCGCAGGAACTCCGCGACGAGACGCCCGGTGTAGCCACTGGCGCCGTAGATGACGACCGGCTTGTTCGTAGCCATCAGATCTCACTTTCTCTCGTGGAACACTCAGTTGACCGCGCGGTCATGGGCGCCCCAGTACGCGGAGCGCAGCGCGGGTTTGTCGTGTTTGCCGACCGCGGTGAGGGGAATCGCGTCGACGCAGTCGACGGTCTTCGGGGCGAGCACGCCGCCCTTGCGCTCCTTCACCCAGCTGATGAGCTCGTCCGGCCGCACGGGAACATCCGGGTCGGTGACGACAACGGCCTTCACCGCCTAGGAGGGCGCTGATTAATCGGCGTGTCGTCCCGGATTGTGCGTTTGAGCTGGGAGAATCGGTCCATGCAGGGCGTTGAGCGGGTGGATCGGGAGCTGTTGGACGCGCAGGCTCTGGTGGGTCATCTGGTCGCCGAG
>WHTY01000011.1 GCA_009377475.1 Actinophytocola sp.
CGGCCAGCTCCAGCGTTTGTCGCTGTCGCGGCCGAGTTGGATCTCGACGATGATGGCGAACACCGGCCCGGTGTTGTCGGTGAGCACGACGACGGTGTCGGCCCGGTACTCGGTGGGTGCGAGGTCGGTCAGTTCGCACGACTCGAGTCTGGCGTGCTGATAGGTCGGCACCGTGACGCCGAGCGACGTTGTGAGGAGTTCGGCCGCCAGCGCGGGGCGGTGGTGGAACAGTTCGATGAGCACTTCGTGTAGTTGAGACGGCACTCTCCGAAGCTAACGCGACCCACCGACAATCTCGGATGCCGCTGCGTTTTCGCAGCTACGAATACATCGCGAACCAAATCGCGATGTAGTGCGTCAGCGCCGCGACGGCGGTGAAGGCGTGGAAGACCTCGTGGTAGCCGAAGACGTCGGGCCGGAGCTTGGGCCAGTGTGCGGCGTAGCAGATGCCGCCGAGGGTGTAGAGCAGCCCGCCGACGAGCAGCAGCACCAGCGCCGTCACCCCGGCGTTGTCCAGCAGCTCAGGCAAGACGAACACCGCGACCCAGCCGAGTGCGATGTAGATCGGCACGCCGAGCCAGCGCGGCGCGGTGGGCCAGAACAGCTTCAGCGTCATCCCGGCGACCGCGCCGCCCCAGACGACGCCGAACACGATCCACCCCGTCGTCGGCGACATCGCCAGCAGCGTGAACGGCGTGTACGTGCCCGCGATGAACACGAAGATCATCGAGTGGTCCAGCCGCTTCATCCAGGTGTAGACGCGGCGGCTGGCCCAGGTGCGACGGTGGTAGAGCGCGCTAACGCCGAACATTCCCAGCACAGTCGCGACGTAGATGGACGTCGCCAGCGCGGCGAGCCCGGACACCGTCGTCGCGGCGAGCGAGATCAGCGTCGCGCCTGCGGCGAGCGTGGTGAAGAACGACCAGAAGTGAATGTGCCCGCGCAGCCGGGGACGCTGCGCGGCGGCTTCGAGGTGGTCGAGAACGGACGAGTCGGATTCCGTCGCAGCACTCACAGTGCCAGATTACGTGACAATCGGCCGTCGTTCAGCGGGTCGTAGTGGGCGTCACGCCGTGTGGCGAGATTGCGTAGGCTGCCGCTGTGAGTCTTCGTTCGTACCTGTCGAACATCGTCTACGGCGCCTACGGGCGTCGGCTGATCCAGCAACGCCAGGGCAGGACGCCGCGTCACATCGCGGTGCTGCTCGACGGTAACCGGAGATGGGCGCGCGAGGCCGGGTTCACCGACGTAAGTCAGGGCCACCTTGTCGGCGCGCGCAAGATCGAGCAGCTGCTGAGCTGGTGCGGGGAAGCCGACGTCGAAGTCGTCACGCTGTTCCTGCTCTCCACCGACAACCTCAACCGCGACCCGGACGAGGTCGGCCCGCTCCTCGAGATCATCGCCGACGTCGTCGACGAGCTCGCCGAACCCGACGAGCGCTGGCGGCTGCGCATCGTCGGCGCGCTGGACACGCTGCCGGAGAAGATCGCCACCCGGCTGTCGGAGGCCGCCGCGCGCACCGCTGGGCGTGACGGGATGGAGGTCAACGTCGCCGTCGGCTACGGCGGCAGGCAGGAGATCGCCGAGGCCGTGCGCAGGCTGCTGCAGCACCACGCCAGCGAGGGCACGACGATCACCGAGCTCGCCAAGATCCTCGACGTCGACCACATCTCCGAGCACCTGTACACCTCGGGGCAGCCGGACCCCGACCTGATCATCAGGACGTCGGGGGAGCAGCGGCTGTCCGGGTTCCTGCTGTGGCAGTCGGCGCACTCGGAGTTTTATTTCACCGACACGTATTGGCCTGCCTTCCGACGGGTGGACTTTTTGCGTGCGCTCCGTGATTTCGCGTGGCGGCAACGCCGGTTCGGGTCCTGAGTACATGCCCGACGACTACTTTCAGTAGGTCACTCGAAACCCACGGTTAGGTTGCAATTCACCGAATCACCTGTGTGGCAGCCTGGGCGAGCGCGCGGGTTTTCGGTAACTTCCGAAGTGACGGCTCGATCTGTGTACCGGACCGTCCCGGGAGGCCCTGGTCATGGCTGATGTTGGTGGAGCGGAGATCCCGCTCACGAGACTGAAGCGGGGGCCGGCACCCGGCCCTTGTGGGGATAGCGCCTGACCTGGGCGTCAGGCGACGAACCACCAAAGGGCGGTGCCCGGCCAACGCGACATAGGGGCGCGGTGCCGTGCCCCAAGGGAGAAGCCGTGACTGAGCAGCGTGCGTCCCGCAAGACCACCGGCCGTTCTGGTAGTGGTACCGCAGGATCCCAGGCCCCGTCCGACTCACCCCCCACATCGGCTTCGGGCACGATTTTCGTGCTGGACACGTCCGTCCTGTTGTCCGATCCGTGGGCCATCACCCGACTCGCCGAGCACGCCGTCGTGCTGCCGCTCGTGGTGATCAGTGAGTTGGAAGGCAAGCGTCACCACCCGGAACTGGGGTGGTTCGCACGGGAAGCGCTGCGCTTACTCGACGACCTGCGGATCGCCCACGGCCGCCTCGACCAGCCGGTGTCCATCGGCCAATCGGGTGGCACGTTGCAGGTGGAGCTGAACCACTCCGACCCATCCGTGCTGCCAGCCGGATTCCGCGCCGACAGCAACGACCACCGCATCCTGGCCTGCGCGCTGAACCTCAGCGCGGAGCACGGCGACGTCACGCTGGTCACCAAGGACATCCCGCTCCGGGTCAAGGCGGGCGCCGTCGGGCTCACCGCCGACGAGTACCGCGCGCAGGAGGTCGTGTCGTCCGGCTGGACCGGGATGGCCGACGTCGACGTCCCGAAGGAGGCGCTGGACGCGCTGTTCGCGAACGGCAGCTTCGACCCGGCCGACTTCGGCAGGGCCGACGTCGCGGAATGGCCGTGCCACACCGGGCTGCGGCTGCTGGCAGGGACGTCGAGCGCGCTGGGCAGGGTCAACGCCGACAAGTGCGTGCAGTTGGTGCGTGGCGACCGGGAGGCGTTCGGCCTGCACGGCAGGTCCGCGGAGCAGCGAATCGCACTGGACCTGCTGCTCGACCCGGACGTCGGGATCGTGTCGCTCGGCGGGCGCGCCGGGACCGGCAAGTCCGCGCTCGCGCTGTGCGCGGGGCTTGAGTCGGTGCTGGAACGTCGTCAGCACCGCAAGGTCGTGGTGTTCCGGCCGGTCTACGCCGTCGGCGGCCAGGAGCTCGGCTATCTGCCCGGCTCGGAGAATGAGAAGATGCAGCCCTGGGCGCAGGCGGTGCTCGACGTCCTCGGCGCGCTGGTCAGCCAGGAGGTGCTGGACGAGGTCTTCGACCGGGGCATGCTCGAGGTGCTGCCGCTGACCCATATTCGGGGCCGGTCGCTGCACGACTCGTTCGTGATCGTCGATGAGGCGCAGTCGCTGGAGCGCAACGTGCTGCTCACGGTGCTGTCGCGGCTCGGGACGGCGTCGCGGGTGGTGCTCACCCACGACGTCGCGCAGCGCGACAACCTGCGGGTGGGCCGCCACGACGGCGTCTCGGCGGTGATCGAGAAGCTGAAGGGCAACCCGCTGTTCGCGCACCTCACGCTGACGCGGTCGGAGCGGTCCCCGATCGCCGCGCTGGTGACGGAGCTGCTTGAGGACCACGGGTAGGCGGAACGGGGGCGTGCGTTCCGGCGCACGCCCCCCTGCGTCACCAGCCGGTGGGGAGCGCGCGTCCCTCGGCGAAGCCCGCCAGGGACTGCACGCCTACGACCGCGCGTTCGTGGAACTCCGGCAGCGACCGCGCGCCCGCGTACGTGCAGGCCGAGCGCACGCCGGAGCAGATCCCGTCCAGCAGGTCCTCCACGCTGGGCCGCACCGGGTCGAGCGCCATCCGGGACGTCGAGATGCCCTCCTCGAACAGCGCCTTGCGTGCCCGGTCGAACGCCGACTCGGTGCGCGTCCGCGCGCTGACCGCCCGCTTGGACGCCATGCCGAACGACTCCTTGTACGGCTTGCCCTGCTCGTCGTAGTGCAGGTCGCCGGGCGACTCGTAGGTGCCGGCGAACCAGGACCCGACCATCACCGCCGACGCGCCAGCCGCCAGCGCCAGCGCGACGTCGCGCGGGTGGCGTACGCCGCCGTCCGCCCACACGTGCCCGCCCAGCTCGCGAGCGGCGTCCACGCACTCCGCGACGGCGGAGAACTGCGGCCTGCCGACGCCGGTCTGCATGCGCGTGGTGCACATCGCACCCGGGCCGACACCGACCTTGACGACGTCCGCGCCCGCGTTGATCAGGTCGCGGGTTCCCTGCGCGGTGACGACGTTGCCCGCCACCACCGGCACGTGCGGTTCCACCGATCGGACGGCCTTGAGCGCGGTGAGCATCTTGTCCTGGTGCCCGTGCGCGGTGTCGACCACCAGGGTGTCGATGCCCGCGTCGAGTAACGCCCGCGCCTTGGCCGCGACGTCGCCGTTGACGCCGATGGCCGCGCCGATCCGCAGCGCGCCGTTGGCGTCCACCGCTGGGGTGTACAGCTCCGTGCGCAGCGCCGCGACCGGCGTGAGCACGCCCACCATCCGGCCGTCGGCGTCCACCCCGATGGCGAGCGGACTGCCGTGCGCGTGGAGCTGGTCGAAGACCTCGCGCGGCGGCGTGTCCAGCGGGACGACCACCGGAGGCGGCTCCGCGACGTCGGCCAGCCGGGTGAACCGGTCCACGCCCTGGCACGCCTCGTCGCGGACGATTCCGGTCGGGCGGCCCTCGGCGTCTGCGATGACGACCGCGCCGTGCGCGCGCTTGCCCGCCAGGTTGACGGCGTCGACGACCGCGTCGGTCTCGGCGAGCACAAGCGGCGTGTCCCAGCGGGTGTCGCGGTGCTTGACCCAGCTCACGATGTCCGCGACCGCGCTCGGGTCGACGTCCTGCGGCAGCATGACCAGCCCGCCCCTGCGGGCGACGGTCTCGGCCATGCGCTTGCCCGCGACCGCGGTCATGTTCGCCACGACGATCGGGATGGTCCCGCCGGTACCGTCGACGGTGGCGAGGTCGACGTCGAAGCGCGACTCCACCCCCGACGCGGACGGCACGAGGAACACCTCGTCGTAGGTCAGGTCATGCGTGGGTATTTGTCCGTTCAAGAACTGCACGGCACCACGCTACGTCGTTCGGGTGGCGGCCCGCACGGGGAGTCACCTACCGCAGCAAGGCGCGGACGGCGTCGATGGTGTCCGCGTCCGCCGGGTCCTTGTCCGGGCGGTAACGCAGCACTCGCGCGAACCGCAATGCGACGCCGCCGGGGTAGCGGGTGGACGTCTGCACGCCGTCCAGCTCGATCTCCACGACCAGTTCCGGGCGGACGTACACCGTGGAGCTTGTGCGCCGGGTCTCGATGCGCTGGAACTCTTCGGTCTGCCACGCCAGCAGCTCGTCGGTGAGGCCCTTGAATGTCTTGCCGACCATCACGTGCGGGCCGCCGTCGGGGTCGCGCGCGCCGAGGTGCAGGTTCGACAGCGACCCGGTGCGCCTGCCGTGGCCCCACTCCGCGCCGAGCACGACCAGGTCGATGGTGTGCACCGGTTTGACCTTCAGCCACGCGCTGCCGCGCCTGCCCGCCGCGTACGGTGTGTCCAGGTCCTTCGCCATGACGCCTTCGTGGCCCGCGTCGAGAGCGTCGTTCAGCAGTTGCTCGGGCTTGGCGGGGTCGATCGCACCCGGCATGACGTGCTCGCCCGCCACCTGGTGCAGGGCTTCGCGTCGGTGCCGCAGTGGCTCGTCCAGCAGGTCGGTGCCGTCGAGATGCAGGCAGTCGAAGAAGTACGGCCGCAACAGCAGCGCGTGCACCTGCGCCTCTCGCGTCGCGCCGAACCGCGCCTGGGTCTCCTGGAACGGGCGCGGCCGGCCGTCGTCGGTGAGCGCCAGCGTCTCGCCGTCCAGCACGACCGACCGGCACGGCAATGCCCGCACGACGTCCACCAGCTCCGCGACGTGCTGGGTGATGTCGCGCAGCGTGCGCGTCCACACGCGGACGTCGTCGTCGTCGCGATGCACCTGGATGCGTGCGCCGTCCATTTTGTACTCGACGACGACGTTGCCCAGTTGCGCGAGCGCGTCCTGGAGTGATTCGGCGGGCGAGGCTAGCATCGGGCGGATCGGCCTGCCCAGTTCGAGTCGGAACTCGCCCAGCGCTGGGGTGCCGCCGGTCATCGCCGCCTCGGCCGTGGCGGGCAGCCTGCCGGAGAGCATGAACGCGCGCCGCACGGCGTCGCCGTTGACGTCGGCCGCCGCCGCGATTCCGTCCACCATGACGCCTTCCAGCGCGCCCTGCCGCAGCTCGCCGGTGATGAGCTGGAACAGGAACCGGTGTTCTGGCTCGGTGGCTTTGCCGAGCAGGGTCGTGAGGACGGTGGTGCGTTTCGCGGCCGACCCGCTGCCGGTGGTCGCCGCCAGCACGGTCAGCGCGGTGTCGACGTCGGACAGCGTCAGGGTCGGCTCCGGCGCGGGCTCGACGTTCAGCTCAGCGAGGGTGCGCCAGCCGGTGCCGAGTCTGCCCTGCAACGGCTGTCCGGTGAGGAACGCGACGGCGACCGCCCGCTCGCCAGGCGCGGCGGCGCGCAGCACCTCGGCCAGCACCGTCGTTTTCGCCTTCCGCGAGCGCGTGGCCGCCAGCCGTCCCGACGCCGCGACGACGTCCGCAAGCAACATGCGCCCATGATGCCGCGTCCCACTGACAGCCTGCCGTGTCCGACGTTCCGGACGCCGTGTCCGACGTTCCGGACGTTGTGTCATGCACTCACGACGTTGTGTCCGGCACTGCGAGATCTCCCGAAGTCGTTACACGCCGTCGCGAACGAGGAACACAGCGTTCGGAACGGGGGACACGAAGGCAGGAACGAGGAACACGGCGTCGGGAGTGTCGGACACGGCGGCTTGAGCGTCGGACACGACCTGGGTCGGCTAGGGCCGGTTGCCGTGGGCCATGCGGAGCAGGTCCAGCGCCTCGTCGAGTTGGGCTTCGGTGAGTGTGCCGTCCGCGATGTGGCCCCGGTCGATCACCACGTCCCGGATGGTGCGGACCTCGGCCAGTGCCTGCTTGGCCACCGCCGCCGCCTCCTCGTAGCCGATGTAGCGGTTCAACGGCGTCACGATCGACGGCGAACCCGCCGCCAATGTCCGCGCGTGCTCGGCGTTCACCGTCAGTCCCGCGAACACCTTGTCCGCCAGCAGCCGCGACACCGCCGCCAGCAGCCGCGCGGACTCCAGCACGTTGCGGGCGATCACCGGCAGGTTCACGTTGAGCTGGAAGTTGCCCTGCGACCCGGCGAACGCCACCGCCGCGTCGTTGCCGATCACCTGCGCCACGACCTGCAACGTCGCCTCGCAGATCACCGGGTTCACCTTGCCCGGCATGATCGACGAGCCGGGCTGCAAGTCCGGCAGCGACAGCTCGCCGAGTCCGGTGCGCGGGCCGGAGCCGAGCCACCGGACGTCGTTGGCGATCTTGTTCAGCGCCACCGCGACCGCGCGAAGCTGCCCGGACGCCTCCACGACGCCGTCCTGGCTGGCCTGCGCCTCGAAGTGGTTGCGCGCCTCGGTCAGCGGCAGCCCGGTCACCGACGCCAGCTCGGCGGAAACCGCGTCACCGAACCCGGGCGGCGCGTTCAGTCCTGAGCCGACGGCGGTCCCGCCAATGGGGAGTTCCCCCAGCCGGGGCACACCCGACTGGAGCCGTTCGATGCCGAACCGGACTTGCGCCGCCCACGCGCCCGCCTCTTGCCCGAACGTCACCGGCACCGCGTCCATCAGGTGCGTCCGGCCGGACTTCACCAGGTCAGCCCACTCGGCGGCCCGCGACTCGATCACCGACGCCAGGTGTTCCAGAGCAGGAATCACATCCGTGAGCACTGCTTCCGTCGCGGCGACCCGGATCGTCGTCGGGAAGGTGTCGTTGGACGACTGCGAGGCGTTCACCTGATCGTTGGGATGCACGTCGGTGCCGAGCGTGCGGGACGCCAGGGTCGCGATGACCTCGTTGGCGTTCATGTTCGATGAGGTGCCTGATCCCGTCTGGAAGACGTCGATGGGGAAGTGCGCATCGTGCTCCCCGGCCGCCACCATGTCGGCGGCGGACGCGATGGCCGCGGCGACGTCGCCCTCCAGCACGCCGAACCGGGCATTCACTCGCGCGCACGCCGCTTTGAGCAGGCCGAGCGCGCGGATCTGGGAGCGTTCCAACCCGCGTCCGGAGATCGGGAAGTTGTCCACGGCGCGCTGTGTCTGCGCCCGGTACAGCGCGTCGGCGGGGACGCGGACCTCGCCCATGGTGTCGTGTTCGATGCGGAATTCCTGGCCAGTCATGCCTCCGAGTCTGGCCCCGAGATCCGAGACACACCAGCGCGAGCGGGATAGCCTGAGGAACATGAGTTCGCCGAGCGAGAACATCAGCGTGGATGTCGTCATCGTCGGAGCGGGGCCGACCGGCCTGTACGCCGCGTACTACGCGGGGTTCCGGGGGTTGTCGGTCGCGATCGTGGACTCGCTGCCCGAGTCAGGTGGCCAGATCACCGCGATGTATCCGGAGAAGCAGATCTTCGACGTCGCCGGGTTCCCCGCCGTGCTCGGCCGCGATCTCGTGTCCGCGCTGGTGGAGCAGGCCAAGCAGGCCGATCCGGTCTACCTGCTTGGCTGCAAGGCCAGCAGGCTGGACGAACGCGACGACAAGCTGATCCTCGGCATCGAAGACGGCCCCGACGTCCACGCGGGCGCGATGCTCATCACGGCGGGCATCGGCGAGTTCACCCCACGCCCGCTCCCGATCGGCGACGACTGGTTCGGCAAGGGCCTCGTCCACTTCGTGCCGTCGCTTGAGAAGCACCGCGACGAGGACGTCGTGGTCGTCGGCGGCGGCGACTCGGCGTTCGACTGGGTGATCGCGTTACACCCGATCGCGGCCAGCGTGACGCTGGTGCACCGCCGGTCGCGGTTCCGCGCGGCGGAGGCGATCGTGCGGCAGGTCCGCGAACTCGGCACCCGCATGGTGACCGACGCCGAGGTCACCGCCATGCGCGGCGACGGCAGGCTCGCCGAGGTCGAAGTGACCACCAAGGCGGGCGAGCGCGAGGTCATGCCCGCGCAGACCGTGGTCGCCGCGCTCGGCTTCACCGCCGACCTCGGACCGATCGAGTCCTGGGGATTCCACGTCGACCATCGCCAGATCACCGTCGACACCACCATGGCGACCACGCGCAGCCGCATCTACGCGGCGGGCGACGTCGCGGGCTACCCCGGCAAGGTCAAGCTGATCTCCACCGGATTCGGCGAGGCCGCCACCGCGATCAACAACATCGCGGTGTTGCTCAATCCCGACGCGCACCTGTTCCCCGGCCACTCCAGCAACATGGAGTGACAGCGCGAGTGATCAGGGCAGCGGCGGCACCGCGCTCTCGCCGGTCTCGGCCGAGCCGTCGAAGTCCACCGAGGCGTAGGACCGCAGCTTCGTCAGCCGGTGGTAGCCGTCGATCATCCGCACGGTGCCGGACTTCGAGCGCATCACGATGGACTGCGTGGTCGCGCCGCCCGCGCGGTAGTGCACGCCGCGCAGCAGGTCACCGTCGGTGACGCCGGTAGCGCAGAAGAAGACGTTGTCGCCGCGCACCAGGTCGCTCGAGGTCAGCACCCGGTCGGGGTCGTGGCCCGCGTCGCGCGCCTTCGCGCGCTCGGCGTCGTCCTTCGGCCACAGCTTGCCCTGCAACGTGCCGCCGAGGCACTTCATGGCCGCCGCCGCGATGATGCCCTCCGGCGTGCCGCCGATGCCGAGCAACATGTCGACACCCGTGGTGGGCCGGGCAGCCGCGATCGCGCCAGCGACGTCGCCGTCCGAGATGAACCGGATGCGCGCGCCCGCGTCGCGGACCTCCTTGACGAGCGCTTCGTGCCGGGGCCGGTCCAGGATGCACACCGTGACGTCGGAGACGTCGCTGTGCTTGGCCTTCGCGACCCGGCGGATGTTCTCCGCGACCGGCGCGGAGATGTCCACGACGTCCGCGGCCTCCGGTCCCACCGCGATCTTCTCCATGTAGAACACGGCGGACGGGTCGAACATCGCGCCCCGCTCGGCCACCGCGAGCACGGCGAGGGCGTTCGGCATGCCCTTGCTCATCAGCGTGGTGCCGTCGATCGGGTCGACCGCGACGTCGCAGTGCGGGCCATCGCCGTTGCCGACCTCCTCACCGTTGTAGAGCATGGGCGCTTCGTCCTTCTCGCCCTCGCCGATGACGACGACGCCGTGCATCGACACGGTGCTGATGAGCTGGCGCATCGCGTCCACCGCCGCGCCGTCGCCGGAGTTCTTGTCGCCCTTGCCGACCCAGCGGCCCGCCGCCATCGCGGCCGCCTCGGTCACCCGCACCAGCTCCATGGCGAGGTTGCGGTCAGGGGCCTCTTTGGCGTGGGTGGTGCTCTGGCCGACGCGGGTCATGCTGCCTCCGGGGTGGACGATTCGCTGCGTCCCGATGCTACCCGGCGGCTCCGTCGCCGCCGCCGGTGTCCAGCGCCTCCCCCTCGGCATCGGCGCCGGTGCCGTTCGCGGCGTCTTCCACGCTGGCGAGCTTGTCGTCGATGCGCTTCCGCGCGCCCTCAAGGTGACGCTCGCACACCTTGGCCAGCGTCTCGCCCTGCTCCCACAGCGCCAGCGAGTCTTCAAGTGAGAGCCCGCCCGCCTCCAGCCTGCGGACCACGTCGATGAGCTGATCGCGCGCCTGCTCATAGCCAAGACCGTCGAGGCCGTCAAGATCACTGCGGTCGGCCTCGGTCGTGTCGGTGTCGTCAGCGCTCACGCGGTGCAGGCTACCTGGTCAGTCGTCGTCCACCGTGGCGTGGATCGCGCCGTCACCCACCCGGATGCGCAGACCCGTGCCAGCCGGGGCGTCGGACACCGACCGCAGCACGCCGAGCGAGCCGTCCTCGCGCCGGAACTGCACCACGGCGTAGCCCCGAGCCAGCGTCGCGGACGGGCCCAACGTCGTCAGCTTCGCCCGCGCCTCCGACACCATCGCCTGCTCCGCGTTCAGCACGGTCAACGCCGCTCGCCGCGCCCGCTCCACGTGCAGCCTTACCCGCTCGGAGTCCCGTTCCAGCGGGGCCTTCGGGTCCGCCAGTACCGGTCGGCTGCACAACTGCTCCAGCAGCGCGCACTCCCGATCCACCCAGCCCCGCAGCGCGCGCCGCGCCCGATCGCGCAGCTCGCCGATCCGCGCCGACTCGGCGGCGACATCCGGCACGATCCGCTTGCTGGCGTCCGTCGGGGTGGAGCACCGCAGGTCAGCGACGTGATCCAGCAGCGGCGAGTCCGGCTCGTGCCCGATCGCGCTCACGACCGGCGTACCGGCCGCCGCGACCGCGCGGCACAACGTCTCGTCGGAGAACGGCAGCAGGTCCTCCACGCTGCCGCCGCCGCGCGCGATCACGATGACGTCGACGTCGGGGTCGGCGTCCAGCTTGCGCAGCGCCGTCATGACCTGCGGCACGGCCGACGGCCCCTGCACGGCGGTGTTGATCACCGTGAACTGGACGGCGGGCCAGCGGGCGTGCGCGTTGGCGAGGACGTCGTGCTCGGCCGCCGACGCGCGGCCGGTGATCAGGCCGACGCCGCGCGGCAGGAACGGCAGCGCACGCTTGCGCTCCGGCGCGAACAGCCCCTCCGCCGCCAGCAGCTTGCGCAGCCGTTCGATGCGCGCCAGCAGCTCACCGACGCCGACCGGCCGGATCTCGCTCGCCCGCAGGCTGATGGTGCCCCTGCCGACGTAGAAGTTCGGCCGCGCGTGGACGACGATGTGCGCGCCGTCCGACAGCGGCTGCTCCAGGTCGCTGAGCAGGCGCGTCGGGCAGGTGACGGTCATGGAGATGTCGGCGGACGGGTCGCGCAGCGTCACGAACGCCGTGCGCGTGCCCTGCCGCGCCGAGATCTGCGTGACCTGCCCTTCCACCCACACCGCGCCGAGCTTGTGAATCCAGTCGGCGATCTTGCGGGCGACCGTGCGGACCGGCCACGGCGTCTCTGCGGTGGGCTTCTGCTGGCCGGTGCTGGCGGGGGACTCCGTCGTCACTCGGCTCCGTCCGCGCCCGCCTGCTTGCTGACGGTGTCGATGCGGCGCTCCAACATCCCGGCGAACGACGGCCGGTTCGCCGTCGCGCGCTCATAGGCGAGCAGCTCGACCAACTGCTCCCGGCTGAACCGCCGCAACCGCGCCCTGACCTGCGGCAGGCTCAGCTCGTCGTAGTCCGGCAACCAGCTCGGCGGACTGAGCTGTTCGGCCGCTTCCTCCCGCTCGGTCTCCGCTTCCCGCTCGGCGAGCGCGTTTTCCTCCCGCGACCACGGGTCGGCCTCCTGGTCCGTCTCGTCGGCGGTGTCGAAGCGACTGGACCGCAGCGACGCGCCGGGAAGACGTCCGTTGAGCTGGCTGCGCGGGGGCGGCACCGGCAGGTCCGGCTCGTCGAACGCGCTGGGGTACAGGTCGTCACGTTCCTCGGGGTCGACGTCCTCGTCGAAGGTCGCCCAGCTCGGCGTCTCCTCGACCGGCTGCAGCCCGGACAGCGCGGACTCGCCCTTGATCGCCAGTTCGGTTACCTGCTGCTGCACTCGCATCGACAACTGCAGCACCTGGCTCGCCACCGTGACCGGCAGCCCGGTGAGCTGCTTCGGCAAGTCTCGTGCGCGTTCCTTGGCGCTCACGGCGATGCCTGCCGCGAGGCGAATGGGCAGGGGAAGTGGCTTCATAGGGTTAGTGTCCCTCACTCGGTGGTCACCGCCCAACCGAGTCTGGCGACGTGTTGCCAGACGTGACCCCGAACACCCTCGCATACCCCGTACCCTTGACGGCGTCGAGCGAGCATCCGACACGCGATGGGACAACGATGACTGCGAGCGAGGCCACAACCAAGCGAGTGCTGCTCGCCAAACCGCGCGGCTACTGTGCGGGCGTCGACCGGGCGGTGGTCACCGTCGAGAAGGCGCTGGAGAAGTACGGCCCGCCGATCTACGTGCGCAAGGAGATCGTGCACAACCGCCACGTGGTGGACACGCTGCGCGAACGCGGCGTGATCTTCGTTGAGGAGACGTCCGAGGTACCGGAGGGCGCGATGGTGGTGTTCTCCGCGCACGGCGTCTCGCCCGCCGTGCACACCGAGGCGGAGGAGCGCAACCTGCGCACCATCGACGCGACCTGCCCCCTGGTGACGAAGGTGCACAAGGAGGTCAACCGCTTCGACCGCGAGGACTACGACATCCTGCTCATCGGTCACGAGGGCCACGAGGAGGTCGAAGGCACCTCCGGTGAGGCGCCGGACCGCGTGCAGCTCGTTGACACCGCCGAGGACGTCGAGCGGGTGCAGGTCCGCGACCCCGAGAAGGTCGTGTGGCTGTCGCAGACCACGCTCAGCGTCGACGAGACCATGGAGCGCGTCAACCAGCTCAAAGGCCGGTTCCCAGAGCTCGCCGACCCGCCGAGCGACGACATCTGCTACGCGACGTCGAACCGGCAGATCGCCGTCAAGGAGATGGCGCCCGAGTGCGACCTGGTGATCGTCGTCGGCTCGAAGAATTCTTCGAACTCCAAGCGGCTGGTCGAGGTGGCGCTGCAGGCGGGCGCGTCCTCGGCGTACCTGGTCGACTACGCCCGCGAGGTGGACGAGTCCTGGCTGGACGGCGTGACCACCGTCGGCGTCACGTCCGGGGCGTCGGTGCCGGACGTCCTGGTCATGGAGCTGCTGGAGTGGCTTGAGCAGCGCGGCTGGTCCGACGTCGAGGAAGTCACCACGGCGAACGAGAAGATCGCGTTCGCGCTGCCGCGCGAGATCCGGGACACCCGGGAACGCTCCAGCGTCCGGTAGCGGCGGGCTCGCCGTTATGCGCGGCCCGCTCGCCGCCTGCTGCCGTCGGCTACCGCGCCTGCGCCGGGGCGGGGCTTAGCCCTGGTCGTCCCAGAGACGACGCCGAGGCGGTGGTGGTTGCCTGCGCGGCGGACGCGGCTGGTCGTCCGGTGGTGGCGCTGGCCTGCGCCGGGGCGGCTGCCCCCCGGCGGGAGGCGGGCCTGCGGGAGGCGGGCCTGCGGGAGGCGGGCCTGCTGGTGGCGGACCCCCGGGCGGCGGACCATCCGGCGGTGGTTTCGGTGCGCCTCGGCGTGGCGGTGGCTCCGCGCCCTCACCCCGTGACGGCGGCGGGGGCGCCTCACCACGCGCTGGCCTGCGGACCGGCTCGCTCGGCGCGCGGCGCCGACCCGGCGGCGGACCGGCACCAGGACCACCAGGACCACCAGGACCACCAGGACCACCAGGACCGGCGCCCGGGCCTTCGGGACGTCGCTCCGGCGGTGGCATGCGCGGGGGGCGTTGTGTCGGTCCGGACGGATTGCGGCCGGGAGGAGCGGCACCGGCTCGGGCACCCTCAGAGCCCGGAACAGGACGACCACCCGCAGGCGGCGCGCCTCGGCGCGGCGGCGGTTCGCCCGGAGCACCGCGTCGCGCGGGTGGCGGCTCCACCGGCCCCCTGCCACGCCTGGTTCGCTCCGCGTCCGGGGCGCTGCCGCGCGCGGGCGGCTCGTCGTCCGGCTCCGACCCACGGACAGGCATGAACTTGCGGACCTTGTCCAACAGCGGGAGCTTGCTGGGCTCGTCGTCCGAATCGTCCTCATTGGGAATGGCCCGACGTCCCCGCGAGGTACCCGCAGCCGCCGCCTCGTCGCGCGGACGCCCGCGCGGCGGCGCGTCGTCCGCCTCGTCGACGTCATCCCCGGGGTTGCGTTGCAGGAACATGCGGAGGAAGCCGGCGGCAACCGTCGCGCCCGTGGTGATCGCCATGGTCGGGAAGCCGTTGATCACCGGCAGGCCGTAGCCCAGCAGGATGTCCTTGAGCCCGGAGCCTTGGACCTCGTCCGACGTGAACAGCATGATGCCCGGCACGATGACCGCCAGGATCAACGGCGGCTGCACCATCGGGGCGAACAGACTGCCGCGCTGCACCCAGCCGATCGCGGCGAGGCACGCGACGAAGTACGCGCCCTGGAACAGAACGGTCAGCTTGTCGTTGAACTGCAGGTCGACCACGGCCGCGAACAAGGCCAGGCCGAAGGCGAGCAGGACCGCCTGCCACCACGGCAAACCCTGGGTCACACCGATGATCGGTCGTTCGTCCCACGGCGCTGGCTGGATCTCGTCCGCGCGGTCGTCCCCGCGCTTGCTGATGCTGGCCACGGGTCCCCACGGTAGCCGTTACGAGGTGGCGATCTCATCGCCTCTCCTGATTTCCGCCACCGACGACGCGCTCGCCGCGGCTTCGGAGATCGGGTCCACGGCGGTACGGAAGGCCTCCAAAGCGTCCAGCTCTCGACGTCGAGCCGACAGGAAACGCTGCAGGTGGGTGCTGGACAGGTTCACCGCGTCGACGGCGTTCGTCGCCGCGCGATGGGCCCCTCGTGCCTGGGCACGCACGCGCTCCATGTCGTCGGCGAACGTCCGCTCGCTGGCCGCGAACAGCGCTGCCGACGCCACGATGGCGAACCCGGTCGGTCCGCACAGGAACACCCTGCGGTCCAGCAGCCAGCGCAACAGCTCGGGTTCGGTGTCGATCGCGGCGACGACGGCGGCGTCCGACGGCACGAACATCACCGTGCCGTAGATCGCGTCGGCCCACCGCTGGTAGCCCTTGTTCGCCAGTTCCTGCGCCCGTGCGCGCAGGTTGCGGACGTGCACTCGCAGCGCGTCGGTCCGCTCGGCAGGATCGTCCGTTTCGACCGCCTCCGCCCAGACGGCCATGCTCGCCTTGGCGTCCACCGGCACCGTCTTCCCGCCGCCGACGTGCAACACGAGGTCCGGTTTGGCCGCGCCGCCGCCAGCGAGGTCGGTTTGCAGCGTGAAATGCAGCCCCTCGCGTAGCCCGAGCGCCCGCGCGGTCCCGACCAACACCTGCTCGCCCAGCTCACCCCTGCCTCGAATGGACGAGAACGCGACCTCGTAACGACGTAACGCGCTCTGCTGCTCGTCCAGCCGCGCGCGTTCCTCGGCGAGCAGCCGCGCGGAGGCGTCGGCCCGGCGCATGCTGTCGGTGTAGAGCCGCCACAGCACCGCGAGCCCTGCGGCGAGCAACAGCGCCATGGCGAGAGCGGCAGTCGCGATCACGGTTGCGGTCATGTCGCGCAGCGTGCCAGACACCCCCGACAGAACGGCGGCGCGTCGTCACGGGAGTGTCGGTCCGCCGCCCTAGGGTTGGGCGCATGCGGGTTCTGCACACCTCCGACTGGCACATCGGCCGCACCTTCCACGGGGTCGATCTGCTCGCCGACCAGGACGCCGTGCTCGGTGCGATCGCGGACATCGTCGCCGAGGACGACGTCGACGTCGTGCTGGTCGCCGGCGACGTCTACGACCGGGCGGTGCCGTCGGCGGAGGCGGTGCGCGTGGCGGGCAGGGCGTTCCGCCGGATCAGGGATGCGGGCGCGCGGCTGGTCGTCACGCCGGGCAACCACGACTCCGCTGTCCGGCTCGGGGCGTTCGGGGAGTTCACGTCGGGCGAGGGGCTGTACCTGCGCACGACGATCGACGGGCTCGCGGAGCCGGTGCTGCTGGACGACGACCACGGCAGTGTCGCGTTCTACGGCATCCCGTACCTGGAGCCCGACCCCGCGCGGCACGCCATGGGAATCGCCGAACGCGGCCACGCCGGGGTGCTTGGCGAGGCGATGCGCCGCATCAACGCCGACCGCGCCACCCGTGACGCGCGGTCGGTCGTGCTGGCGCACGGCTTCGTCACCGGCGGCGCGGGGTCGGATTCCGAACGGCCGATCGGCGTCGGCGGGGTGGAGCAGGTCGGCGCGGCGGTGTTCGACGGCCCGGACTACGTCGCGCTCGGACACCTCCATGGGCCGCAGACGCTGAGCGAGCGGCTGCGCTACTGCGGCAGCCCGCTGGCCTACTCGTTTTCCGAGGCGTCGCACCGGAAATGTGTATGGCTGGTCGACCTGGACGCCGACGGGCTCGCGGACGTGACCCAGCGCGAACTGCCGGTGCCGAGGCCTCTCGCGACGGTGTCCGGGCGGCTGGACGACCTGCTGGCCGACCCCGCGCACGACCACCTGGTCGAGTGCTATCTGTCGGTCACGTTGACCGACCCGGTACGCCCGATCGACGGAATGCGCACGCTGCGGCGGCGGTTCCCGTACGCGGTCCATCTGGAGTGGGTTCCGCCCGAGGGCAACGGCGACGCGCTGCGCTACCGCGACGTCGTACGCGGTCGCAGCGACGCCGAGATCACCGACAATTTCTTCAGCACCTGCCGGGGCAGTGAGCTGAGCACGAGCGAACGCACCGTCGTCGATCGGGCGCTCGCGGCGGCGGCGCGAGAAGAGGTGGGCGCGGAATGAGGCTGCACCGGCTCGAGGTGAGCGCGTTCGGCCCGTACGCGGCGAAGGAGGACGTCGACTTCGACGCGCTCGGCGCGGACGGGTTGTTCCTGCTGCACGGCGAGACCGGCGCGGGCAAGACGGCGCTGCTCGACGCGATCGCGTTTGGACTGTTCGGCACCGTGCCCGGCGCGCGGGGCGATGTGAAGCGGTTGCGCAGCGACCTGTCGGCCGACGACACGCCGACCGAGGTGTCGCTGGAGCTGACGGTGCAGTCGTGCCGGGTGCGCATCGTGCGCAGCCCGGAGTACGAACGGCGCAAGCGCAAGGGCACGGGAACCACCAAACAGCAGGCGAAGGCGTCGTTGACGTGGCTCGACGGCGCGCCGGACGGCGAAACCGGCGAGCCCATCACCCGGATTGACGAGGTCGCCCGGACGGTGCAACGCCTCGTCGGGATGACAGCGGAGCAGTTCTTCCAGGTGGTGTTGTTGCCGCAGGGCGAGTTCGCGCGGTTCCTGCGCGCCGATACCGCCGACCGCGAGCGGCTGCTGGAGCGGCTGTTCGACACCCATCGGTTCGAGGTGGCGCAGCACTGGCTGATGAGCCGCCGTAAGCGACGTCGAGCGGAGTTGGAGGTGCGTCGGGACCGGTTGCGTGAGGTGGCGGCGCGGTTCGCGCAGGCATCGGGCGTGGAGCTGCCGGAGGAACAGACCGGGCCGGGCGCGACCGACGAGCTGCTGGGCTGGGCCGCGCAGCGGCGCTCCGACACCGACGCCGAGCTGCGACGCACCGAGACCGCTGCCGAGGAAGCGCGGCTGGCCAGCGCCCGCGCTGACGACGTCCTCGTGGAGCGGAAGGCGCGGCAGGAGCGGGTGCGGCGGGTCGCGGCGGCGCACGAGAAGCTGCGGTTGCTCAGCGAGAAGGCACCTACGCTTGACCGCACGCGCGAGGAGCTGTCGCAAGCCAAGCGCGCCACTGCCGTGCTGACCGCGCAGCACCACGCCGACCAGCTCGCCGCCGCCGTGGACAAGGCCGTCGCCGCTGAGAACACCGCCGTTGGCAACCTCGGGGATCACCCGTCCGACGGAACCGAGCCCGAGCTGCGGGAGCGGGCCAGCGAGCTGCGGGAGACGGCGGGCGCGCTGTCGGAAGCGCTCACCGAGGCGGAGCGGCAGCGCGAGGACGAGCAGCGGCTGCGGCAGTTGGACACGACGGCGGAGCAGCAGACGGACCAGGCGCACCAGCTCGCCGAACGCAGGCAGGCGCTCCCGACGCAGCTCACCGACTGCCGGGCCCGGCTTGCCGCCGCCAGCGACGCCGCCGCCCGGCTCGACACCGCCCGCGCTCGCCGTGACGACCTGGCTACCGCCCTCGACGCCGCACGCGAGCTACCGCAGGCCCGCGACGCCGCGCAGGTGGCGGCGCACCGGCTCAGCGATGCCATCGACGTCCACCAGAGCGCGCGGGAACGCCGACAGCACCTCCGGGAGCAGCGGCTGTCCGGCATGGCGGCCGAGTTGGCGGGCGAGCTGACCGACGGCGCGCCGTGCCCGGTGTGCGGGTCGAGCGAGCATCCCGCGCCCGCCGCCGCTGCTGTCGGCGTCAGCGAGGCCGACGAGCAGGAGGCCGAGCAGGCGGAGCAGCGTGCACACGCCGAACGCGAGCAGGCGATGACCGCGCGGCACGAAGCGGACGCGTCGGTGACCCGGCTCGCCGAGGTCGTTGGCGACCGCGACGCCGACGTGCTGGCCGAGGAGCTGGCGGTCGCGCGCGACGAGGTCACGGCGTTCGCGGACAAGGCCGCGCAGCGGGAGACCATCGAGCAGGAGCTGCGCTCGCTGGAGGAGACCGAGCAGCGGTTGGCCGAGGAACACGCCGAGGCCGACCGCGCCGCCGCCACCGCCGTCGCGGAGCGGGAAGGGCTCGCCGCGACCATCGCCGAGCGGGCTACTCGACTGGACGCCGCACGCGGCGAGTACGCGAGCGTGGCCGAACGCCGCAGCGCGCTCCAGGAACTCGCCGCCGCCTACGACGCGCTGGCGTCGGCGCGCGCCGAACTCGTCTCCGCACGGCACCGGCTCACCGAGCAGCAGGACAGGGTGGCGGACGAGGTGTCGTCGGCGGGCTTCGCGACGCGCGAGGACGCGCTCGCCGCCGCGCGTGAGCCGATCGAAATCGAGGCGTTGGATCGGCAAATCCACGACGCCGCCGTGGAGGAACGGGCGGCACGGTCCGTGCTCGCCGAACCGGAGCTGGCGGACATCGAGCCGGACACCGTCGTCGACGTCGACGAGGCGCAGCAGGCTGTGACAGCGGCGCGGGAGCACGCTGACGCCGCGTTGGTCGCGCAGCGCGCCGCCGCCGAGTGCGCCAGGCAGCTCGCGCGGTTGCAGGAGAAGCTGTCCGCGCTGGCCGCCGAGCTGGCGCCCGCCGAGGCGGAGTTCGCGGAGTTGGACGCGCTCACCGACGTCGTCAACGGCAGGGGCCAGAACGCGCGGAAGATGTCGCTGCACTCGTTCGTGCTGGCCGCGCGGCTTGAGGAGGTCGCGGTCGCGGCGACCGCGCGGTTGAAGGTGATGAGCCAGGGGCGGTACTCGTTCGTGCACTCTGACGCGGCGGGCGCGCGCGGCACCAGGGGCGGGCTCGGGCTCGACGTGCTGGACGACTACTCCGGCGCGGTGCGGCCAGCCAAGACGCTGTCCGGCGGTGAGTCGTTCCTGGCGTCGTTGTCGCTGGCGCTGGGGCTGGCGGACGTCGTCGCCGCCGAGACCGGCGGCGCACAGCTCGACACGCTGTTCATCGATGAGGGGTTCGGCACGCTCGACGCCGAGACGCTGGACGTCGTGATGAACACCCTCGACGGGCTCCGCGCGGGCGGCCGCGTCGTCGGGCTCGTATCGCACGTTGAGGAGCTGCGGCAGCGGATCCCGACGCGGCTGCGGGTGCGGAAGGCGCGGAGCGGATCGCGGCTGGAGCTCATGGCCGGTTAGCCGCTCAGCTACCGCGCGAGGCTGCGTTCCTCGTGCGCCAGCAGCCAGCGCTTGACGTCGCCGCCCCAGCGGAAGCCGCCCATCGCGCCGCCGACGCGCACGACCCGGTGACACGGCACGAACAGCGCCGCGGCGTTGCGGGCGCAGGCCGACGCCGCCGCGCGCACGGCGGCGGGACGTCCGGCGAGCGCGGCGTAGTCGCGGTACGTGACCGGCTTGCCGGGCGGGACCGTGCGCAGCACGTGCCAGGCGTGCGTCAGGAACTCGCCGGACGTCTGCCGCACCTCGACGTCGTCGATCACGGCGAGGTCCCCGGCGTGGTACTTCCGCACGGCCGCGCTGACCGGGCCGAGGTCGCGGCGGTGCCGCAGCTCGGACGGGCGGAACGCGGGGGCGATCTGCGGGGCGAGGTCGTCGACGTCCGATGTCCAGCCGGAGGCCAGCACCGCGCCGTCGCCGGTGACGATGGCGGTGAACGGCGCGACCGGAGTGTCCATTGTGGACCAGTATGCGATGCTCATGTCGTCCTTTCGGGGGTTGGAGGTGTCACGAAGGGATTCTTACTTGCGCCAGACGCAAGTAAGAATCCCTTCGTGGCACCCGCCGCGCGCCACAGGTGCATCCCGGCGTAGGAACGCCAGGGGCGCAGCGCGGCCATGCGGTCGGTCAGGGCAGCAGGGTCGGCGGGGAGGCCAAGGGCGTCCGCACCGGTGCGGAGCGCCAGGTCGCCGGTCAGCAGGACATCGGGCGAGCCGAGCACCCGGAGTAGCAGGTAGGCCGCCGTCCACGGGCCGATGCCGGGCTGCGCCAACAACTCGTCGCGCAGCTCGTGCGGGTCGCGGCCGAGGTGGACGTCGAGCGCCCCGGACGCCAACGCCGCCGACACCGCGATGATCGACTCCACTCGCCGGACGGGACCGGCCAACACCTCGTGACCACGCTCGGCGATGACGTCCGGCGTGGGAAACAACCTGGTCAGCGTGTCGTCCGGGTGGTCAAGCGGCTCCCCGAGTGCCGCGCAGAGCCGTTCCGCCGCCGTGCGGGCCGCCGCGACGCTGACCTGCTGGCCGAGCATGGCGCGCACCAGCGTTTCCGCGCCGTCGACGCTGCCCGGCAGCCGGATGCCCGGCATCGCGTCCACCGACGCCGCCAGCAGCGGCTCGCCACGCAGGGTGACGTCGATCGCGGTGGGGTCGGCGTCCAGGTCGAACAGCCTGCGCAGCCGGTTGACCGCGCTCGCGATGTCGCGGGTGTCGGTGAGCCGCAGCGTGCACTCGACGTGCTCAAGAGCGGGCCGGAGCCGGGCGGTCGCGGTGCCGTGCGGCAGTCGCAGCGTGCGGGTGTACTCGCCGTCGTGCGCCGCTTCCACCCCCGCGACGGCGCGCGCCGCCAGGAAGCCCAGCACACCAGCGCCGTCGAACGGCGTGCGCGCCGGGAGCCGCAGGCGCAGCGTCACCGCACCGTTTGGGGCGTCGGGAACACGCCGGGTGCCGCGCAACCGCGAGGGCGTCGTCGCGAACACCTCGCGGATCGTGGCGTTGAACTGCCGCACGCTGGCGAAACCGGCCGCGAACGCGACATCGGCCAACGACAGGGACGTGCGCTCGATCAGCAGGCGCGCCGTGTGGGCACGATGCGCACGAGCGAGCGCGAGCGGCCCCGCGCCCAACTCGGCGGTCAGCGTCCGGCCCAGTTGCCGCTCGGAGTACCCGAGCCGCGCGGCCAGGCCAGGCACACCTTCGCGCTCCACGACGCCGTCCGTGATCAGACGCATCGCGCGTGCGGCGAGGTCGGCGCGCAGGTTCCAATCCGGCGAGCCGGGCACCGCGTCCGGCAGGCAACGTCGGCACGCGCGCAATCCGGCCGACTGCGCCGCCGCCGACGTCGGGAAGAACTCGACGTTGCCCGGCAACGGCGTCTGCGCAGGGCACGACGGTCGGCAGTAGATGCCGGTGGTGCGCACTCCGGTGATGAACTGCCCGTCGAAGCGCGTCTCGCGGGACGCGACGGCGCGGTAGCAGCGCTCGAAGTCCTGCCAGAGCGCTGGGTGCGGGGCCGTCTGCTGGGTCATGGTGTTGATCCTGCCACCGTGCTCCGGCGATGACTGGCGGAAATCGGACATCGCAGGCCGATGGGGGACCGGGGACGCCGTCAGGGCGGGCCGTAGACTCTGACGTCGTGAGTTTGACCCTCGGAATCGTCGGCCTGCCGAACGTTGGCAAGTCCACCCTGTTCAACGCCCTGACCCGCAATGAGGCGCTCGCCGCGAACTACCCGTTCGCGACGATCGAGCCCAACGTCGGGGTCGTGCCGCTGCCCGATCCGCGCCTGGACAAGCTCGCGGAGCAGTTCGCCTCGGAGAAGATCGTGCCTGCCACGGTGTCGTTCGTCGACATCGCGGGCATCGTCAAGGGCGCGTCGGAGGGCGCTGGGCTCGGCAACAAGTTCCTCGCCAACATCCGTGAGGCCAACGCGATCTGCCAGGTCATCCGGGTGTTCGACGATCCGGACGTCGTTCACGTCGATGGCACGCTCAACCCGACGAGCGACATCGAGACGATCAACACCGAGCTGATCCTCGCCGACCTCCAGACGTTGGAAAAGGCGCTGGTCAGGATGGAGAAGGAAGCGCGGACCCGCAAGGAGGCCCGGCCAGCGCTGGAGAACGCCAAGCGCGCCAAGGACATCCTCGACTCGGGTCGCACGCTGTTCGCCGCGCAGAACGAGGTCGACTTCGACGAGCTGCGAGAGCTGCATCTGCTCACGACGAAGCCGTTCCTGTACGTGTTCAACGCCGACGAGCCGGTGCTCACCGACGAGGCCAAGCGCAAGGAACTCACCGAGCTGGTCGCGCCGGGTGACGCGGTGTTCCTGGACGCCAAGGTCGAGGCGGACCTGCTTGAGCTGGACGACCCCGACGACGTGCAGGAGCTGCTGTCGTCGGTCGGCCAGGACGAGCCGGGCCTGCACGCGCTCGCGCGCGCCGGGTTCCACACGCTCGGCCTCCAGACGTACCTGACGGCGGGGCCGAAGGAAGCCCGCGCCTGGACGGTCCCGAAGGGCGCGACCGCGCCGCAGGCCGCAGGCGTGATCCACACCGACTTCGAGCGCGGGTTCATCAAGGCCGAGATCGTCTCGTACGAGGACCTGGTCGAGGCCGGGTCCATGCAGGCAGCGCGCTCGGCGGGCAAGGTGCGCATGGAGGGCAAGGACTACGTCATGTCCGACGGCGACGTGGTGGAGTTCCGCTTCAACGTCTAACCGGCGCTCAATTCGGTTGCTCGCCGGACGCGAGCGCAGCGGTGGTTGTCGCCATGCTGGATGCGGCCGGTCTGCTGCGGGCCTATGACGAGCAGTTGCGCACCGACGCCGAGACGCCGAGCGCGGTCTCGGTTACCCGGCATGGGCCGCTGCGGTTGGTGACGTTCGCTGGCGGGCGCGGGTTCGTGACCTACCGCGATCTTGGTGGCGGAAACGCCGACGAGACTGCCCGGCTCGTTCGTGAAGCGCTGCGGCACTATCAGGCCGACCCCGCGATCGACCGAGTCGAATGGAAGACACGCGGCCACGACCACGCCCCTGGCTTGCATGAGGCGCTGGTCGGTGATGGATTCATTCCCGAAGAGCCCGAGTCGATCATGCTCGGTGAGACAACGTCGCTGCTGGCCGACGTCCCGTTGCCCGACGGCGTCATCCTGCGCAGAGTCACGGATGAGCGCGACGTCCGGGCCATGAGCGCGATGCAGGATGAGGCCTTCGGCGATCCGATGCCGAATCGGATGGCCGAGGCGCTGTTGCGCCGGTTGGCGCTGGATGACGGGATGGAACTCTGGGTGGCCGAAGTGGAGGGGCAGATCGTCAGCGCTGGCAGGCTCGAGCCGGTCCCTGGCACCGACTTTGCGGGGATCTGGGGCGGCGCGACGCTGGAAGCATGGCGCGGCCGGGGCATCTACCGTGCTCTGACGGCCGCGCGTGCTCGATCCGCGCTCGCGTGCGGCAAGACGTTGATCCACAGCGACTCGACCGCGTACTCCCGTCCGATCCTGGAACGCGCTGGCCTGGTCGCGGTGTCGACCACGATGCCCTACGTCTGGCGGCGTTGACGTGCTACGAATTCCCTCCGGCGCTGCTGCTTGATTCGTGGCTGCGCCGGATGTGGTCGAGCACGAAGAACAGCGTGATCAGGAGTTCGTCGTTCAGGCGCGCGGTACCGTCGGTGAGTTCCACTCGCTTCGGGCGCGAGCCTAGCCGGTCATGGTGAATCCGCATCGGGCCGATCGTGTCGATCCGACTGCCGAGCATGCGGTAGGCGAGGTCGTACGGTCCGACCCGGTTCATGCGCGAGCCGAGCCGGTCGTACTCCACGGGCCAGGTGCCGAGAGCGCTCGGGCGTGATCCCAGCCGGTCGTAGGTGATCTCGGCGTCTCCGATGGACTTGAGCCGAGAGCCAAGCATGTCGTAGTCCAGGGCGTAGTTCCCCAGCGCGCGGGGCCGCGAGCCAAGCCGATCGTAGGTCAGCGGGGTGTCGCCAATGCGCGCCAGCCGGGAACCCCACCGGTCGTAGTGGAGATCAATCGTGACCATGCCCGCTCCCGCCGTTGTCTTTGCGAAGGATGTCCATTGTGTCCGTCGCTCGGCGGCGCGCAGCGTTTCCGGCGGGCGGGTAGACGCCTGGCCACATGACAAGGCCGCGGGTGGTTTCCCTGGCCAAAGCCGGTACGCCGTCACTCCCGGGGCTCTCGTTGTTGAGCATAACGCCAACGACGTCCGGGGCAGGGAAGTGCGGCGAGCTGAAGACGTTGTGGTCGTTATAGCGACCACGATGTCTTCAGATCAACTGCGAGCCACACATGCGGTCGGGGATAACGGCGGCGCACATCACGGCCAGGTACGGCGGATTCCGTCCGCGCCAACCGTGTACGCCGCCGGTCCGCCGCGCTGGATGGCGCGGAAGATGGCCGTTTCGGACACGCGGAACCCGGCGCACCATCTCGGTGCGCAGTAGACGTTGATTCTTCAGATAGAACAGCACTCCGCTGTAGGCAAATCAGGGGTTCGCGTTCGTGTCGACGTCCCTTGATGCGGCCGTCCTTGCAGAGCGGCGTCTACCCGTTCCGCAGTCCGTATTCCAGCCAGTCCTCGTCGTTGATCTCTTGCGCGTCGTTCGGATAATGATCGGTCGCCCGATGCACTATCCTGCCCAGCTCAGTGAGACCTTCGGCCACGCCTCGGCCGAGACCCCGGTCAAGGAAGAACTCAGGCCGCACGTGCCCGGCAGATCGACTCCACCTGCTCCGGAGTCATGTCGTACTCGTAGGCGACCTGCTCGATGGACTCACCGGCTACCCACAGGTCCACTACGGCGTCGACCGGAACCTTGGACGACTCGACGACGGGCGCACCCCAGCCGAACCGAGGATCGATGATCACTGGCGCGATGTCGGAATACTGCCTCAGCCGCAGCCTGCTGGCGAACTGGTCGTCCTCATCCCACGTGATGTATCGCAAGTAGTCGTCGATGACCTCACGGAAGGGCCGTTGACTGTCCTTCGCGCGGGCAATGTCGTCATCGGCGTAGTGCACGAAGATGTCGATGCCATCGGTGCCGATGCGCCGGGTCGCCAGGCCGTACGGGGTGTTGAACTCCCGGCGCACGGCTCCGGCCGCGTCTCGAATCGCGTCCTTCGTGAACCCGAGGTCACGCAGGGACCGCAGCACATACGCCTCAACGACCGCGATGAACGGCACCGAAGGCCAGCCGCGCTTCTCCGGCGGGACATGGTGAACCAGCGGGACGCCGTCGGCGGGCTCCCGCAGCCATCGGTAGAGCGTCGATCGCGGTATTTGCAAGTGACGTGCCACGTCACGAGGTGCGAGCAGCGGATCCGTGAACTTGTCGATCATGGCCCTCCTCGCTCCGCTCGGCGGTTGTTCACGCGGTGACTCAACGACAGCACCGTAGCGCACGGCACCGACATTTCCGGGGAGGTCGACGCCTCCCGGTGTGAAGCGCGGTGAGCTGTAGACGTTGTGGTCGTTATAGCGACCACAACGCCTCAAGATCCACTGCGGCCTGGCGCGCCGGTACGACGCCCCGTCCCGTCGCGCCGCCTACAACTCCGCCAGCACCGAGTCGATCCGGTCGATGAGCGCGACGTCGTTGCTCGTGATGCCACCTTTCGAGTGGGTGCTCACGGAGAACTTCAGCGTGCGCCACCGGATGTCGATGTCAGGGTGATGGTTCATGTCCTCTGCGACCTCGGCGATCCGGTTGACGGCCTCGATGGCCTGCGGGAAGCTGGCCAGCTCGACCGTGCGGACGAACGCGGCCCCCACCACGTCCCAGTGCGGCCTTGTCGACTTGGCTTCTGCGATCTGATCATCGGCTAGCAGCTCAACCATGACACTCATCGTGCCACCCACTCGGTACCCTTGCCCGTGCTGCGGGCGTGCGGGGTTACGTGGGGGCTCGCGTCTGGCCCGGCAGCGTCGTGGAGGGATCGTGAGCGAGAAGGTGTGGCGGGTGCCATCCCGCAGGCGTGCCGTGGCCGCCGTGCTGATCATGGCGCTGGTCACCGCGCTGGCCGCTGCCTGCGGCGATCCAGCCGAGACCCCTCCCGGCCCCGCCGCGCCCACCGTCACGGTCCTCGCCTACAAGGGCTGGACGATACCGCCCGAACTGCAGGACGCTTTCCAACGCCAGACCGGCTACGAGCTGGACGTCGAGCACATTGGCGCCAACGCCGCATCGCTCACCCGACACCTCACCGCGACCGCGGGCGAACCGACCGGCGACGTCGCGGTCGACCTGCCGGACCGACACGCCAAACGCGCACTCGCCGCCGACGTCTTCGCGCCGTACACCAGCCCGGAAGCCAACCAGGGGCAACAGCGTTTCACGATCGACGACCAGCAACGCCTGTCCGCCGTCGACGTCGCCGACGTCTGCGTGAACGTCGACAAGAGCTGGTTCGCCTCGCGGGACCGGAGCCAGCCGAAGACCCTCGCCGACCTCGCCCGACCCGAGTACGCCGGGCTCCTCGCATTGCCAGACCCCGCCCGTTCCGAGACCGGGTTCGCCTTCCTCCAGGCCACGATCGCGCGCTACGGCGAGGCCGGCTGGCGGCAGTACTGGACCCAACTGCGGAACCACGGCGCGCACCTGGTCAGCTCACTCGACGTCGCCTACAAGAAGCGGTTCTCCGGTGCGGCATCGTCCGACTCGTCCGGGTCGTTGCCGCTGGCGGTTGCCCCGGCATCGTCGCCAGCCAAGGCGTTGAAGGACGGCACGGCCCCGGTTGCGGTGCTCCCGGACACCTGCTTCCGGACCGTGCGCTACGCGGGCGTGCTCGCCGACACGGAGTACCCCGAACGGGCGCACCGGGCGATCGACTTCTTGCTGTCGCAGCAGTTCCAGGCCACCATCGCCCCCACCTACGGCACCTACCCGACACGCGAACGAGTGTCGTTGCCGGACGACTGGCGCAGCGTCGCCCCCATGCGCACCGAGCCGATGACCCTTCCCGCAGCCGACGTCACCACGAACGAGCGACGTTGGCTGCGCGAGTGGCGCGCGGTATGGCACTGAGCGGCGGGTGGGACGAAGGGATTCTTACTTGCGTCTCGTGCAAGTAAGAATCCCTTCGTCGCACCCCTCACCCGTCGCTGGTCACGATCCGCGCATACGCCAGGGACAACCCGATCACCATGTAGCAGGCGGCGCGCACAAGTCCTTCGCCGAGGCCGTCCCACCAGATCGGGTCGCGCACCAGGTTGATCATCGACTCCCAGGACGACGGCAGCAGGAACGGGTGCAGCCAGGCGAGCGAGTCGAACACCAGCAGCAGCTGGGACACGATCACGCCGCCCAACACGGTCGCGAGCACCAGCATTGGGTGCTCGGTGCACGCCGAGATCGCGAGCGCCACCGCGCCGAGCGCCCAGAGCTGCACCGTCACCCACCCGACGGCGATGGCCACCCTGCCGAGCGCGTCCAGCAGCGGCAACGTCGTCCCTGACAGGGTGATAAGCCCGTCCGTGCCATTGCTGACGAGCCCTGTGAGGACGCCGGTCGTGCCGACCAGACCGGCTGCGACGAGCCCGACGACGGCGACGCCGAACGCCTTCACCAGCAACAACCGGCCTCTGCTTACCGGAGCCAGCAGCCAGCCGCGCAGTGTGCCGTTCGCCTGTTCACCCGCGAGAGCGTCACCACTCGAATTGGTGATGGCCAGCGGCAGCAGCAGCGACATCAGCACGGTCAGCGCCCCAATCGGCAACGCCAGCGCGCTGGACGCCAACGTCACGAACACCGGCGGATCGGCGTCGCCGGTCGGACCGCCGTCCGCGAAGGTCAGCACGATCCCGATGATCACCGGAATGACGGCGAGCAGCCCCAGCATGACCCGGGTACGCGGCCTGCGGAAGATCCAACGCAGCTCGGCCCACAACAGCCGGGGCAGGCCGACGCGCGCCCGGGTGAGTCGCAATTCCGAGGGGGCGATCATCGTCGTCATGACATCAACTCCGGGACACGGTCGAGTGGGACGTCGTCCTGCTCGACCGGCTCCGCTTGGGTGAGCCGCGCGAACAGATCCTCGAGGCCGGTGCGCTCACGACGCGCCTCCTCGACGGCGACGTCGGCGCGCACCAGCGTCTCGATCACCGAAGACGACGTGGTCGCCGACAGGTCGACGCGCACGCCGTCCGGCGCGAGTCGGGCGGGAATCCGGTTGTCCCGCAGCGCGTCCACCGCTCGCGGACCGTCCGGAGTGGACACCAGTAACGTCGGGCTGTTCGACTCGAGCAGATCGTCAAGCTCGCCCTGGGCGACGACCGCGCCCTGGTTGAGCACGACGACGTGGGTGCAGGTCGCCTCCACCTCCGCGAGCAGGTGCGACGACACCAGCACCGTGACACCCTCTGCGTGCAGGTCGGCGATGACGCGCCGCACCTCCCGCGTGCCAGCGGGGTCGAGACCGTTCGTCGGCTCGTCGAGCACAACGAACCGGCGCGGCGCGAGCAGCGCACCGGCGAGCCCCAGCCGCTGCTTCATGCCGAGCGAGTAGCCCCGGTACGCCCGATGCGCCGCGTCCGCGAGGCCGACCCGCTCCAGCGCGTCGGTCACGGCGGTGTCCACCTGACGACGTCCCAGTAGCGGTTCGGCCGCCGCCAGCCGCAGCAGGTTGTCCCTGCCGGACAGGAACGGATGGAACCCAGGTCCCTCGACCAGCGCGCCGACGTGCGGGAGGCTCAGCTCGCTCGCGGCAGGCATCGGCTGGCCCAGCAACTCGACGTCGCCCTCGGTGGGTCGGACCAGGCCGAGCAACATCCGGATCGTGGTCGTCTTGCCGGACCCGTTCGGCCCGAGCATCCCCACGACCGCGCCCTCTGGCACGTCCATGTCGACGCCATCCACGGCGACCGCGCTGCGATACACCTTCCGCAGCCTGCGCGTGCGAGCCGCGAGCCGAGGTGCCGCCGCCCCCTCGGCGGCGGCACCGGTCATCATCTCTGTCACTGCTGCTCCAACGCCTCGATGAGCACCTGGCGGGGCACCGCGCCGACGGCGAACCGGCCGTCGTCAGTCACGACCCCGGTGCCAGCGTGCGTGGTGAACTCGGTCCCGCTGACGCCTCCCTCGCTGAACCGCTCGCCGAACTGGTTCAGCACATCCAACGCGGTGGTCTCCGGTGGGCCGTCCGGCCCGCCCAGCTCATTCAGTCGCTCGGCCGCCTCAGCGAACGCCTCCTCCGGCACGGCACCGGTGAGCACCGTGTCCCACCCGGAGCCGGTCACCGACAACGACCCACCCAGCGCCTCGCCGACGTCGTCCAACGCCTGCGACGGGTCTGCGTGCTTCGGCAGGGCCTTGCGCGCCTTGTCCGGGTCGGCGGTGGTGACGTCGGCGTCACGCGGCGGGGTGAACGCGAACAGCTCGTCCGGCTGCGCGGTGACGTCGAACTCGGTGAACCCCGCGCTCACCACCGGCTCCGGCGAGCCGTTCGGCATGACCTCGAACCGCAGCGGCAGCTTCGTCGCCGCGTCGATCGCCACCGTGACCTCGCGCAGCAGCGTGCGCTCCGACGGCTTCGGCGTCAGCACCAGCTCGTAGGCGTCGCGGTCGGCCACGCGCGCGGTGCCGTCGATGGTGACCGTGCTGCTGTCCGAGAGCACGTCGATGATCTCGGTGGCGGCGCGCGCCGGGTCGCTCAGGCCGCCGTGCCGGGGCACGGTCTCCGTGGGATCAACCCCCGGGTACTTGGTGGCGGTGTTGCTCTCCGAGTCGTACGTCCACGTCCCGTCCGGGCCGGTGACGGCGGTGAACTCCGTCGAGCCGCGCTGCACCGAGAGCCGCGCGCCGTCGTCGCCGTCGTGGTAGATCCGTGCGGACTCGGCGTTGGCCAGCCCGAGCCCCGGCAACGCGGGCAGGCTGGGTAGTCCTAGGTCGTTGGTGACTTCGACGGTGCCCTCGAACGCGGGCGCCTTCGCCGTCAGCGCGGACTCGACCAGCTCGGTCGCGCTGAGCTCCGGCAGCTCCGGCTCCTGGTCGGCGTCCGCGGGCAGGGTCATGACCAGCAGGCCGACCAGCCCGGCCGTGGTGCCGGTGACCGCTACGGCGATCCCCTTCGTTTTCGGTTGCATGCGCTCTCCCTGTTCTTCGTGACCAGTTTGCTGGTCTGTCGAGATCTACGGTGCGCCCCGCTCGCTGAGACCACCCTGAGACGCCAGACGTCGCTGAGAACACGCTGAGGAATCGTCTCGCGAACCGGCAGGAATCAGGCATGCTGAGTCGCGTGAACACACGAGTGCTCGTCGTGGACGACGAGGCAGGGGTGCGCAAAGCCCTGGAAAGGGGATTGCGCGCCGAGGGGATGGACGTGGTCACCGCCGCCGACGGCCCGAGCGCGCTGCGACTGGCGCGGACAGGGACGTTCGACGCGCTGCTGCTCGACATCATGCTGCCCGGGCTGTCCGGGTACCGGGTGTTGCAGCGGCTCCGGGAGGAAGGCGTGCGGACGCCGGTGATCCTGGTGTCGGCCAAGGACGGCGAGATCGACCAGGCGGACGGCCTCGATCTCGGCGCGGACGGCTACCTGGTCAAGCCGTTCTCGTTCGTCGTGCTGCGCGCGCAGTTGCGGGCGGTGCTGCGCAGGACGGGCGGTGATCGAGCGCGGGGCGTGGTGCGGCTCGGTGGGCTGGAGATCGACCGCTCGGCGCGCGAGGTGCGTTTCGACGGCGCGACGGTGGCGCTCAGCCCGCGCGAGTACGCGCTGCTGGAGACGTTGGCGCGCGGCGCTGGCACGGTGCTGACCAAGGACGACCTGCTCGCCGAGGTGTGGGGCGACGAACGCGCGGCGACCCGCAACGTCGTCGAGGTCTACGTCGGCTACCTGCGCCGTAAGCTGGACGCCGTCGGCGCTGGTGACATGGTGCGGACGGTGCGCGGACACGGGTACCAGGTCACGTCCGGCTGATGGCTTCACTCGGCGCGGTGTGGCGGCGCAGGTCGCTGACGTTTCGCATCACGACCCTGGCGTCCGTGGTGACGTTGGTCTGCCTGCTCGGCCTCGCGCTGCTGGCGGGCAGGTTGCTTGAGCCGCTGCTCACCGAGTCGGTGGACGCCGAGCTGTCCGGAGTGCTCGCCGACGCCGTGGTCGACGTCCGCGCTGGTCAGCCCGTAGACGCGCCCAACGGCGTGCTGGTGCGCGTGCTGGACACCTCTGGTACGCCGGTCGACGGCGGGCCGGACCCCGCACTCGGCTCGGCGGCCGTGCGCACCCTGAAGTCGGGCCTGCCGGTGAGCGCCGACGGCGATCCGCCGATGCGCTGGCACGGCACCGTCGCCACCGCACCGGACGGCTCGCAACGCCTCGTCGTCACGGGCGCAGGCATGGTCGGCGTCGCCGAGGCGGTGCACGACGGCGCGCGGTGGCTGCTCGTCGTCGCGCTGGTCGCGGCGGTCGTCGCCGCCGTCGCGATTTCCTTCGCCGTGCGTTCTGCGCTGCGCCCGGTGGGCAACATGGGCAGGCAGGTGCGCCGTCTCGGCGATGACGAACGGCTCCCGCTGCCCACCGCAGACGACGAGCTGCGCGCGCTGGCCGCCGAGTTCAACCTGCTGCTGGCGCGACAGCGGGAGGCTCGCCAGCGGCTGCTGCGGTTCACCGGCGACGCGGCGCACGAACTGCGCTCACCGGTCGCGTCGATTCGGGTGCAGTCCGAGGTCGCGGTCGCCAACCCCGACCCTGAACTGAGCCAGGACGTCCTCGGCGACGTGCTCGCCGAGTCGGAACGGCTCTCCGCGCTGCTGGACGGCCTGCTCGCCCTGGCGCGCTCCGACGCGGGCGAACTGCCGCCCGCCACCGACGTCGACCTGGTCAGCGAGGCGCACGCCGCCGTGGCACGGTTGCCCGCCGAGGTGCCGGAGGGCTGGCGCGGCGGACGTGAGCTGGTGCGGATCGATGCCGCGGCCCCCGAGGTGTGGGCGTCGGCCGCGCACGCCGAGGTCGAGCTGGTGCTGGACAACCTGCTGCGCAACGCCTGCCGCTACGCCCGCGCGCGGGTCGTCGTGACGGTCCTCGCGGCGCGGTCGGTGGCGCGGGTGGTGGTCGACGATGACGGCCCCGGCATCGCGCCGGAGCACCGGCGTCAGGTGTTCGACCGGTTCTACCGGGTGGCCGACGACCGCGCCCGCGACTCCGGCGGCTCGGGGCTGGGGCTGGCGCTGGTGGCGGAGCTGGTGCGGCGCAGGGGCGGCACGGTCGCCGTTGCGGATTCCCCCGACGGCGGCGCACGGTTCCAGGTCACCTGGCGCACGGGGACTACTCCGAGCTGAGGACGTCCAGCTGCCAGCGCCGCCTCCTCGCCGAGTGTGAGTCATTGTGGTCGCGATCGCAGCCACATTGACTCACACTCGCGTGTCTGGTTCGCGCCGTTCCCCGCTGCTACGCGCCCAGCTACGGCGTCCCCGCCGGTTAGGCTGCGCGACGTGGCGAAAGTGGTTGTTGGCGCGGCAATCGTGCGAGACGGCGCGGTGCTGGCCGCACAACGCTCGTACCCGCACCAGCTCGCGGGCTACTGGGAGCTGCCCGGCGGGCAGGTCGAACCAGGGGAGTCCGAGAAGGACGCGCTGCGCAGGGAATGCCGCGAGGAGCTGGCCGTCGACGTCCATATCGGACATCACCTCGGCGGCACGGACCTCCCCGGCGGCAGCCTGCTCCGCATCTACGCCGCCACCCTGACCGACCCCGCGCGGGAGCCGGTCGCGCTGGAACACGCGGCACTGCGGTGGGTCACCGGCGACGCGCTGGACGACGTCGACTGGCTCCCTGGCGACCGGGTGCTGCTGCCGCGGCTGCGCACCCTGATCGGCAGCGACCCTGACGCCGGCCCCTCCGCCACCGGCCTCGACGTAGACCCCGCTGGCACGGCGGCGAACATCACCAGGACGAACCAGCAACGACCGGGCGGTTAACAGGTGTCACTATGCGAAGCCGGGCTTACCGTTGAGGCATGTACGTTGTCTTGAGCACCTACACCGCGCCGTTAGAGGAGATCGACTTCGTACTGCCCGACCACGCCGAGTGGCTCGTCAAGCACTACGAAGCCGGCGACTTCCTGTTGTCAGGCCGTCGAGAACCCCGCGTGGGCGGCGTGATCATCGCGCGCCCGATGCTGCGCGGCAAGCTCGACGCGATCCTGGCGACGGACCCGTTCGCCTATCGGCACATGGTGCATTACGAGGTGATCGAGTTCGCCGCGACGCGGACCGCCAAGGAACTGAACTGGTTGAACGAAGCCCTGGTCAACCAGGAGTGAGCCACGGGCGTGGCGCGGTCACGCCGCCGTGTCCAGGGTGGTCGCCGTAGCCACTGCGGGCGTCCGCGCCGAGCGACACCCACAGCACCGCAGGACAGGCTCCCCTGCGGTACGCCGTCAGGTGTGAAGGGTCACATCAGGCCACCGGGTATCCTGGACCCTGACCACTCGTCGCTGGTGCGATCGCGCCACCAGCCGTCACAGCGCGGTGGTCTCCATCGACACCCTTTCCGATGAGGAGCTCAGCCGTGCCCGCTGCGAGCACAACCGCCCCTACGAGGACCGACCTGCGCAACGTCGCCATCGTGGCGCACGTCGACCACGGCAAGACCACCTTGGTCGACGCCATGCTGCGGCAGTCGGGCGCGTTCAGCGACCACGGCGACCCAGGCGAGCGGGTGATGGACTCCGGCGAGCTGGAGCGGGAAAAGGGCATCACGATCCTGGCGAAGAACACCGCCATCCGCCGGAACACCCAGGACGGTCCCGTCACCATCAACGTCATCGACACGCCTGGTCACGCCGACTTCGGCGGCGAGGTCGAACGCGGCCTCGCGATGGTCGACGGCGTGCTGCTGCTTGTCGACGCCAGCGAGGGCCCACTGCCGCAGACCCGGTTCGTGCTGCGCAAGACGTTGGAGGCCGGCCTGCCCGTCGTGCTCGTCGTCAACAAGGTCGACCGGCCGGACGCGCGGATCGCCGAGGTCGTCGAGGAGACCCACGACCTGCTGCTCGACCTGGCCTCCGACATCGCAGACGCCGACGAGGACGCCATTCTCGACCTGCCGGTCATCTACGCCTGCGCACGCGACGGCAAGGCCAGCCTCAACCAGCCCGCAGACGGCGCCGCCCCGGACAACGACAACCTCGACCCGCTGTTCGACGTCTTGCTCAACCACGTGCCAGCGCCGAGGGCAGACGTCGATGCGCCGCTGCGTGCGCTGGTCACCAACCTCGACGCATCGAACTTCCTCGGCCGGATCGCGCTGCTGCGCATCCACGCGGGCAGGCTCCGCAAGGGCCAGACGGTCGCGTGGCTGCGCGAGGACGGCAGCGTGGCGAACGTCCGGATCTCGGAGCTGCTGGTCACGCAGGCGCTCACCCGGGTGCCGGCCACCGAGGCAGCCGCCGGTGACCTGGTCGCCATCGCGGGCATCAGCGACATCACCATCGGCGACACACTCGCCGACCCCGAAGCGCCGGAGGCGCTGCCCCGCATCACCGTGGACGAGCCAGCCATCTCGATGACCGTCGGGGTCAACACCGCCCCGCTCGCCGGGTTCGGCGGCGAGAAGCTCACCGCCCGGCTGGTCAAGGCGCGGCTCGACCAGGAGCTGATCGGTAACGTCAGTATCCGCGTGCTGCCGACGGAACGGCCGGACGCCTGGGAAGTACAGGGCCGTGGCGAGTTGGCGCTCGCGGTGCTGGTGGAGCAGATGCGCCGGGAGGGTTTCGAGCTGACCGTCGGCAAGCCGGAGGTCGTCACCCGCGTCATCGACGGCACGCTGCACGAGCCGTTCGAGCGGCTCACCCTCGACGTTCCCGAGGACTACCTCGGCGCCGTCACCCAACTGCTCGCCAGCCGCAAGGGCAAGATGGAGCACATGGGCGGCCACGGCACCGGCCGGATCGTCCTGGAGTTCGTGCTGCCGTCGCGGGGCCTGATCGCGTTCCGCGCCGACTTCCTCACCGAGACGCGCGGCACCGGCATCGCCAATCACCTGTTCGAGGGGTATTTCCCGTGGGCGGGGGAGATCCGCACCCGGCACAGCGGGTCGCTGGTCGCCGACCGCAAGGGTCCGGTCACCACCTACGCGTTGCTGCAGCTCGCGGACCGGGGCACGTTCTTCGTCCAGCCCGGCAGCGACGTCTACGAGGGCATGGTCGTTGGGGAGAACCCGAGGGCCGAGGACCTCGACGTCAACATCACCAAGGAGAAGAAGCTCACCAACATCCGCTCCTCGACGGGTGACGAGCTGGAGCGCCTGGCCCGCCCGCGTAAGCTCGGGCTGGAAGAGGCGCTGGAGTTCTGCGCCTCGGACGAGTGTGTCGAGGTCACGCCCAAATCGGTGCGGGTGCGCAAGGTGACGTTGGACAGCACCACGCGCGCAAGGGAGCGGTCGCGCGCGAAGGCGCGGGACGCGCGCTGACGGCACGAAATGGCGGGCGAGACGTCCCGCGCTCTGGCACGATGCCGATGACGCCGGGGTAACGCGACACCGCGACCCGGCGCTGCGGGGGAGTGCCGAGGGGACGCGTGAACGACTGGGAGGTGGGCGCCGCCATGGCGAGTGGCCGTGCGAGCACGCTGCTCGCGCTCGGCTGCGTCACCGCCCTGCTCGCCACCGCCTGCACCGACGCGCCACCAGTGCCTGGGCCGCAGCCGACCAGCGTCGTCGAGACACCGGAGCCGGGGCCGGACCAGATCGTCGTCGGCGTCGACGCCATCGGGGGCGGCTACAACCCGCACACCGTGGCCGACCTGTCGCCGGTGACGCGCGCGCTCGCGCGGATGCTGCTGCCGTCGGTGTTCGTGCCGGGCGACGACGGCCTGGAACTGGACGAGACCGTGATGCGCTCGGCATCGGTGATGTCGACCGACCCGTTCACGGTCAGCTACGTCATCCGGCCGGACGCGTCCTGGTCGGACGGCGCGCCGATCGCGGCTGAGGACTTCATCTACCTCGCCGAGGCGATGCGGCGCCAGCCGGGCACCATCGCCCCCGCCGGGTATCGCCTCATCAGCGACGTCGCATCGCGGGACGGCGGCAAACGGGTCAAGGTGACGTTCAAGGACCGGTACCCCGGGTGGCGCGGCCTTTTCGACAACCTGGTGCCCGCCCACCTGCTCAAAGACGTCCCCGGCGGCTGGCAGGGCGCCCTCTCGACGAGCTTCCCCGCGTACGGGGGGCCGTTCGCCATCAGGTCGATCGACACCGCGCGCGGCGAGATCCTGCTGGAGCGCAACGAGCGCTACTGGGAGAAGCCCGCCGCCGTCGACCAGGTGGTGCTGCGGCGCTCGGACAAGCAGGGCATCATCGCCGCGCTGCGCGACGGCAACAACCAGTTCGCGCTGACACGAGCCACCGGGCACGATCGCGGCGCGCTGCGGCAGCTCGGCAACGACGTCTCGCTCTACACCGTGCCGCGTCCCGCCGTGGCCGAAGTCGTGCTGCGCCCCACCAGCGACGTCCTCTCCGACGACACCACCCGCGCCGCGATCGCCGCGCTGATCGACCGGAAACGGCTCATCGCGGCTGGCGCGGAAGGCGGGCCGTCCGGCCGGTTGCGCGCCAACGCGCAACTCGGGGTGCCCTCCGCGAGCGGATACCAGCCCACGATTCCCGCCGCAGAGCGCGCGCCTCGCCCGAAGCGCGCGGAGATGTTGCTGCGCCAAGCGGGGTATCAGCGCTCGGCGGGGGTGTGGCGCGACGCGAGCGGCGATGAGCTACAGCTCGTGGTGGCCGCGCCCGGTGATCAGGAGCCGTATCCGGCGATGGCGCGCGAGCTGGTCCGCCAGCTCACCGGACGCGGTATCGAGGCGACGGTGGCGACGCCGAAGCCACGGGAGCTTTTCGGGGCGGACCCGGCCGACCCGGACGCGGAGGCGCTCGCGGGCGGCGTCGGCATCGACATCGTGCTGGCGCCCCGCGCGCTCGGCGCCGACCCCGCGTCGACGTTCGCCTCGCGATTCGCCTGCCGGAAACGTCCCGGTGACAGTTCGGACGACAGCGGCTCGGACAGCGCTGCGGACGCGAGCGGTGCTGGCGGCGCGGGCAGCCCCGGCCAGGGCAGCGACGGCACCGGCGGCAGTGACAACGGCACCGGCGGCAGTGACAACGGCGACGGCGACAACACCGGTAACACCGACGACAGCGACGACAACGGCGTTGACGACTCCACCAGCGGCGGCGTGGTCCAGCCGGGCAACATCACCGGCTTCTGCGACGAGCGACTTGACCGCATCGGGCAGGACGTGCTGACCGGCGAGCGGAGGCTCGATGACGTCCGGTCGGAGGTGGAGTCGACGCTGTGGCGCGCCGACGTCACGATCCCGCTGTTCCAGCTCACCGACACCCTGGCGGTGGGGGGCGAGGTAACCGGCGTGACACCGGGCCACGGATTCGCCGGGCCATTCGGTGACGCGGTGAACTGGATCCGCACGGGGTAGTAGGCGACAACGTCGCCGTCGGGGCAACTATCAGTTAGCGCCGTTATTACCCAGCGTTTCAAAATGACGCTTTTGCGCGGTTCCCTGATTTCCCGCGGTTCGCTTCCCCGGCTCGGGCGACCCCCAATGTAAGTGAACCATTCGGCGGAGTCGCAACCTTTTCCTGATCGGGTCGTGACCTGCTACGGGAGCGCCAGAGGTAACCAAACTCGCCACTGGCGTAAATGGGCACGTCACCCTTTGGTCACGATCGGACCCCAACCGGTGACTCCGTATGATTTCCTTTCTACGGTGCTGCGTCAGCGCGCCATGTTCTTACCGGCATGGCATAAGCTCCGATGACCAATACCGGAGTCACTCGGGCGCATGTCCCAAGTGCTTTAGGAGGGCACAGTCGAATGAGGAGATCTCGTAAAATCTCCGCTGTCGCGTTGCTGGCAGGGTCCGCCCTTGTCCTCAGCGCCTGCGGTGGCGGTGGCGAAGCCGGCGACGACGGCGACAGTCAGGGTGGCGTACAGGGCGGCACGGTCGTCTACGGCGCTTGCCAGCCGCAGAACCCGCTCGTCCCCGGTGACACCAACGAGACGTGTGGTGGCCGTGTCATCGACGCGCTGTTCGTGGCGCCGATGATGTACGACCCGGAGACCGCTGAGCCGGTTCCCGGCGTCGCCGAGTCCATCGAGACCGAGGACAACCAGACGTTCACGGTGAACCTGAAGGAAGGCTGGAAGTTCCACGACGGCGAAGAGGTGACCGCCGACAACTTCGTCAAGGCCTGGAACTACACGGCATACGGACCGAACGGTCTCCAGCAGGCGTACTGGTTCGAGCAGTTCGAGGGCTTCGAGGACCTGCAGTGCCCTGACGAGAAGTGCAAGCAGGAGCCGAAGGCCAAGGAGATGTCGGGCCTGGAGGTGGTCGACGACCACACCTTCACGATCACGACGACCCAGCCGTTCTCGGTGCTGCCGAACAAGCTCGGCTACTCCGCGTTCGCTCCGCTGCCCGACTCGTTCTTCGAGGACCCCAAGGCCTTCGGTCGCAAGCCGGTCGGCAACGGCGCCTTCAAGTTCGTCGAGTGGAACGACAACCAGAACATCAAGGTTGAGAAGTTCGCGGACTACCCTGGCACGGACAGCCACCCGAAGCCGTCCATCGACGCCATCGACTTCAAGATGTACGGCGACCTCGACGCCGAGTACCAGGACCTGCTCGCGGGCAACGTCGACTACAGCTACCAGATCCCGACGTCGGCGCTCGCCGGCGAGCAGTGGAAGGCTGACCTTGGTGAGCGTGCCGTGTCGCAGCCGCAGGGTGCGAACCAGACGGTGACGTGGGCGGCGTATCACGAGGACTACTCCGGTCCTGGCGCCGTTGAGTTCCGTAAGGCCGTCTCGCGGGCGATCGACCGCCAGGCGATCGCGGACACGATCTTCCACGGTGCTCGTGCGCCTTCCGACGGTTGGGTCTCGCCGGTCGTCGAGGGCTACAAGGAGGGCGGCCAGTGCGGCGACCTCTGCCAGTTCGACAAGGACGCCGCCAACGACCTGCTCGCCGAGTCCGAGGAGAAGGGCTACACCCCGCCGAAGGAGATCCCCTTCTACTACAACGCGGACGGCGACCACAAGGCGTGGTCCGAGGCGATGGCCAACAGCATCAACCAGACGCTTGAGGGTGACTTCGAGGTGGTCGCGAAGCCGTACCCGACGTTCGCGGAGATGCGGTCGGACATCACCGAGAAAAAGATGGACGGCTTCTTCCGCACCGGCTGGCTGATGGACTACCCGCACATCGAGAACTTCATGAACCCGCTGTACAAGACCAACGCGTCGGCCAACGACGCCTTCTACAGCAACAAGGAGCTCGATGAGAAGCTGGAGGCAGCCGACGCGGCGAGCAGCTCGGAGGAGGCCATCCAGCTGTACCAGGAGGCAGAGGCCACGCTGGCCGAGGACATGACCTCGATCCCGGTTGTGGACTACACGACCAACGCCGGGTACTCCGAGAAGCTGACCAACGTCACGGTCACGCCGTTCGGGTGGCTGGACATCTACAACGTGCAGGTCACGGGCTAACCGCCGACCCTAGCGAGTGGCACTGGAGCACCGGGGCTGGTTTCCGACCGGAATCAGCCTCGGTGCTCCTGCACGGCAACGACAAGGAGCGTAGATGGGCCGCTATACCCTCAGGCGCCTGCTGCAGCTGATCCCGGTGCTGATCGGCACCACGTTCATCATTCACTTCCTGGTGTGGCAGCTGCCGGCTGACCCGTTCGACGGACGCTGCGGCCAGCGGCCGTGTTCCGAGGCGTTCATCGCCAGGATGAACGAGCAGTTCCACCTGGACGAGCCGTTCTACGTCCAGTACTTCATCTTCTTGGGCAAGATGTTGACCGGCGACTTCGGGGTCAGCTTCAACCAGGTCCCCGTCATCAACCTGATCGAGGACGCGTACCCGAACACCCTCAAGCTGGCGCTCGTCGCGCTGACGATCGAGGCCGTGATCGGTGTCGGCGCCGGCGTCATGACCGGCCTCAAGCGCGGTGGTTTTCTCGACAACCTCGTGCTGGTGAGCAGCCTGTTCCTGATGGCGCTGCCGATCGTCGTCGTCGCGTTCTTCATGAAGTACCTCTTCTGGGCCCAGCTCGGCTGGATCGAGCCGAACGTGTCCACAGAGGTCAGATGGTCGGAGCTGATCGTGCCGGGCTTCGTGCTCGCGACGACGTCCATGGCCTTCATCGCGCGGCTGATGCGCGCCAACATCGCCGAGAACAGCAGCGCGGACTTCGTCAAGACGGCCAAAGCCAAGGGCCTCGGAAGCGGCAGGGTGGTCGGCGTGCACCTGTTGCGCAACTCGCTGATCCCCGTCGTCACGTTCATCGGTCTCGACCTGGGCAACCTGATGGCAGGCGCCATCGTCACCGAGGGCATCTTCAACATCAACGGCGTCGGGTTGACCATCTTCCGGGCGCTGAGCTTGCAGGACGCGACCATCGTCGTCCCGCTCGCGACCATGCTCGTGCTGGTCTACCTGTTCATGAACCTGCTGGTGGACCTGCTGTACGGGCTGCTCGACCCAAGGATTCGTTATGAGTGACCCACAGATCGCGGCCATGAGCCGCCATGAAGACGAGGACCGCTCGGCACACCCCGAGATGACAGGACAGGTACGAAGCCTGTGGTCCGACGCGTGGCACGACCTGCTGCGCAAACCCAGCTTCCTGATCCCGCTCGTCATCGTCGGCCTGTTCGTGCTGATCGCGATCTTCCCCGGGCTGTTCACCAACGCCGACCCGGAGTACGCGGAGCTGTCCAAGAGCATGCAGGGCCCGAGCGCCGAGGCGTGGTTCGGCTACGACCTCCAGGGCCGCGACGTCTTCGCGCGCACCATCTACGGCGCTCGGCCGTCGATCATCGTCGGCACCCTCGCGGTCCTGCTCGCCACGCTGTTCGGCGGGCTGATCGGCATCATCGCTGGCTACGCAGGTGGCTGGATCGACTCGCTGCTGTCGCGCTTCACCGAGATCTTCCTCGGCCTGCCCTACGTCCTCGGCGCGATCATCATCCTGAGCGCGCTGGCCAACACCCGGTCCGGCATCGGGTCCTTCGGGATCATGATGATCGTGACGTTGGTGATGGCACTGCTCGGCTGGCCGTTGGTCACCAGGATCGCCCGATCGGCGATGCTCGCGGTCAAGCACAGCGACTACGTGCAGGCCGCGCGGGGACTCGGCGCTTCGCCGGTGCGGATCGTGTTCAAGCATCTGCTGCCGAACGCGCTCGCGCCCATCATCGTGATCGCGACGATCAGCGTCGGCACGTTCATCAGCGCAGAGGCCGTGCTGTCGTTCCTCGGTATCGGCCTGCGCCCGCCGGTGATCTCGTGGGGTGTCGCGATCGCCGACCACCAGAACCTGATGCGGCAGGCGGCGCACCCGGTGCTGTTCCCCGCGGCGGCGCTCACCGTTGTCGTGATCGCGTTCGTGATGATCGGCGACGCCGTGCGCGAAGCCCTCGACCCGAAGCTGCGTTAGGAGGGCTGACCCATGGCTGAAGTAGCACACCAGGCCGACGTCACCGAGGTCGGCTACCAGGCAGGACCGTTACTCGAGGTGGACAACCTCCACGTCGAGTTCCCGACGCGGGACGGCATCGCCAGGGCCGTCAACGGCGTGTCGTACTCGCTTGAACAGGGCAAGACGCTCGCCGTTCTCGGCGAGTCGGGCTCGGGCAAGAGCGTCACCGCCCAGGTGATCATGGGCATCCTTGACGAGCCGGGCCACGTCAGCGCTGGCGAGGTGCGGTTCCAGGGCAGGAACCTGCTCACGATGTCGGAGAAGGAACGGCGTCCGCTGCGCGGCAACAAGATCGCCATGATCTTCCAGGACGCGCTGTCCTCGCTGAACCCGGTGTTCACGGTGGGCTGGCAGATCGCGGAGATGTTCCGGGTGCACCAGGGCCTGACCCGGCGGGAGGCGAAGCAGAAGGCCATCGAGATGATGGACCGGGTGCGGCTCCCGGCGGCCAAGAACCGCTACAACGACTACCCGCACCAGTTCTCCGGCGGGATGCGGCAGCGCATCATGATCGCGATGGCGATCGCGCTCGGGCCGGACGTCCTCATCGCGGACGAGCCGACCACCGCACTCGACGTCACGGTGCAGGCGCAGATCATGGGACTGCTCCACGACCTGCAACGCGAGAGCAACATGGGTTTGATCCTGATCACCCACGACCTCGGCGTCGTCGCGGACGTCGCCGACGACATCGCGGTGATGTACGCCGGGCGCATCGTCGAGCACGCCCCCGTACACGACATCTACCGCGCCCCGGCGCACCCCTACACCAAGGGGCTGATCGAGTCGATCCCTCGGGTCGACCTCAAGGGGCAGGAACTGCACGCGATCAAGGGGCTGCCCCCGAACCTGCTGCGGATGCCGTCCGGCTGCGCGTTCCACCCGCGCTGCCCGTATCGCACCGACCAATGCATGACGGACACCCCGCCGCTGTACGACGTGGGCGGTACGCGCCACAGCGCATGCCACCACTGGACGGAGGTCATCGATGACGCACGATGAGCCGGTACTCCAGGTCCGGGACCTGGTCAAGCACTTCCCGCTGACCCAGGGAGTCGTGTTCAAGCGCAGGATCGGCGAGATCAAGGCCGTCGACGGCGTCAGTTTCGACCTCAACCGGGGCGAGACGCTCGGCATCGTCGGCGAGTCCGGCTGCGGCAAGTCCACATTGGCGAAGCTGATGATGGCGCTTGAGCGGCCGACTGCGGGACAGATCCTGTTCGAGGGCACCGACATCACCCAGCTCAAGGGCAAGACCCTGAAGGCGATGCGGCGCAAGGTCCAGATGGTGATGCAGGACCCGTACACGTCGCTGAACCCGAGGATGACGGTCGGCGACATCGTCGGCGAGCCGTTCCAGATCCATCCCGAGGTCGCGCCGAAGGGCTCGCGGAAGCAGAAGGTGCGGGAGCTGCTCGACGTGGTCGGGCTGGACCCCGACCACATCAACCGGTATCCGCACCAGTTCTCCGGCGGCCAGCGGCAGCGCATCGGCATCGCCAGAGGGCTGGCGTTGCGGCCCGACGTGATCGTGTGCGACGAGCCGGTGTCCGCATTGGACGTCTCGATCCAGGCGCAGGTTATCAACCTGCTTGAGGGGCTGCAGGACGAGTTCAACCTGTCATACATCTTCATCGCGCACGACCTGTCCATCGTGCGGCACATCGCGGACCGGGTCGCCGTGATGTATCTCGGCAAGCTGGTCGAGGTCGGTAGCGACGCGGAGATCTACGAGTCCCCGACCCACCCGTACACCCAGGCGCTGCTGTCGGCGGTGCCGGTGCCGGACCCGGAAGGCAGGGAGAGCCGCGAGCGGATCACGTTGCAGGGCGACCCGCCGTCCCCGGCGAACCCGCCGTCCGGCTGCTCGTTCCGGACGCGGTGCTGGAAGGCGCAGGACGTCTGCGCGTCCGAGGTGCCCGAGCTGGAGCCGAGGGCAGCGGCCCCGCATCCCAGCCGGTGCCACTTCGCCGAGGTGCACGACGTCGTCCACGCGAGCTAAGGCGACGGGCGCTGGTCGCCCGAGCCCGTCGCACCAGCAGTTGATCTTCCTTGCTCCTTGAGTGACGAAATTCTGTCCGCTTTGCCGGGCCTTGGTCGTCACCCAGGGAGCAAGGAAGATCAACACGGGCGAGTGCTCCGCCCGCGCCGACGTCTGAGCACTCCGAAGGTCCCGACGCCCGGAGAGCAGTCGGCGGTCGCGCCCTTGCCGTGGGCTACCGTGATCGAGTGGCGGACGACGGCGACACCAGGTGGGTGAATGGCTGAGGAGAACGCTCGGAGATCGCTGCTGTTGGTACACGCACACCCGGACGACGAGACCCTGACCACTGGCGGCACCATTGCCCGTTACGCGGCGGCTGGCTACGACGTCACGGTCGTCACCTGCACGCTCGGCGAGGAAGGCGAAATCATCCCACCCGCGCTGGCGCAACTCGGCGCGGCCGACGCCGATCAGCTAGGCGGCTACCGGCACGGCGAGCTGATGGCGGCCTGTGCGGCGCTCGGCGTCCGGCATCATCGCTACCTCGGCGGCATCGGCCGGTGGCGCGACTCCGGCATGGCGGGCACGCCGTCCGCCGAGCATCCACGTGCGTTCGTTCGCGGCAGCGTGAACGAGCAGGCGGCGCAGTTGCGCGCGGTCCTCGACGAACTACGGCCCCAGGTCGTCGTCAGCTATGACTCGTACGGCGGCTACGGACACCCCGACCACATCAGGGCGCACGAAATCACCATGGCCGCCGCGCCCGATGCCGATTCCGTCGAGCGGGTGTTTCACACGATCGTGCCGTTCACCCCAGTGCACGACGAACTGGCGCGGCTGCGCGCCACGGACGACGTCCCGTTCCGGGTGCCGGACGATGACGAGCTGCCGACCGTGCCGGACGAGCGCGTCACCACCGAAATCGACATCGCCGAGCACGGCGACGACAAACTCCGCGCGCTCGACGCCCACGCCACGCAGGTCACGGTCGCCAGGGGTACGCGGCCGTGTTTCGCCCTGTCGAACGGCGCCGCGCTGCCGCACCTGTACACCGAGTACTTCGAGCTGGTGCACGGCCCGCGCGCTGGTTGCGAGCGAGACCTGTTCGGCGGGCAGTCGTGACGACTGCCCGTGCCGGATCGGCCCTCGACGGCCTCGCGCTGACCCTGCTGCTGATCAACTCCGTCGCGCTCGCCATGCTGGAGCTGTTCTTCCTGCCGCTGCGGTTCGACGGCGTCATCCTGCCGGACTACGGCGGTGCACCCGCTCCGGTGAGCGTGCTCGTCGCACTTGTCACCACACCGTGGTTGGTCTCGCAGACGGCGCGGCTCGCGGTGCAGATGGGCGGCCCCGCCGGGTTCGCCGCTCTGCCATTGACGTTGTGGTTCGTTACCGTAATCGGCATCGGGCTGTTCGGGCCGGGCGGTGACCTCGTCATGCCGCAGGACTGGCGGGCGATCGCGCTGCTCGGCGCGGGCGCGTTGCCGTCGGCGGTGGTGCTGGGTCGCGAGCTCGCCCAAGCCCGTGTCGCGCGGTCGGGCAGACCGACCCGCTGAGCAGCGCGCGGTCGGCCACGGCGACCGCCTGAGTCGCAAGGAGGAGCGGTGGGCGAGGCCATCACCGATCGGCAGGTCGTCGCGGTGCTGCGGCCGTTCGTGCGGGCGACTGCGCCCGTGCTCGACGCGCTGCGGGATGCCGACCCGCTCGGGCTGCGCGCCCGTGCGGCGGAGGCGGCCCGCAGGGGCGAACAGCTCGCCGAACTGGCCAACACCCCACCCGGGCTGCGTCGACGTCTCCTCAACGGCCTCAGCACGGTCAAGGTGCCCGGTACCGGCGCATGGGAGACGATGAGCCCCGACGAGCGCACCCGCTGGTGGATCAACCGCGTCGGCAGGGTCACGTCGCTCGTGACCTCGGTGCCTGGGCTCGGCGGCGCGCTCGCCGACCGGCTGCCGGTGCAAGACGCGCTCGGTACCGCGTCGCAGGGACTGTTGCTGTGCGCCATCGCGGGCGAGCGCGGCGTCACCGATCATGCCGAGCGAGTGCGGCTGTTGGCGTGGGTGTTGTTCGGGCGCGACATCGATCCTCGGCTCGCCGCTGGCGACTACCCCGAGCATGATCCGTCCGATGAGGACGCCCGCACCGCCGAACTCACCGCGGAACTGGGCGACACCACGAAGCGGGACGGTCGCCGAATCTCACTGAAGGCGTTCGCCGTCACGCTGTGGCGGCTGGGTCGCTCGTTGTACGCCGTCACGGAGGAACTGGAGAAGCGACCGCAAGGCCGGTTCTGGCATCAGCTCATCGGCATGCTGCCCATCGTCGGCATGTTCGGCGACTACCTCGGCGAGCGGTCCGGGCTGCGGCGCGCCGCCAAGCGCGCCGACAAGTGGTTCGCTCGATCGATCACGCGGACCGCGGGTTAGCGCCAGAACTGCAGGATGTACAGCCCGATGTAGGCGGCGTCCGGCTGCCCGCCCGCGGCCTCGAACAGCAGGTCCGAGACGCCGAAGAACACCGCGCGTACCGGCTCGAAGGCGATCAGCAGCGCGAACAGCGCCAGTGGCGCCCACGGCCGCGCCTTCATGCCGATCTCGCGGGCCTGCGGCGACAGGTACGGCTCGAGCGCGCCGTAGCCGTCGAGGCCGGGCACCGGCAGGATGTTCAGCACGAACGCCACGATCTGCAGCAGCGCGAGCAGCGACAGTCCGAGCAGCAACCCCGCGGGCATGGTCGGGATGAACGCGATGGTCACGGTGAGCAGGATGCCGATCACCAGGTTCGACAGCGGTCCCGCCAGCGACACGGCCGCGGCGACGCCCCGTGAGCGCAGTGCCCAATGGTTGATCCACACCGCGCCACCCGGTAGTGGGATACCGCCGATGGCGAGCAGCACCAGTGGCAGCACGAGCGACAGCACCGGATCGGTGTAGCGGCGGATGTCCATGGTCAGGTATCCCTTGGCGGCGACCTCGGTGTCACCGCCCCGGTATGCCACGATCGCGTGACCGAACTCGTGCAGCGTCAGCGACAACGCCCAGCCACCGAGCACCAGTAGTACGATGCCGAGCGTTGTCACCGGATGACGATCGATGACCGCGGGAAGCGGGTAGAGTGTGGCGAGCACGCCGCCTGCCACGGTGGTCGCGAGAATTCCCAGGAAAATCGGGCTTGGCCGCACAGCTGATCGTCGCACGGTCACAGTCTCGCGTACGCGAATTCGGACGCCGCAGCCGAGGGTCGCCAAGGTCATCAATTCGATATGTTGGGCCGCGTGCCGCTCGGCGTGTCAGCTTGCGCGTTCGCCGCTCGAGTATCCCCCAACCATGGGACATCGCTTGACCGCAGCGGATCACAGGGGTGTAATCACAGTGATGTCATTCGCTGCGGCTACGCTGGTAACGGCAGGGGGCAGCGGGTGGTGTTCGCCAACTTCAACTGCGTGGAAGCAAGGAGGCGGACGTGCGGAACGCGGACGTAGGCCATCACACGGGGGCAGTCATGAGCTGGGCAGAGAACATCGGTCTTGACGACGGTGTTCTCGCGGAAATGTTCGACATCACCGAGGAACAGGACTGGCAGGAACGCGCGCTGTGCGCGCAGACCGATCCTGAAGCCTTCTTCCCGGAGAAGGGGGGATCGACCCGGGAGGCCAAGCGCATCTGCCAGGGCTGCGAGGTACGGTCGGAGTGCCTCGAATACGCCCTGGCGCATGACGAGCGCTTCGGTATCTGGGGCGGGTTGTCGGAGCGGGAACGTAGGAAGCTGAAGAAGCGCGCCGTGTAGCGGCGGGGAAGGGCGACACTGCCTATGCAGGCCGCACCGGTGGTCGCGGTCGTGGTCTGTCACGACGGTGAAGCCTGGTTGCCAACGGTGCTCTCGGCACTGCGCCGAAGCACCGTGCGCCCGCAGCGTGTGATCGCCGTCGACACCGGGTCGACGGATCGCACGCCGGAGTTGCTTGAGTACACCCGTAGCGAGCAGGACGCCATCGTCGACTCCATCCTGACGATGCGCGCCGACACCGGCTTCGCCGAGGCCGTCGCCGCCGGGGTACAGCACGCGTCCGTCACCTTCGAGGAACGTCACACCTGGGTGTGGGTGCTGCACGACGACAGCGCGCCGGAACCGAACTGCCTCACCGACCTGCTGCACGCCGCCGACGCGGCGCCGTCGGCGGGGGCGCTCGGCCCGTTGGCCGTCGATTGGCTGGACTCCCGGCTGATCGTGGAGGCGGGGCTGTCCACCGACGCGTCCGGTCACCGGCACGACGGCATGGGCATCGACGCTGCCGAACTGGCCGAGCAGAGCTCCGAGGTGCTGGCGATGCCAAGCGCCGGTGCGCTGATCTCCCGCGAGCTGTGGGACCAACTCGGCGGGTTCGACGAGGAGTTCCCGCTGCTGCGGGAGGACATCGACTTCGGCTGGCGTGCCAACGTCGCCGGCGTGACGGTGCTGTGCGTGCCGCGCGCCAGGATCAGGCACGCGCGTGCGCTGCGCAGCGGGGAGCGCAGCGTCGACGCGGTGTCTGGCATCGCCTCCGACCGGGCGAAGACGTTGGCGGCCGACCGGATCGGCGGGGTGCGCACCCTGCTTGTGAACTGCTCGACGCCGTCATTCCTGCTCGGCGTACCCCGGCTGGTCGTGCTGAGCGTGCTGCGGGCGATCGGGTTCATGCTGGCGAGGGACCTCGCGCGGGCCCGCGCGGAAATGGCGGCTGTTGGGTTCATGCTGCGCGGCGGGCAGGTGCTGCCGGGACGTCGGTTGCGGGCGGCGGAGCGTGAGCGCGCGGACGTCGGTGACGGGCGAACCGGCCGGTATCGCCATCGCGCCGGGGTGCGCGGGCTGTTCGTGAGCCGGACGACCCGGCTCCGGTTCGCCATCAAGGCCTGGGTGTTGGCGCTCGTCCGGCGGCGCATCGCCAGTGAGGCGGCGCTGGGCCGGTTGCCAGAGTCGGCCACCACCCGCGCCACCTGGATCCCTCCGGAGGAACTGCGCGCGGCCGCGTTCGCCGGCGGTGAGCCGAAGGACGTCGTCGCGGTGCCGCTGGCCGGGCTTCGCCGGTCGGCGTCAGCGCGGGTGCGGGACGAGGCGGTAGCTGCGGCTTCCGGTGTCGCGGCTCGTGGGGCCGTGACGGACGCGACGGCCGCCGCCGAGGCCACCGACGTCGCCGAGGATGTTCGCGCCGCCGAGACCGCCGACGGCACGACGACGGCCGCCGCCCGAGCCCCCGAGACCGAGCAGCCGTACCGGCCGAGCCCGGGTGAGGGCGCGCACGGCGGACTGGTGTTCGTCGAGGTCAACCGCGCCCGGGTGCTCGCGGCGACGCTGTTCGCGCCGCCGCTGCTGCTCGTGCTGGGCCTCACCGGTCTCGCGCTGCTGGTCAACGGCCACCGCCTCGGACTGGACCTCGCTGGCGGACGACTGCTGCCCGTCGGTGAGCTGAGCCAGATCTGGTCCACCTACCTCGCTGGCTGGCACCCGGAGGGCGGCGGGACGTCCGCCGCGGCCTCGCCCGCGCTGGCGATCGTCGGCGCGCTTGGCACGCTGCTGTACCCGATCGGGGGAACTTCGGCGGCGGTCGGGCTCGTACTGCTGCTCGACATCCCGCTCGCGGCGATCAGCGCCTATGCCGCCAGCGGCAGGCTCGGCGTGCATCGCTGGGTGTGCGCCCTGCTCGCCACCGGGTACGCACTGCTGCCGCCAGCGACCGCGGCCGTCGCGCAGGGCCGTATCGACGTCGTCGTCGTGCACATCCTGCTGCCGCTCGTGCTCGCCGGGACAGCGGCGGTGCTCCAGCCGCGTTCCGGTGGCCAGCGGTGGCTGTCGGTCGCCGTCGCCGTCTCCCTCGGGCTGGCGGTGATCGGGTCGTTCTCGCCGCTTACGCACCTCATGGTGCTGATCGTGCTGCTCGGCGGATTCGTGTTCGTGTCGTCGCCGGTGCCGCTCGGGCGGCGGCTGGCTGGCATCGCGCTCGTCGCGCTGTTGCCGATCGCGCTCATCCTGCCGTGGCCGGCGGCGCTGGTCACCAACCCCGCGCTGCTGTTGCACGGGCTCGGCGCGCGGGTGCCCGGCCTCGACGTCGACGTCACCGAACTGCTGTCGCTGTACCCCGGCGGCGCGGGCACGTTGCCCATCGGCGGCGTGCTGGTCGCCGCCGCGCTCGTCGCTCTGGTGGTGCGGCCGACTACGCGGGTGCTCCCCGGCATCGGGCTGGTGCTGATCGGCGCCGCTGGTGTCGCGGTGGTCCGGTTGGTGCCGGTCGCCCCTGTCGCGGGCGGCGATGCCCGGCCCGGCTGGGCGGGCGCGCCGTTGCTGATGGTCGCGGCTGGCCTGCTCACCATCGTGCTCGCGGTCGTCCGGCGGAACGTCAGTAGCGGGAGCGATGGCACCAATGGCGGTCGCGCCGTGTTCGCCATGCGGTTCGCCGTCGGCGCTGGCGTCGCCGCGCTCGTCGTGTTCGCCGTCGCCTCCGTGACCACCGCAGAGGAAGGCCCGCTGCGCGACGCCGCTCCGCAGCGCCTCGCCGCGCCGCTCGCCGCGGAGCTGGCCGACAGCGGCAGGACCGTGTTCGTGCTGCGCGGCGACGAACAGCAGCCGCGCATCTCCGGCGGTGGCATGCCCGCGTTCGGCGACGACTCGCTTGACCTGCCGGACGGTGCCCCGGAACGACTCGCCAGCTGGCAGCGGACGTTGCTCGGCGGTCAGGACGGCGGCAGCGACGAGGTGCGCGACGTGCTGGCCTCGGTCAGCGCGGCAGGGGTGCAGTTCGTGGTGCTGCCGGATGGTGTCTCCCCGGATGCGCTGCTGGCGGCTGGGGACGACCTCGTGGCGGAGACGGTGCCGCTCGCCGACGGCAGGCGGGTGCTGCGGCTGCTGCCCACGAACGGACCGGTCACGCTGATCGCGCCGTCGTTGAGCAGACTCGCGATCAGCGACAAGGCGCCGCCCGGCGACGTCAACGGCGAGGGCATCGCCGTGGTCGACGAGGACCTGCCCGATGTCAGGGTGCGGGTCTCCGATGGCCCCGCGGGCAGGCTGCTCGTGCTCGCCGCGAACGTGGAACCCGGCTGGCAGGCCAGTGTCAACGGCGAGCAGGTGCCGATCGTGCCAGCGTGGGGCCATCAGGTCGGCGTCGAGGTCCCCACGCGCGCTGCCGACGTCGTCGTCCGCAACCAGGCGACCGTGCGCACCCTGCTCCTGCTGGTGCAGGTCGGGGCACTGCTGTTCACGCTGCTGACCGCGATCCCGTCCCGCCGCCCCCGGGTGTGAGGTGCGATGAAGGGATTCTTACTTGCGCCTGACGCAAGTAAGAATCCCTTCATCGCACCAGCGACGACGCCGCTCACAGCCCGTCGATCACCTCGGGATCCACCCCGAGATAGGTCGCGATCTGCTCGATGAGCACCTCGTTGATGAGGTCCGCGAGGTCGGCGGGGTCCTTTGCCCGCGCCTCGAGCGGCCTCCGGTAGAGCACGATGCGGGCGCGGGTCGGCACGCCGTTCCGGTCGACACCCACCGGGACCAGGCGCGACAGCGGGATCACGCCGTCAAGCAGCACGCCCTCGCCGAGCCCGCGCATGCCGGCGCGGCGGACGTCTGGCACCTCGTCCACGGCGACGTCGAGCATCTCGAGGTCGTCGCCCCAGCGGGACTCGATCGGTTCGAGCGCCTCGACCACGAGCGCGTCGAACTGCTCCGACCTGCTCGACGCCGCGGGAAGCGAGGCAGGAAGCAACGGACCGCGCAAGCCGCGACCACGCCGGTCACGGCGACGCCGGTGCCGGGAACGGAAGCTGCGTGTCGTGCCCACATACAGCAGGGTACGCGCGCGGTGCCGCTACGCCGCCCCTCACCGGTCGGCTCACTGGTCTGCGAAGGTCAGCATCGCCCAGTCGTCGCAATTGGCGAGATCGTGTCGTCCGCGACACGGTGTGCCTCCCTGGCACGACGCGACTGAGGCGCTATGGTCGGGATCGTGTCGAGCGTACGGGTGTGTTCGCGAACCGGGTGCCTGTTGCCCGCCGTCGCCACGCTGACCTATGCCTACAGCGATTCGACGGCGGTCGTCGGCCCGCTCGCGACGGCATCGGAACCGCACTCCTACGACCTCTGCGAGGAGCATGCGGTGCGGCTGACCGCGCCCAAGGGCTGGGAAGTGGTCCGGCACGAAGGCGAGTTCGCCTCCCAGGAGCCATCGACCGACGAGCTGACCGCGCTGGCGGAGGCGGTCCGCGAGGCGGGGCGCTCGGAGCCGATGTCGGCGCACCAGCCGCCGCAGCCGGGCCAGCAGAGCGGCAGTGGCCGCCGGGGTCACCTGCGAGTACTGCCCGATCCGGTCAATCGGTAGTTGTTCGCGTCCAGCCTCCTCCGACGCCCCATCGACGTCGGCGTGGCACTGTGTAGGCTCTGCGCCACTGAGCTTTGCGCAAGCGTGAGAGCACGAGCTGGATCGTTCGGCCCCGGTGGGTCCCGGGTCGCCGCGTGATCCGTAAGCGTCGATTCGGGAGAAGGCGTGAGTGACCTGTCGGGGATTGTGAAGGCGTACGACATTCGAGGCGTCGTCGGGGAACAGCTGGACGAGGAGCTGATCGAGCGGTTCGGGGCCGCGTTCGCGCGGCTGGTCGTCGGTGAGGCGGCCTCCGCCGTTGTCATCGGCCACGACATGCGCGACTCGTCGCCGGGCCTCGCCTCGGCGTTCGCGCGGGGGGTGACGTCGCAGGGCGTCGACGTCGTCTCGATCGGGCTGGCCAGCACCGACCAGCTCTACTTCGCCTCCGGCTCGCTCAACCTGCCCGGCGCGATGTTCACCGCGAGCCACAACCCCGCCAAGTACAACGGCATCAAGCTGTGCCGCGCTGGCGCGGCCCCTGTCGGCCAGGACTCCGGGCTCGCCGAGATCAAGGAGTCCGTCGAGCAGGGCGTGCCGCCGTTCGAGGGCGCCCGCGGCGTCGTGACCGAGCGCGACGTCCTCGCCGACTACGCCGCCTACCTGCGGAAGCTGGTCGATCTCTCGGTGAGCAGGCCGCTCAAGGTCGTCGTGGACGCGGGCAACGGCATGGGCGGGCACACCGTGCCGCAGGTGTTCAGCGCCCCTGACGGACTGCCGATCGAGATCGTGCCGATGTACTTCGAGCTGGACGGCAGCTTCCCGAACCACGAGGCCAACCCGCTCGACCCTGCCAACCTGGTCGACCTCCAGGCGAAGGTGCGCGAGATCGGAGCGGACGCGGGCATCGCGTTCGACGGCGACGCCGACCGCTGCTTCCTGGTCGACGAGAACGGCGACCCGGTCGCGCCGAGCGCGATCACCGCCCTGGTCGCGGTGCGGGAGCTGGCCAAGGAACCGGGCGCGACGATCATCCACAACCTGATCACGTCCAAGGCGGTGCCAGAGATCGTCGCCGAGCACGGCGGGAAGCCGGTGCGCACCCGCGTTGGCCACTCGTTCATCAAGGCCAGCATGGCCGAGACCGACGCCATCTTCGGCGGCGAGCACTCCGCGCACTACTACTTCCGGGACTTCTGGCGCGCCGACACCGGCATGCTCGCCGCGATGCACATGCTGGCCGCGCTCGGCGAACAGGACCGCCCGCTCTCGGAGCTGACCGCGAGCTATCGCCGTTACGCCGCGTCCGGCGAGATCAACTCGACGGTGGACGACCAGGTCGCGCGCCAGCTCGCCGTCAAGGACGCCTTCGGGAACCGACAGGGCGCCGTCGTCGACGAGCTGGACGGGCTGACCGTCGAACTGCCGGAGGGATGGTTCAACATCCGGCCGTCCAACACCGAGCCGCTGCTGCGGCTCAACGTCGAAGCTAACGACGAGGACGCGATGCGCGCCCTGACCGACGAAGTGCTGGCGATTGTCCGCGGCTGAGGCGCATCCTGGGACAAGCAGCGGGAAACCGGACCGGATGAACGCCCACGGCGCCGGCGCCGCGTGGTAGGGAGGAACTATGGCCGTCACCCTTGACGAGCAGTTGCTTGAGATTCTCGCGTGCCCGTCACCCGACCACGCGCCGCTGACGCGCGGCACCCCGGATGACCCGGACGCGGACGCGCTGACCTGCACCGAGTGCGGCCGCCAGTACCCCGTCAAGGACGGCATCCCCGTCCTGCTGCTCGACGAAGCGACCGAACCAACAGGCAACTCCGGCGCAACGACCGATGGTGTTTGACGACTCGCTGCTCGACGACCCCGTGAGGTTGGCCGACGCCGACACCTCGGGTGTGCTGCGCGCGACCGCGATGGCGGGCGCGCAGGTGCGCTCGGTGGTGGAGCGCGCGGCCGAACTGGACCTGGACGCCCGCCTCGACGTCGGCCGACCCCGTTCCGTGGTGCTCGTCGGCCGGTCCGGCGTCGGCAGGCCGGTGATGCGGCTGCTCGCCGCGCTGCTCGGCCCGAGCTGTCCCACGCCGATCGTGCTGGCCGACGTCGTCCCGAGCTGGGTGGGCGCGCTCGACGTCGTCTACGCCCACACCGACGACCCTGGCGACGACGAGTTGGTCAGCTCGCTGGCGCGGGCCAGCCGTTACGGCGCCGCCGTGGTGCTGACCGCCCCTGACGAGGGTCCCATCGCCACCGCGGTGGCGGGCAAGGGCACGCTGATCGCGCCGCGCGTCGTCGTCGGGCCGGACCGCATCTTCGCGACGGTGTTCACCACCGGCCTCCGAATGCTGTCCGCGCTTGGTCTGCTCGACGTCGACGTCGAAGCGCTCGCCGACGAGTTGGACGCCGAAGCCGAGCGGGGCCACCTGCAACACGAGTCGTTCGTCAACCCGGCGAAGTCGCTCGGGATGGCGATCGCCGACCGGACACCGCTGCTGTGGGGCCTCGACCCGGTCGCGGGCGCGGTGGCCGAGCACGCGGCGTACCTGCTCGCGGCGGATGCGGCCGTCGTCGCGGACGCCGCCGAGTACCGGCACGCCTTCGCAAGGGGCGCGCTCTATCACGAGGTCGTTTCGGGCAGTGGCGGACATGACATCTTCGCCGACCCCGACGATCCCGATATTTCGGTCAGCAGGCGTAGGCTGCTCCTGCTCTCGGTCCGGCATGACGGTGCGGCCGCCGCCGCGCGCCGTGCCGCGACCGAGGTGTTCTCCTCGGCGGAGGTCATCGACGTCGCCGATGAGATCGGTGCCGCAGAGCCGGTCGTCGCCGCCGTGCTCGCGCTGCGCTTCGAGCTAGCCGCGGTGTACCTCGGGCTCGGGGCGGGCACCATCGGCGGCGCGAACCGGTTCAGTCCGGTGCAGTCCTGAGCCCGGTCGAGGAGCGAAGACGTGGAGTTACTGCACAACGCGGTGCGGCCGTACGCGTGGGGATCGCGGACGGCGATCGCGGAACTGCTGGGAAAGCCCGTGCCCGCACCGCATCCCGAGGCCGAGTTGTGGATGGGCGCCCACCCGGGCGACCCCTCCCGGGTGGGTCGCACCGAGGGTGACGAGCGCAGCCTGTGCGACGTCGTGGCAGAGGATCCGGAAGGCGCGCTGGGCGCGTCGTGCGCGCGGCGCTGGGACGGTCGGCTGCCGTTCCTGCTCAAGGTGCTCGCGGCCGAGGAGCCGCTGTCCATGCAGGCCCACCCGACGGCAGCGCAAGCCGCAGAGGGCTACGCCCGCGAGGAGGCGGCAGGCATCCCGCGCGACGCGCCGGAACGCAACTACCCGGACCCGACCGCGAAGCCGGAGCTGGTGTGCGCGCTGACGGAGTTCGAGGTGCTGGCAGGGTTCGCCGACGCCGCTCGCACCGTGCGGCTGCTGCGCGCCATCGAGACGCCGGAGCTCGCCGCCTACACGGAGCTGCTGGCCGGGCAGCCGGACACCGACGGACTGCGCGCGCTGTTCACCACGTGGATCACGTTGCCGCAGCAGCGCATCGACGACCTGCTGCCGGACGTCCTCAAGTCGTGCGCCAGGCATGCCGAGGCGGGCGGCGAGTTCGCCGCCGAGTGCGCGACCGTCGTCCAGCTCGGGGATGAGCACCCGCACGACGCGGGCGTGCTGACGTCGTTGCTGCTCAACCAGATCGAGCTTGGCGCGGGCGAGGCGCTGTACCTGCCAGCAGGGAACCTGCACCTCTACCTGCGCGGCACGGCGGTGGAGATCCTGGCCAACTCCGACAACATACTGCGCGGCGGGCTGACACCGAAGCACGTCGACGTCCCCGAGCTGCTGCGGGTGGTGGACTTCTCGCGCGGCAACGTGCCGGTGCTGCGCGGCGAGCCGGACGGCGACCAGCGGCTGCGGGTGTATCGCACCGACGCGCCGGAGTTCGAGCTGTCCCGCGTGGAGTGGCCGGAGGGCGACAACGGCCCCGTCGAACTGCCGGCTGGCCCGCAGATCGTGCTGTGCACCAGGGGCGGCGCGGTGCTGCGCGAGACCACCACCGGCCGCGAGCTGCGGCTGTGCCGGGGTGAGTCGGCGTGGCTTGCCGCCCGCGACGGCGCGGTGTCCGTCCGCCCCACGACGTCGACGCAGCCCGCGCAGTTGTTCCGCGCCACCGCAGGCCCCGCTGACTGACGCCTACCCCGCGCCGCATCCGGCGCCGAGGCCGTCCGTACTAAGCTGCCGCTGCGATACAGCGAGCGAAACCAGGGGAGAAAAGCGTGGCAGCAGACGGCAGCACCAAGGCGATCCTGGCGGCGTTGTTCGCCAACGCGGGCATCGCGGTCGCCAAGTTCATCGGCGCTGGCCTGACCGGATCGTCGTCGATGATGGCCGAGGGCGTGCACTCGGTCGCGGACACCTCCAACCAGGCGCTGCTGCTGCTCGGGAAGAAGACGTCGCAGCGGCGCGCGACGAAGCAGCACCCGTTCGGCTACGGCAGGGACCGCTACTTCTACTCGTTCATCGTCGCGCTGCTGCTGTTCTCGCTCGGCTCGTTGTTCGCGCTGTACGAGGGCTTCCACAAGATCTCGGAGCCGGAGGACCTGCGCTCGCCGATGGTGGCGATCGTGATCCTGCTGGTCGCCATCGGGCTGGAGACGTACAGCTTCCGCACCGCCATCGTGGAGTCACGCAAGGTCAAGGGCGACGCGACCTGGTGGGAGTTCATCCGCCAGTCCAAGGTGCCGGAGCTGCCGGTGGTGCTGCTTGAGGACGCCGGGGCGCTGGTCGGCCTGGTGTTCGCGCTGTTCGGTGTCAGCCTGGCTGTGGTCACCGGCGACCCGGTCTGGGACGCCGTCGGCACCATCATGATCGGTGTGCTGCTCGGCGTCATCGCGATCGTGCTGATCATCGAGATGAAGGGCCTGCTGATCGGGGAGGGTTCGTCCGACGACGAGCTCGATCTGATCGTGGCCGAGTTGGAGCAGGGGTCGGTCGAGCGGGTGATCCACATCCGCACGCAGTACATCGGGCCGGAGGAGCTGCTGGTCGCCGCCAAGGTCGCGCTGACTCGCGGTATGGCGCTTGCCGACGTCGCGAGCGCGATAGACGACGCCGAGGAGCGCGTCCGCACCAAGGTCCCCGCCGCGCGGCTGATCTACCTGGAGCCCGACCTGGACCGCACCCCGGAGACGGCGCCCACTGCGTGACACCGATGCGGTGAACGACGCTTTCCCTGCACTGGATGCACTGAAAGCGTCATTCACCGCGTCCAACGCAGCGAAAGCGTCATTCACCGCAGGCCGCTCCCGCCGTTGGGCCGGGACAGGTCGGGGAACAGCGACGGCTGCTCCTGCGCCTGGCGGACGGCGACGCCGGGGATCTCCAGCCCAGCGGCCATGGCGACGGCGCGGTCCCACTCCGGGTCGACCAGGTAGTCGTTGTGGCGGAGCACGCCCGCCGCCCAGCGTCGGCACTCCTCGGCGCGCGGCACCGGGTCGGCCAGCCAGTGATCCCCGCCGAGGACAAGGCTGTTCGCCTTGCCGCGCACGGCGGCTGGCAGCGGCCCGATGGTGCCGTCGGTGAGGTAGCCGATGCCGAGCAGCTGTCCGCCGACGACCTGGTGCCGCCACGTCGTCACGCCGCCACCGAACGAGTCGGTCCCTCGGCACAGCCCGCGCCAGCGGCCGTCCAACGCGCCGTAGAGCGTGCCAAGGGTTGCCGCGGACAACAGCGACGGGAACGCCCGCTGGTAGCCCCACTGCGCAGGAGTGCCCGCCGTGATCAGTCCGACGCGCTCGCGCTCCTGGTCGCTCAGCTCGGTCGACAGTCGCGCCGCCGCGATCATGGCGAGCAGCCCGCCGTGGCTGTACCCGGACAGCACCACCCGGCTGTCCGGCTCCCGCAGGTGGTGGCGGACCCGCGCCACCAGGTCGGGCACAACCTTCACCGCGTAGGACGGCGGCACGATCGGATGCGCCCGCCTCGGCCAGAAGAACACCAGGTCCGCCAGCACGCCAAGGCTTCTGCGGCGGAGCGGGTCAAGCGCCGCCGTGTACACCGTGCGCACCAGTCCCGCCGCGAACAGCCCCAGCGCAAGGATGCCGAGTCCGGCGAAGGGCTCAAGCCACTCCGGCAGCGCCCGGTCGGTCACCCGCAGCGCCACCAGCGGCACCGCACCCGCGCCGAGCAGCAACGCCATCGCGGCGACGCGCCGGTGCAGATGTTTGCGCTCGATGATCGCGGTGGCCCAGACGTCCGCCGCCGTCCGCTGCTCATCGCCACTGGTCTGCAACAGGTGCACGATCTGTGGGATGCCCCGCAACTTCCTGCGCAGCGGGATCGCCACCAGGTACGTGCCTGCCCACGCCAGCGCGGCGATGATCGTGCCAGCGCCCCACAACACCGTCACGGAGGTGTAGCTGGGCGGCAGCACCAGCTCCTGCCCGCCGAGCAACTGCCGCGCCGTGATCGCGACACCCGCGCCGAAACCTGCGCCGAGCAGGCAGGCGAGCACCACCGTCGGCGCGGCGACCCAGCCACCGAGCCACGGCCGCAACCGGTGCGGCAGCGTGCGCCACTGTCGCCGTGCCAGCAGGGCCAGCGGCGCGAGCACAAGGCTGAACGCCGTCGCCGTCGCGAGCAGCAGTACGAGCAGTCCCTCGGCCATCGCGTCCACACCGGGCAGTGCCGCGCCGCTGCCCGCGCCAGGGGTGAGCGGCGAGCCGATCACCGTGGCCACCACGACCAGCGCGACGCCGAGGGTGAGCAGCCCGGCCACGAGCACCGGCGGCAGCAGCGTGCGCAGCCAGTCCGCGATGTCGTCGAGGAGCGCGGTGGCCACCGCCGTCAGGCCGAAGAACCCGAGTGCGACGAGCCAGAGGATGAACGCGGCGGTGTCGCTCGGCGGTGTGAACACCCCGCCGAGCGGCAGCAGCGCGACGCAGGCGAGCGCTGCGATGGTGTGCAGTCCGCGCAGCACGCCCGCGTTGCGGTGCGCGTACAGCGAGTGGCCAGGAACGGCGTCCGGCGATGGCCGCGACGCCGTCGTCAGCACGGGAATCTCGGCGCGCTGCCAACTGTGGGCCGACACCCGGTACAGCGCCGCGATCACCAGCAGCGGCGGCGCCATCCCGACCACGGTGCGCACGACATCGCCCTCGCGGATCACGTCGGGGATGCTGGCGAGGCAGCCAGTGCCCGGGGCGAGACACTGGGCGGCGAGCAGGTCAAGGCTGATCACGCCGACCTGGGTGACGAACAGCGCTGTCAGCAGCAGCCCGAACACCCGCAACAGCGCTTGGCTCAGCGTCAGCAGCGCGCGGGCGGCCCTGCTGCCCTCCAGCGCTGGTGGCAGCATGCCGTGGGCGACGTTGGCCAGTGAGAACGGAAACAGCAGCGCCCACGCCGCTTTGGTGGCGCCACCCGACGTCATCTTGTGCCACAGGTAACCCTCGACGGTGCGCGGGATCGCGCGCCCGAGCGCGTGCAGCACCGGGCCGGCCACCGGTCTGCGCAGCCGGTCGGCGGGCCGGACGATCTCGCCGGTCTCGTCGCCCGCGACGGTTACCGTGGCGACCGAGTCCAGCAGTTGTTCACCGTTGACGCCGACGAGTCCTGGCACTCGCAGTTCGATGACACGGGCATCAGGGCCGGGCAGCGACATTCACGACCTCGCACGTCACGGGACGGGACACTGTTCCTCCGCGGGTGGCTTGGGGCCGAATCTCACTCTGCCCCATGAGTCGGCCCGGTCACAGGGTCTTGGCACGGTAATCGCCGCAGGTCGGCGACACGCGCAGGAAACGCCAGCCGGGCGGGGAAAACACGCGGTCGGGGGTGCGGGCGTCCGGCGAAAGCAGGGGGCTGTTTGGTTCATTCGGGGCCTTTGACAGGGTTCATCACTCCATAGAGTGAGGCGTTCCCGCCGGCGGCGACAGGGCCGCGTGGCGTACCGGAGCGTCGGCTGACGTCACCGAGTACAGCGGCGTCAGCGAGTTGGCCGCGGCGGCCAACGCTGCGGTCGCGGCGAAGCAGACGGTGTCGTTCGAGGTCGGCGACTACAGCGGCAAGGACCCGGTGGGCACGGGGCAACTGCGGTTCGGGGACGACGGTAGCGCCATCGCGATGCGCAGCGTCCAGGATGGCGAAGAGTTCGAGTTCCGCGCGGTGGACGGCGTGATCTACATGAAGGCCACCGGTGAGCTGGGCGGCATGGCCGGTGGCAAGCCGTGGCTCACGTTCAGCGAAGACGGCGACGACCCGATCTCCCAGGTCATGGGCGGCCTGCTCACGGGCATGGCCAAGGAGGTGGACCCGGCTCGCACCTTCGAGATCACCGATGCCGCTGGCAGCATCGCGTCGGCCGAGTCGGACATGATCGACGGCGACGCGGTCATGCGTTACACGATCGATCTCGAGACCGAGCGGCTGATCGACCATGTGGCGAACACGTCGGGTAAGGACTCGTTGCAGGTCAAGGCGATGCGGACGGCGCTGGACCAGGGCGTCACCTCGGTGAGCACGGAAGTGTGGCTCGATGGCGACGACCTGCCACGCCGATTCGTGGTGGCCGACGTCCCCGCGCTCGCGCAGGACGGGGCGCCCAGCGGCGATGGCCTGCCGCGAGTGACCATCACCTACTCGGACTGGGGCGGGGACGTCGACGTGGACGCACCGCCGCAGAACGAGGTCGGTACTGTCCAGATGCCAGGCTGACACGAACGGAGGAGGAGCGCTGCGGTGATGCGACGGGCTGGGGTGCTGGTCGTCAGCATGCTGTTGGCCGTGCTGACCGGCTGCGAACCGGGAGGCGGCGACACCGCGGCGCCCACCACCAGTGCGGAACCGAACCTCGAGGCGCACACGAGCGTCCTCGAGTTGATTCGGGCGGCGGACGAGGCGGCCACGCGGCGCGGCACGGTGTCGTTCCGGCTCGACGACGGCACGCGGCCGCAGCGCGGCGGCACGCCGCAGCCGAACGGTGCCGCAGCCCAGCCGAACGGCACGCAGGTCCAGCCGCAGCGGAACGGCGTGCAGGCTCCGCCGCGGCAGCGGAACGGTGCGCAGGCCAAGCGCGGCGCGAACACGCCGAAGAAGCCGCTTCCCCTCGCCGCCGGTCGGCTGGCTTACGGGAAGCAGAGCGTCGACGTGCTGGTCCGCACCCTGCGCCGCGTCCAGAACTTCGAGTTCCGCGCCATCGACGGGTCGGTGTTCGCGCAGCCGACCGGCGCGCTCCTGCCCATCGCCAACGGCATGCCGTGGCTCCGGCTGCACGACTCGCCAGCGAGCCCACTGTCGCAGCTACTCGACCCCGCGCTGGTCGACGCGCCGAGCACCGTCGACCCGACGCGGACGTTCGACCTGCTCGTCGCGGCGGGCACGATCGCGAGCAGCGAGCGGGCGACACTGGGTGGCGCCGAGGTCACGCGGTACGACGTCGACCTCGACGTCGAGCGGCTCGCCGAGCACATCCGGCTCAGCTCGGGGGACCAGCCGAGGCCGGCGATCGTGGGCGCACTGCGCACGCTCGCGGAGCAGGGCACGACGACCGCGCCGGTCACCGTGTTTCTCGACCGGCACAATCTGCCGCGCCGCATCAAACTGCCCAACCTCGCCGCGCTGCCGAATCGCGGCCCCGACGCCACGGACCTGCCGATGCTCATCGTGAACTACCGCGACTGGGGCACACCGCCCGGCGTGGCCGTGCCGCCAGCGGGCACGGTGGCCACCGTGCCCGGCTGATCCCGCCGCCTCCCGCCGTCGCCGCGGTGCCGCTAGGGTGGCTCGGCGTGGGCAGACTGATCGTGATCGAGGGCCTGGACGGCGCGGGCAAGAACACCATGGCGCGCGCCGTCACCGAGGCGCTGACCGAGCGCGGCGCGCGGGTCATCAGCAGGGCGTTCCCCCGCTACGGCGAGGACATCCACGCCGATCTGGCGCGGGACGGGCTGCACGGCAGGCTCGGCGACCTCACCGAGTCGGTCAACGGCATGGCGCTGCTGTTCGCGCTCGACCGGCGCGCCGCCGCCGAGCAGCTCCGGGCGGACCTGGACCGAGCCGACATCGTGCTCGTCGACCGTTACGTCGCCTCCAACGCCGCCTACGGCGCCGCGCGGCTGCGCCAGGACGCCGACGGCGAGTTCATCGACTGGGTGCGCGCCCTCGAAGTCGACCGGTTCGGCATCCCGGTGCCGGACGAACAGCTCCTGCTGCGGGTGCCGGTCGAGGTCGCCGCGGACAGGGCGCGTTCCCGCGAGTCCGACGATGCCACCCGCGCCCGCGACAGCTACGAGTCCGACGACTCGCTGCAGAGCCGCTGCGGGCGGGTGTACGAGCAGCTCGCGGAGCGAAACTGGCTGTCGCCGTGGCGGGTCGTCGACGGCGCGGGGCAGGTGGACGCGGCCTCACTGGTGGTCACGTTGTGATCGGCGGTCTGCGGTGTCGCGACATCCGATCGGGTTAATGCGGGGTTGACCTTCGACGCAAAGCGGCCGTATCGCCGGGTCGCGCGGCGCAACACTGACCAATAGTGCGAACATGAACGCATGAAGGCACGTGTTCTCGTAGTGGACGACGACCCCGCGCTCGCCGAAATGCTCACCATCGTGCTTCGCGGTGAGGGGTTCGACACCGCGGTGGTCGCGGATGGCTCACGCGCGATGACCGCGTTTCGCGAGTTCAAGCCCGACTTGGTGCTGCTCGACCTCATGCTGCCCGGCATGAACGGCATCGACGTCTGCAAGGCGATCAGGGCGGAGTCCGGCATCCCCGTGGTGATGCTGACCGCCAAGAGCGACACGGTCGACGTCGTGCTCGGGCTTGAGTCCGGCGCCGACGACTACGTCGTGAAGCCGTTCAAGCCGAAGGAACTGGTCGCGCGGGTCCGGGCGCGACTACGCCGCACGGAGTCCGAGCCTGCCGAGACGCTGGCCATCGGTGATCTGAGCATCGACGTTCCCGGCCACGAGGTCACCCGCGAGGGCGAGCCGATCGCGCTGACCCCGCTTGAGTTCGACCTGCTCGTCGCGCTCGCGCGCAAGCCGCGGCAGGTCTTCACGCGTGAGGTGCTGCTCGAGCAGGTCTGGGGTTACCGCCACGCCGCTGACACTAGGCTGGTGAATGTGCATGTGCAGCGGCTGCGCTCGAAGGTGGAACGCGATCCGGAGCATCCGGAGGTCGTGCTGACGGTGCGTGGCGTCGGATACAAGGCGGGTCCACCGTAAGTGAACCCGCGGCTGACATCGCTCGGTGAGGCGATCGCATCGTTGACGGGCCGCGTCGTCACCTTCTGGCGGAACACGGCAGCCGCCGTCAGCGAGCGCTGGCGCAGCTCGCTGCAGTTCAAGGTCACCGTCTCGACGCTCGCGCTGTCGACGGCGGTGGTGTTCGTACTGGTCATGCTGCTGCAGTACCAGATAGCCGAACGGCTGCTCGACACGAAGCGACGTGCGGCGATCGCGCAGACCCGCGCTGTGCTCGCCACGGCGGAGTCCGAGCTGGAAGGCATCGACGCCAACCCGGAGACGCTGCGGGAACGGCTCGAACAGGCGAGCAGGAAGATCACCAGCTCGTCGCCAGCCGCGCACGAGCTGGAGGGCTCAGCGGCGGGCGCGTTCGAGCCGGTCATCGCCAGCGGCGACCGCTACTCTGGCCGTAGTGGTCCAAGCACCCCTGACGAGTCGATTTTCGTCGGCAGCTACGGGAACGTGCCAACCGACCTGCGCGACTTCGTTGAGCAGGGCAGGGAAGCCGAGCAGATTCACACCGTCGACGGCACCACGTACCTGATCATCGGCGCGCCGATCACGAGCAACGCGCGGCCGTTGCAGCTCTATCTGCTTTTCCCGCTCAGCTCGGAGCAGAACACGGTGAGCACGGTGCAGAACACGCTCATCGTGGGCGCCGCCGTGTTGCTGTTGCTGCTCGCCGGGATCGCCAACCTTGTCACCCGTCAGGTCGTGCTGCCGGTGCGCAGAGCGGCAGACGCAGCCGCCCGGTTCGCGGACGGCGAACTGGACGAACGCCTCGCCGTCGCTGGCTCCGACGACCTGTCCAAGCTGGCGACGTCGTACAACGAGATGGCGGAGAGCATCCAGACGCAGATCCGCCAGCTCGAGGAGTTCGGCCAGTTGCAGCGCCGGTTCACCTCCGACGTCTCGCACGAGCTGCGCACCCCGCTGACCACCGTGCGGATGGCGGCCGACGTGCTGCACGCCTCGCGCGAGCAGTTCCCGCCGGGGCTGGCCCGTTCCGCCGAGCTGCTTGCCGACGAGCTGGACCGGTTCGAGGCGCTGCTCGGCGACCTGCTGGAGATCAGCAGGCTCGACGCGGGTGTCGAGGAGCTGACCGCCGAGGTCGTCGACGTCCGTTCCGTCGTCGAGCGGGTGCGGGAGCAGGTGAAGGTGCTCGCCGGGTCGGCGGGCAGCGCGATCGAGCTGGACCTGCCGGAGCACGAGGCGATCGCCGAGATCGACGCGCGCCGGGTTGAGCGGATTTTGCGTAACCTGGTCGCGAACGCCATCGACCACGGTGAGGGCCAGCCGGTGCGGGTGACCCTCGCCGTGAACGACGATGCCATCGCCATCACGGTGCGCGACTACGGCGTCGGGCTGCGGCAAGGCGAGGAGGACCTGGTGTTCAACCGGTTCTGGCGCGCCGACCCGTCTCGGAACCGGCGCACCGGCGGCACCGGGCTCGGCCTGGCGATCAGCCAGGAGGACGCGCGGCTGCATGGCGGCGAGCTCGAGGCGTGGGGCGCGTACGACCATGGCGCGTGCTTCCGCCTGACGTTGCCGAAGGAGCAGGGCACGGAGCTGACCGATCTCACGGTGAGCCCGCTCGACCTGCCGCCGGACCCGCCCGCGCCGCTGGTCGACGGGCAGCCCGACGACGCGGTGATCGTCCCCGGCGAGGTGGACGGCATGGCTGGTGCCACGACGGACGGTCTGGGCGCGGCCGACACCGGCGACACCAGCGACACCGGCGACACCGGCGGCGCCACGGCCGACGTCGCGGGACTGCGTGCGGATCGCGAGGAGGTGAATCGATGACCAGACGGTGGGTGCTCGCGATCCTGGGGTGCGTCCTGCTCGTCGCCAGTGGCTGCGCGAACGTCCCCAAGGAGACGAAACCGCAGGTCATCGGCAGCGCCGACACTGCTGACGCCGGTGACGCCCTCGAGGACATCCGCCCGGCGGAGGACCTCTCGTCGTACGACACGGTGCGCAAGTTCGTGCTCAGCGCGCAGGCCGCCACCGACTACAAGGAGGCGCGGCTGTACCTGGCGGACGACATCGCCAGCGACTGGCAGCCCAGCTCCGGCCTCGTCATCCTGCGCGATCAGTTCAGCACCCTGCCGGTCGACTCGGACCGCCAGCCGAAGGACCCGGACGAGACCACCATCCGGCTGCGTGGCCGCCGGATCGGCGCGCTCGGCTCGGACAACGCGTTCATCCCAGGCGGCGGTACGTACGAGATCGAGATCTCGCTGCGGCGCACGTCGGGGGACCGGCAGTGGCGCATCGTCGACCCGCCCGCCGAGATGATCACCACGGAGTCGCAGTTCGCGGAGAACTACTACCAGCTGCCGCTGTACTTCTTCGCGCCGGACAGCGCGGTGCGGGTACCCGACCCCCGGTACGTGCTGGCCCAGCCGCGTGAGGGCCTGCCGGGCAGGATCGTCGACACGCTGCTGCAAGGGCCGTCCGACGCGCTCGCCACCGCGGTGCGCAACCCGCTGGAGAAAGCCAGCCTCGACACCAACGTGACGGTCAACGAGGAGGGCGCGCTCGAGGTGCCGTTGACCGGCGTGGCTGACGAGAGCGGCGCGGCGCGGCGACTGATGGCGTTCCAGCTCGTCATGTCGCTCGACGCGGTGGCGACCAACCGGATCCGGCTGCTCGCCGACGGCAACGACCTCGTGTCCACCCGTAGGGACTGGCGCATCACCGATGTCCCGCCGGTGCACGCGGCGATGTCGGCCGACCTGCCAGGGCTCGCCCTGAGCGGCGACCAGGTGGTGCGGCTGGACAACTCGGAGCCGATCGCGGGGCCCGCCGGCGCAGGCAGCTACGACCTGGTCTCCGCGGCGCAGTCCCTCGACGGCGGCAGGCTCGCGCTCGTCGAGGACGCACGCAAGCGGGTGCGGCTGCGTGTCGGCGCCACGGACGGCGCGTTGTCGGTCGTCGACCTCGACGCGAAGCGGATGACGCGGCCCACGTGGCGGCCGTCCTACTCCGACGACAACCCCAGCAACGAGGTCTGGACGGTCACCGACAGGAAGAAGGTCGTCCGGGTCGCGCTGTCGGTGGACGGCACCTGGCAGGCGCAGCAGGTCGACGACAGCGCGCTGGTGGGCTTCGGCCCGATCACCGCGATGCGGCTCTCCCGCGACGGCACCAGGGTCGCCCTCGTCGTCGACCACAAGCTCGTCGTCGCGTCGGTGGTGCGCACGACGGACGCGGTCCGGCTGCGAGCCCCGCGCATCCTGCAGCCCGAGACGCTGACCGACGCCGTCGACGTCGATTGGCAAGCGCAGGACGCGTTGGTCGTGGCGACCAAGTCGTCGTTCCGGCCGGTGGTGCTGGTGCCGGTGGACGGCTTCGGCATGGACAGCTACACGTCGTCGAACCTCGAACCGCCGGTGAGCGCGGTGACCGGAGCGCCGGGCAGACCGGTCGTCGCGGCCAACGACGGCGGCCTGTGGCAGACCTCGGACCTCGCCGAGGTGTGGCGGCAGAGCTCACGGGAACAGGGCCTGCTGAGCTCGCCGTTCTATCCCGGCTGACTCTCGCGGCTGGGCTGTCGGTGCCGCGTGGCAGGCTGCCGGTGTGAGGCTGCCCGCACTGCTTGGCCATGCGCTCGACCTGCTTCTGCCGCCGGTCTGCGCCGGATGCGGCGCGCCCGGCGCGGCGTGCTGTCCTGGCTGCCGCGACCTGCTGATGTCGCCGTCCCGGCTGCCGTGTCCCAGCGACGCGCCCGCGTACGCGCTCGCCCCGTACCGAGGCGTGCCGCGCAAGCTGGTGCTCGCGTACAAGGAACGCGGCCGTCGCGACCTCGCTCCCGTGCTCGGCGGGCTGCTCGCCGCCGCGTTGCCGCTGGTCATCCGGGACGTCGGGACGACGGGTGCGTGCTGTGTGGTGCCGGTACCGTCGCGCAGGGCTGCGGCGCGGACGCGGGGCGGGCCGCACATGCTGCGGCTGGCCCGGCAGTGTGGGTTACACGCGGCGGAACTGGGTATCCGGGTGAGCGTCGCACCTGCACTACGCCTGGCATCGGGCGCCAAGGACGCCGTCGGCCTTGATCCGGCGACGCGCACGGCGAACCTGGCGGGACGGGTGCTGCCGGTGCCCGCCGCGCTGCCCCCGGCGGGCACCGGCGTTGTACTGCTCGATGACGTCGTGACGACCGGCGCCACCGCGGTGGCCTGCGAAAGGGCGTTGGCGCGGGTTGCTGTTCCGGTTGCGGCCGTATTGGCGATGACCTCACCCCGCTAGCTGTCATTCATCCCCCACCAGAGTGAAGTCGAGTGATCGATTACTCGGTGAAGCGTTCCCGGATTGGGCGGGCGAGAGCGGGAACCTTGACCACGCTGCGTACGTTGTGAGGACATGAGGCACCTGCTGTGGCCCGCATCACGACGGTCAGCGGCGCTCGGCGTGTCGAGTGCTCTACCAGGGGCAATGCCACTGGAATTCCGGCGCGGGACCGGGTGTGTCCGCCGGATGGGTGCGATACCACCCGGCTGGCCCAATCGCGGCGCCGCAACGGCATTGATCGTCGCCCTCCGCAGCGGTGCGGCATTATCCCTCACCCCGCGACATCCCCCGCACCGGGGGCTGTTGCCAACGGCGTTCTGCGGCTAACGTGCTGCGCTAACAGGGCAATACCGGCCGACAAGGAGGTGACAAGCCCATGTCATTCCGGCGCCGGTGCGTGTGAAACGCCTGGTGCCAGATCACACGCCGGGACCCCGATCCTCACCCGGTACCGACCAGTTCGGAATCACAGCTCACAGTGTTGAGCGAGGGAGGTCGTGTATGGACATCGTCGTTAAGGGCCGCAACGTGGAGATCCCCGAGCACTATCGGGTGCACGTGAGTGACAAGCTGGCCCGTCTCGAGCGCTACGACAGGAAAATCATCCGCTACGACGTCGAGCTCTTCCACGAGCCGAACCGTCGGCAACACAAGAACTGCCAGCGTGTCGAGATCACCGGGAAGGGCAAGGGTTCCCCGATCCGCGCGGAAGCACGAGCTGGCGACTTCTACGCCGCACTCGACGCGGCGGTCGCCAAGCTGGAGAACCGGATGCGGCGGATGCATGATCGCAAGCGAGTGCACTACGGCCGTCGTGCCCCCGAGTCCGTGGCAGAAGCGACCTCGGTCACCGCGGACAGCGCGTCGGCCAACGGCTCGAGCGCACTTCCGATGGCCAACGGCCGCCGTCCCGCGGCGCCAACCGCCGTGCTCGAGGCCCCGGCGCCGGTCGAGGCGCAGGTAGCCGCCGATGTCGAGGTGCCGGAGCAGCGCTGGGACGACGGCGTCGTCGAGTACCAGCCAGGCCGGATCGTGCGCGAGAAGCAGCATTCGGCTGAGCCTATGACGATCGACCAAGCCCTCTACGAGATGGAGCTCGTAGGACACGACTTCTACCTCTTCAACGACGCGGCGGCTGGCAAGCCGAGCGTCGTCTACCGCAGGAAGGGTTTTGACTACGGCGTGATCCGGCTGGGCTGAGCGCGGCGACGCGCAGGGCCACCCTGTCACCCGTCACATTCACAGAGTCGTTACGGCTGCCCCGGAACTATCTGGTTCCGGGGCAGCGTTGTGTTGACGGGTGTGCACGCCGTTACCCCGGTTGCCTACGATGGGGGCCGCGGCACGTTCACGCACCGAGACCGGCGTCAGGACAGCGCGTGACGCTCCGAGGTCCAGCACAACCGCACACAGCAGCACACGTCACCACACAGCGAGGTCGAACCGGATGGTTTTGAGCCGCCTGCTCCGCGCGGGCGAGGGAAAGCGGGTCAAGCGACTGAAGTACATCGCCGACTCGGTCAACGCCCTCGAAGACAGTGTCAAGGACTTGTCCGACGCCGAGCTGCGCGCCAAGACAGACGAGTTCCGCAACCGCCACCACCATGACGGCGAGTCGCTGGACGATCTGCTGCCCGAGGTCTTCGCCGTCGGCCGCGAGGCGGCCTACCGGGTGCTCGGCCAGCGGCACTACGACGTGCAGGTCATGGGCGGCACCGCGCTGCATCTCGGCCAGGTCGCCGAGATGAAGACCGGTGAGGGCAAGACGCTGACCTCGGTGCTGCCGTGCTACTTGAACGCCATCGCCGACAAGGGTGTCCACGTCGTCACGGTCAACGACTACCTGGCCAAACGTGACGCCGAGTGGATGGGCCGCGTGCACCGGTTCCTCGGCCTCGAGGTCGGCGTGATCCTGCCGCAGATGCCGCCGGACGAGCGCAAGAAGGCCTACGACGCCGACATCACCTACGGCACGAACAACGAGTTCGGCTTCGACTACCTGCGCGACAACATGGCGTGGAGCCTTGACGAGTGCGTGCAGCGCGAGCCCAACTACGCCATCGTGGACGAGGTCGACTCGATTCTGATCGACGAGGCGCGGACCCCGCTGATCATCTCCGGTCCCGCCGACCAGTCCTCGCGCTGGTACAGCGAGTTCGCTCGCCTCGCGCCGCTGATGAAGAAGGACGTCCACTACGAGGTGGACGAGCGCAAGCGCGCCATCGGTGTCACAGAGGACGGTGTCGAGTTCATCGAGGACCAGCTCGGCATCGACAACCTCTACGAGGTCGCCAACACCCCGCTCGTCGGCTACCTGAACAACGCGATCAAGGTCAAGGAGCTGTTCAAGCGGGACAAGGACTACATCGTCCGAGGTGGCGAGGTCATCATCGTCGACGAGTTCACCGGTCGGGTGCTCGCCGGTCGCCGCTACAACGAGGGGCTGCACCAGGCGATCGAGGCCAAGGAAGGCGTCGAGATCAAGGCCGAGAACCAGACACTGGCCACGATCACGCTGCAGAACTACTTCCGGCAGTACGACAAACTCGCTGGCATGACCGGTACCGCGGAGACCGAGGCGGCGGAGTTCCACCAGACCTACAAGCTGGGCGTGGTGCCGGTCCCGACGAACCGGCCGATGGTCCGCATCGACCAGCCGGACCTCATCTACAAGAGCGAAGAAACGAAGTTCGAGGCGGTCGCCGAGGACATCGCCGAGCGGCACGCCAAGGGCCAGCCGGTGCTGGTCGGCACCACCAGCGTCGAGCGTTCGGAGTACCTGTCCAAGCTGCTGCTGCGGCGGAACGTGCCGCACGAGGTGCTGAACGCGAAGTACCACGACAAGGAAGCGCTGATCATCGCGCGCGCGGGGCGCAAGGGCGCGGTCACGGTCGCGACGAACATGGCCGGTCGCGGTACCGACATCGTGCTCGGCGGCAACCCGGAGATCATCGCCGACCAGGTGCTCCGCGAGCGGGGCCTTGATCCGGTGGAGACCCCGGAGGAGTACGAGGCCGCGTACCCGATGGCCCACGAGCAGGCGCTCGCGGAGAGCAAGGCCGAGGCCGACGAGGTCCGCGAAGCCGGCGGGCTGTACGTGCTCGGCACCGAGCGGCACGAGTCCCGTCGCATCGACAACCAGCTGCGTGGCCGCTCCGGCCGTCAGGGTGACCCCGGCGAGTCCCGGTTCTACCTCTCGCTCGGCGACGAGCTGATGCGCCGGTTCAACGCGTCGTTCGTCGAGCGCGTCATGACGACGATGAAGCTGCCGGACGACGTGCCGATCGAGCACAAGTTCGTCACCAAGGCGATCCGCAGCGCGCAGACGCAGGTCGAGCAGCTCAACATGGAGTCGCGCAAGAACGTCCTCAAGTACGACGAGGTGATGAACAAGCAGCGGTCGGTCATCTACGCCGAGCGCCGCCGCATCCTCGAAGGCGAGGACCTGCGCGAGCAGAGCAAGCACATGCTCAGCGACGTCATCACCAGCTACGCCAACGAGGCGGCCAGCGAGGGCTACGCCGAGGACTGGAACCACGACCAGCTCTGGACCAGCCTCAAGAAGGTGTACCCGGTGTCGTTCAGCTGGGACGAGCTTGCGGACCGGTACCGCGACATCACCAAGGACGTGCTGCTCAAGGAGCTGCTGGCCGACGCGGACGCCGCCTACGACGCCCGCGAGGCCGAGATCGACGGCCTCGCTGGTGAGGGCGCGATGCGTGAGCTGGAGCGCAAGGTCGTGCTCAGCGTGCTCGACCGCAAGTGGCGCGAGCACCTGTACGAGATGGACTACCTCAAGGAAGGCATCTCGCTGCGGGCCTACGCCCAGCGTGACCCGCTGATCGAGTACCAGCGCGAGGGCTTCGACATGTTCCAGGGCATGTTGGACTCGCTGAAGGAAGAGGTCGTCGGATACCTGTTCCATTTGCAGATCGAGCAGGCCGAGCCCGCGCAGGGCGGCGCGGAGCAGGCGACCGAGGTGCCAGCGGCAGGTGGCCGGCCGTCGCGTGGCGGTGGCAGGCACGCCAGGCCAGCTCCGCCGCAGCCCGCGGCGGAGGGTGAGTCGGTGCCGCCTGCGCTGCGTGGCCAGCGGGCTGGCGCGGACGACGGCCTGACGTTCTCCGGTCCTGACGAGACGGGTGGCGTCAAGCGCAGCGGTGACGGCGCCAAGCCAGCCGCGTCGTCGGGCGCTGGTGGCGGTAGCCGCCGCGAGCGCAGGGCAGCCGCGCGGGCCGAGGCGAAGCGCAACAAGAAGGGCGCCCGCCGCTGAGATGGTTATGCCACATGCGACGTCTGTGCCAGCGAGGCCGGGGTGAGCAGGTAGAACTCGCTGACCTGCCAGCCGCCCCGGTGCAGCGGTGTCAGGCAGGTGCTCGTCGCGAACGAGGCCCTGCGGATGCGCTCGTGCACCGCGGCGTTGACATGCAGCACGTACGGGCCCTGGTGGTCGCAGTGCACGCGGGTGATCACGAACTGCCGACCGAGCCACGGCTGCGGGTCGCCGAGCAGTCGTTGGCGCAGCGGTTCGGTGAGCCGGTCCCGCAGCGCGTGCGGTGACCGACTGCCCGCCGCCAGTTCGACCACGGCGGTGACGAGCTGGATGAGTTCGGCGTCGGTTGGACGGTGGTGCGCACCGCCCGACGCCAGCCACGGCGTGTCCGGTGCGGCCTCGCCGCGCAACGGCAGCGTGAGCTGGGTGCCGTGATGTCGTGGCGGCGTGGCTGGCCAGGCTTGCGGCCCTGTCGACGCTGCCTGCGACTCCGGTGGCGGCGTGGCTGGTGATGGCGCGGGCTCGTACGGCCTGAGCGGCCGGATCGTGGCGGTGCGGCGGCTGGCATTCCGCTGGGACACGTGAGACTCCCCCTCGGCTCCGTGGTTGACCTCTCCGCGCACAGTGAGGGCCGAAGGGGGCCGATCAGGACAAAGTTAACCCGTGTGGGTGGCGCGGCGCGGCTGGCCGAGTCCGCCAGGTGGTGCCTTGCTCCGCCAAACCGATACGATCGTATCGTGGACGATACGAATGTACCGGATTCTGAACAAGACACCCGCCTCGACGAACTCCTCAGCCGGTTCGACGAGCCGAGTGCGCGCCCCAGAGAACTCACCGTGTACGCGCGAATCCTGAAAGCGGCGTTGACGTTGTTCGCCGATCGCGGTGTCGACGCGACGTCGATCCGCGACATCGCGAAAGCGGCGGGCATCTCACCCGGCGTCGTGCAGCATCATTTCGGCACGAAAAGTGGCCTTCGTGCCGAAACCGACAGGCGGGTGCGCCTGAGTATCGAGAACACGTTCACCTACCTGCCTGGCCTGGTGGACCCGAGCACCGAGGAGTGGATGGCCAGCCGGTTCAGAGCGCTTGCCGAAGATCGGAGGACGGCGCTGCGCTACCTGGCGCGGGCGTTGGCCGAGGGAGACGAGCACGCGAGCGGTGTCTTCGACTCGCTCGTCGCGGCCGCCAGCAGGCACCGCAGCGAAGAAGACGCTCGTGACCAGGTCATTCTCCTGCTGGGCAAGGCGCTGATGGCGCCCGGCCTTGTCACGCTTGAGGATCGCTGACCGCGGTCACAACGCCACGCCGCCCACCCGCGCGCCGACCCGTGCTCAGCCGCGGCGGGCCAGCTCGAAGCAGAGCACCGCTGCCGCCGCCGCGACATTCAACGACTCCACCCCGCCGTGGAGCGGGATCGACAGCCACTCCGTCACCAGCTCGCTCACCTGCTCGCTGACGCCGAGCGTCTCCGCGCCGAGCACGAACGCGGCCCTGTCCGGCAGTTCGGCGTCGAACACGCTGGCCGGGGCCTGCGCGCCGAGGGCGTAGAGCGGGTAGCCCGCTTCCAGCAGGTCGGCGGCGGCATCGGGTGCGGTCGCGCAGCGCAGTACCGGGGCGCGGAACGCGACCCCGGCTGACGCCTTGGCCACGATCGGGTCCAGCGACGCGGCGCCCTTGCGCGGCACCACGATGCCCTCGATGCCCGCCGCCGTCGCGGTGCGCAGGATCATGCCGACGTTGGACTGCGTGGTGATGCCGTCAAGCAGCAGGACCCGTCGGGGCAGCGGGTGCTCGGCGAGCGCGGCGCTCAACGGCCGCATGTAGGGCGCGACGACGTCGGCGAGCACGCCCTGGTCCTGCTTGCCGTTCCCGGCGAGCACCTTCACCCGGTGCGCGCTCGCGGTGGTCATCGGGATCGACCGCGTCCGCGCCGCCTTCCTGATCTCGGCGAGCGAACTGCCCCGCGCTGAGTCCGCGATGATCACCTTGTCGATGTCGAGCGAGGTGTCATTGAGCGCTTCGAGCACGGGTTTACGCCCGTAGACGGTGAGGAAACGGTCCTTGGGAGAGACCTCTGGGTGCACGCCGCGAGCCTAATCGATGCGGTTGTCGCGAACCGGGCGACCTCTGCGCACCCACGGTGTCGGTTCGATGTGCCAGGATCGGAACCATGCCGGACCGTCTCTCCGCACTCGACGCTTCCTTGCTGTACATGGAGGACAGGTCGACGCCGATGCACGTCGGGGGCGTCGCGGTGTTCGAGCGGCCGGAAATCGGCTTCGACTTCGAGCTGATGTGCAAGCTGATCAACCACCGGCTTGGGTACCTGCCGCGCTACCGGCAGCGGGTGATGCGGGTGCCGGGACATCTCGCGCGGCCGGTCTGGGTGGACGACGTCGACTTCGATTTGAACTACCACGTGCGGCGCTCCGCGTTGCCGTCCCCTGGCACCGACGCGCAGTTGTTCGAGCTGGTCGCGCGGCTGCTCGCCCGGCCGCTTGACCAGGGACGGCCGTTGTGGGAGGCGTACTTCGTCGAGGGGCTTGCCGGTGATCGCATCGCGCTGGTGACCAAGACCCACCAGGCGGTCGTCGACGGCATCGGCACCATCGAGCTGGGGCAGCTGGTTCTCGACCCCGCGCCGGGCGAGCTGGACCCCGTCGAGGAAGAGACGTGGCTGCCGGGCAAGACGCCCAGCAAGACCGAGCTGATGTTCGACGCCGTCGCGGAGACGGTGCAGCAGCCGACGTTGCTGATGGAGAGCGCGAAAGCCGCTGCTGGCGACGCTGCGGCGACCGCGGCGCGGCTCGCTGACGCGGTCGGCGGGGTGGCGTCCACGGTGCGCGCGGCGCTGACCCCCGCGCCGTCAGGGCCGCTCAACGTCGAGGTGTCCGGCGGCAGGGCGTTCGCGGGCGTGCGCACGTCGCTGGGCGACTACCGCCAGATCAGGGCCACCCACGGTGGCACCGTCAATGACATCGTGCTCACCGCGATCACCGGCGCGCTGCGGGAGTGGCTGCTGTCGCGGCAGGTGACGCTGGAGCCGGCCAGCACGGTGCGGGCGCTGGTGCCGCTCGCGGTGGCGGACGCGAGCACCCGCTCGTACTCCTCGGCGGGCCTCGTCGGCAACGAGGTGGCGGCGTACCTGGTCGACCTGCCGGTGGGGGAGACCGACCCGGTGATGCGGCTCCAGCACATCAGTCACGCCATGGCCAGCCACATCGACTCCGGCCGGTCGGTCGCGGCGCGAACGCTGCTGCGGGTCGGCGGGTTCGCGCCGCCGACGCTGCACTCGCTTGGCGCACGCACGGCTGGCACGTTCTCCAACCGGATCTTCAACCTGATGATCACCAACTCGCCTGGCCCGCAGATACCGATGTTCGCCGCGCACGCGAGAATGGTGGAGATGTTCCCGATCATGCCGCTGGTGCGCAGCCACGCCCTCGCGATTGGCGTGACGTCGTACGATGGTGGCGTCTATTTCGGACTCAACGGGGACCGGAAGGCTGTGTCTGACATCGACGTCGTCGCCGCGATGCTGCACGAATCCCTCGCCGAACTGAAGGGAACCGCGCGATGAGGGTTTACCTGCCCGCGACCATCGGCATGCTGCGCGATCTGGTCGCCAAGGACGAGTTCCTGCCGCTCAACGGCACCGGGTTCGCGCTGACACCCGCGCTGCGCGAGTCCTACACCAGCGGCTCGACCGATGAGCTGGAGTACGTCGCCCAGCTCGACGCCGCCCGCGCGTCGCTGCGGCTGATCGCGGCTGACCTGGAAAACGAGGACGCCGTGACGCCGCGCAGAGCGGTCGTCGCGGTCGACGTGGACGACGTCGAGCAGCGGCCCGATCTGGACAACGCGGTGGTGCGGGTCGGCGGTGCCCTCCCGATGTCGGCCGTGGCGTCGGTGCACGTCGACGGCGCGGACGCCGAAGACGCCGTGCTCGCCGCCGCGAAGGCGGTCGACGCCGCTGACCTGGGAGATCTGGACGCGGAGTTCGCCATCGGAGACGCCGAGGACCACGAGCTGGCCTGGTACGCCCCGCAGGAGCTGCCGTTCCTGCTCGAACTGCTCTGAGCGTCGCCGCTCCCAGGCGTGCGCCGCTGCGGATGCGTCCGTCACGACGGCCCGGTTCGTGCCAGGATGGTGGGTGACGGGGCTCATATGATCAGCCCAGAAGCCACCGCCCACAAGGCGAAACACGGGAGAACATCATGGACGCGATCACAACCGTGCCCGCGCCGCGCAACGAACCGGTCTACACGTACGCACCGGGCAGCGCGGAGCGGCAGTCACTGCAACGCACCCTGACCGACCTCTCCTCGACCACCCACGAGCTGACCCAGACCATCGCCGGTGAGCAGCGCATGGCGGGCGGCGAGCCATTTCGCGTCGTCACACCGCACGAACACGGCCACACCCTCGGCAACTGCGCGCAGGCGACGCCCGGCGACGTCGCCGACGCCGTCGCCGCGGCGAAGGAGGCCGCGCCCGCGTGGCGGGAGATGCCGTTCGACGAGCGCGCCGCCGTCTTCCTGCGCGCCGCCGACCTGCTCGCCGGTCCCTACCGTGACACCATCAACGCCTCGACGATGCTGGGGCAGTCGAAGTCCATTCAGCAGGCCGAGATCGACGCGGCCTGCGAGCTGATCGACTTCCTGCGGTACAACGTCCACTACGCCCGGCGCATCATCGCCGAGCAGCCGACCTCGGTGCCCGGCACGTGGAACCGCATGGAGTACCGGTCGTTGGAAGGCTTCGTCACCGCGATCACGCCGTTCAACTTCACCGCCATCGCGGGCAACCTGCCCACCGCGCCCGCGCTGATGGGCAACACGGTGGTGTGGAAGCCGACGCCGACCCAGCAGCTCGCCGCGCACTTCACGATGCGGGTGCTTGAAGCGGCAGGGCTGCCACCCGGCGTGATCAACATGGTGACCGGCGACGGCAAGGCCGTCAGCGAGGTCGCGCTCGCCGACCGGGACTTCGCCGGGCTGCACTTCACCGGCTCGACGGCGACGTTCAAGCTGCTGTGGCGCACGATTGGCGAGCACCTGGACAACTACAAGTCGTACCCGAGGATCGTCGGCGAGACCGGCGGCAAGGACTTCGTCATCGCCCACCCGTCCGCGCGGACGGACACGCTGGTCACCGCCCTGGCGCGCGGCGCGTTCGAGTACCAGGGGCAGAAGTGCTCGGCCGTGTCCCGCGCCTACGTGCCGCGCTCGCTGTGGGAGGGCGGCGTGCGGGACCAGCTCGCGGACGTCACAAAGACGATCTCGTACGGCGACGTCAGCGACCTGTCGCACTTCGGTGGCGCGGTGATCGACGCGCGCGCGTTCGCCAAGCACAAGGCGCTGCTTGACAGCGTGGACGGCGACCCGGCACTGGACGTCCTCGTCGGCGGCGGTTGCGACGACTCGGTCGGCTACTTCGTGGACCCGACGATCCTGACCTGCACCGATCCGCGGCACGACGTCATGTCGACGGAGTACTTCGGCCCGATCTGCGCGGTCCACGTCTATCAGGACGACGAGTACGCCGACATGCTGCGGCTGGTCGACACCTCCGCGCCGTACGCGCTGACCGGCGCGGTGTTCGCCGACGACAGGGACGCGATCCAGCAGGCGCACCGCGCGCTCGGCTACGCGGCGGGCAACTTCTACGTCAACGACAAGCCGACTGGCTCCGTCGTCGGCCAGCAGCCGTTCGGCGGGGCGCGGGCGTCGGGCACCAACGACAAGGCAGGGTCGATGTTCAACCTGCTGCGCTGGACCAGTCCCAGGGCGATCAAGGAGAGCTTCGTCGCGCCGACCGACCACACCTACCCGCACATGGGCTGACCGCGAGTCGCACCTTAATCGCCGCGAGTCGCACCCTATTTGGCGCGAGTTGCACCTTGCGTCGGCCGCGTTGCGAG
>WHTY01000130.1 GCA_009377475.1 Actinophytocola sp.
ACTGGAGCCGCTCGGCCTGCCGCGCCCAGAACGCGTCACGATCAGCTTCCGCCTCCGCATACATGTCGACGGTGGCGTTGGCACGCGCCGCGAACTCCTCACTCGGCGCGAAAGTCCGCTCCTCGGTCAGCAAATTGTCCAGCGTCGCCGACTCTCCGGATTCGGTCCGCTCTGCCATGCTGCGAAGCCTCCTGACTACTGTTTTCAGGGTCGGGTACTGTGCCGGTAGATACCAATCCGACCGAAAGCAAGCCTGACTGGCTGGTCGAGCGAGTGTGCCAGTCGTCTTGCTTTCGGTCTTCTTGGTACAGGGGTTGTGACCTGTGACTACCGACGTTAGCGCTCGGGGACAACACTCGCACCAATCTTCGGGACGGGACTCCGCGAACGGCTGGGATTGGCCCGCCAGTGGAAGCTTTCGCAGCCCAACGAGTAACGTCCGCGCTGTGACTGACCCGTTGGCGCCCCTGCTTGACCTACCCGGCGTGACCGATGCCGTGCGTTCCGCGCGCGAGGCGGTTGACGCCGTGCACCGGCACCCGGCCAACCGCACCGGCTGGCCTGCCACGGCCGCCGAGGCGTCGGTGCGTGCCGCGCGCGCGTCCGCTGGTATCGACGGGGCCGATCCCGAGATCCCGGAGGGTGGCGAGGTCGACGAGCCGGTGCTGGCGGGGTCCTTGCGGGTCGCCGAGTCGCTTGGTCCGCTGCTGCCGACGTGGGAGCGGGCGCCGTTGCAGGCGCTGGCCCGGCTGCACGTGCTCGCCGCGGCTGACCTTGTCACCGACCCGGATGAACTGGGCCGGCCCCGCCCGGGTGATGACGTCGCGCAGCGGCTGGAGCTGCTTGGTCAGTTGGTCACCGGCGCGACCAGTGCGCCGGGCCCGGTGCTCGCCGCCGTCGTCCACGGCGAACTGCTCGCACTCACAGCGTTCCCGTCCGCCGATGGGGTGATCGCCCGTGCCGCCGCCCGGCTGACGATGATCTCCACCGGGCTGGACCCCAAGGGCCTCTCGGTGCCGGAGGTCGCCTGCTACCGCAAGCTGAACCGCTACCGGTCCGCCGCCGAAGGCTTCGCAAGCGGGGAGACCGACGGCGTCCGGGAGTGGGTGCTGTTCAGCTGCGAAGCCATGGAGGTCGGCGCGAAGGAAGCCGCGGGCATCGCCGACGCGGCGGTTGGCGAGTGACGTGTCGCGGCGCGGCAGACGGCTGAGCGCGGCGCTGCTCGCCACGGCAGTCGCAATGACGGTGGCGTGCACGCCTGAGGCGACAAGCGGCGTCCCGACCGCACCGACGTCGCGGCAGGTCAGCAAGGCTGCGCCGCAGGGGCGGAGCCAGCCCCGTTCGTTCACGGTCGTCGCGACCGGCGACGTCCTCATCCACCCCGCGCTCACCGCGCAGGCTGACCGCGACGAGGGCAAGGCTGGCGACGGCCGCCGGGACTTCCGGGACCTGTTCGCCGGGATACGGCCGGTGATCCGGCGGGCTGATCTAGCGCTGTGCCACCTTGAGGTGCCGCTCGCCGCGCCAGGCGGACCGTTCAGCGGTTACCCGGCGTTCAACGCGCCGCCCGAACTGGCGGGCGCGCTGATCGACACCGGGTACGACGCCTGCTCGACCGCGTCCAACCACACGCTCGACCAGGGCGAAACGGGCGTGAAGCGCACGTTGCGGGCGATGGACGCCGCCGGACTGCGGCACACCGGCTCGGCCCGCAATCGACGTGAGGCGGCCAAGCCGCTGATCATGGACGTCGGCGGCGTGAAGGTCGGGCAGGTGTCCTACAGCTACGGCTTCAACGGCATCCCCATCCCGGACGGCAAGCCGTGGCTGGCGAACCAGTTGTCCGCCGAGCGGGTGATCGCCGAGGCGAAACGGGCGCGTGCCGCTGGCGCCGACGTCGTCATCGCGAGTCTGCATTGGGGTGAGGAGTACCAGCACCAACCGAGCGCGGAGCAGACCGCACTCGCGCGGCGATTGCTCGGCACGAAGGCGATCGACCTGATCGTGGGTCATCACGCGCACGTCGTTCAGCCGATGGAGCGCATCAACGGTGAATGGGTCGCCTACGGGCTGGGCAACAGCGTTGCCAGGCACGAGGACCCCATCGGGGTCAGTGAGGAGGGCATCGCGGCCCGCTTCCGCTTCACCCACACCGGTAAACGCTGGCGCGTCGCCAAGGCCGAGTACGTCCCGACGCTGGTCGACCTCGGACCGCCGATCCGGCTGCGAAACCTGACCGCGCCCGGAGCGCCGCCCGCGCCGGAGTCACTGCGGCGCACCGACCGCATCGTGCTCAGCCGGGGCGGCGCCGACCACGGCCTCAGCAGGCCAGGCCGCTGACCGGGTTCAGGCCCGCCACTCATGCGGCTTGCGCCTGCCGTCCGGCCGGACGCCGAGCCGGTGCGACATCGTCGCGTCGCGCTCCGGGTCGACGGCCGTCCGCGCGGTCGGCCCCATGCGCTGCGCGACACCGACGAACAGGCAGTCCGTCACGGTGAGCGCGGTGATGCGGCTCGCCGTCCAGCCAGCACGAAACGTCGTCTCGTGCGCGGCCGTGGTGAGCGTGTAGTCGGACGTGGTTGTGATGGGCGAGCGCGGGAAGTTGGTGATGGCGATGGTGGTCGCCCCGCGTTGCTTGGCGACGTGCAACGCCTCGATGGTGTCCGATGTGGACCCGCTGTAGGAGATGCCGATCGCGACGTCGCGTTCGCTGAGCACCGACGCGGAGTTCAGCATCACGTGGGTGTCCGACCAGGCGAAGCTGACCTTGGAGATGCGGTGCAGTTTCTGTTGCAGGTCAGCGGCGACGAACGCGCTCGCGCCGACGCCGTAGACGTCGATCCTCGGCGCCGCGGACACCGCGGTGACGGCGTTGGCGAGCGCGTCGATGTCCAACTGGGACGCGGTGTCCTCAACGGCGCGGGCCTCGGCGAAGCTGATCTTGCTGACGATCGCGCCGAGGTCGTCGTCCGCCCCGATCTCGCTGCCGAGCACCTTGCTGCCGCGTGCCTGGGTGCGCGCGGTGTCGGCGGCGAGCGCGATTCGCAACTGCGGGTAGCCGCCGAGGCCGACCGCCTTGCAGAAGCGCGTCACCGTGGTTTCGCTGGTGTTCGCGGCGAGGGCGACCTCGGTGATGCTGCGGTTCGCGACGGCGCTCGGGTCGTCGAGCACCACCTTCGCGACGCGCTGTTCCGCGCGCGCGAGGCCGGGTAGCAGGGAGCGGATGCGGACGAGGGGACCGGGGCCGTCGTCCGCCGCGAGTTCGATGATCGGCGTTAGCCCGTTGGGCTCGCTGTTGTCAGCGGCGGTAACGCCACCCACTGAGGTTGGAATAGACAACTACGCCCACGCCCTTCCGTCACATCACGATCCACGGCTCGCTGCCCGGAGGCATCCGCTCAAGCGAACGGGCGATCGGCGCGAACAACCCGATCCGCCCATACCGTGAATGTTGGTCTGTGAAAGACGTCGCTGGCAAGCGCGCTGCCGTTAACGCGTGTCGTTAACAAGTTGACAACAGAACGTGATTTCGATTCACGTTGATGTGCCGACGGATTCGACGCGAAGACGGTCGTGGCGAAAAGGTGCCCATGCACTGGCGGCGGCCCGTCGACATTGCTGTCGGCGGGCCGCCGCCTGCTCGCGCGGGCAATCGGGTTACCAAGCGTGCAACTCGTGTCGTACTTTTGTGGACTAGGCGTCCGGCGTCCCGGTACGCAATCCCGTTGACGACAAGCCTCCCGCGGCGTGCTGCGCGTGGGTGCCCGGTGTCCGCGCACGGAGACCTGTCGGGGTGGACCAGCCTTATCTCCGACTACTCCCTGGCCGATCAGGTGTCCGCACCTCTCTTTCTACCCAGTGACCGTGGTCAACTCAAGGCCGCGAACGGGTGCACCGGTCAAGAGGTTTCTCAGTAGTGACTTCAGCGCGTTCGCGGACTATGCTTCTTGTTCTGCGCGCGACGAAATCGCTGATCAGCGCACCTTTCGTCACTTGTTCACCAGCAGTCGCCCTCACCCGTGTCAAGGCTCATGGCGACGTCGGTTCTTCACCCCGTACCAGGTCACTCCCGCCACCGCTAGCGCCCCGACGCCAACGCCGAGCGCGACCGCCGTCGCCGTCGGATGCGGGATCTTGGTGCGCAGTGACACCGGCCGGGAGAAGGTCAGCACCGGCCAGCCGCGTTCCTGCGCGATCTTGCGCAACTGCTTGTCCGGGTTTACCGCGCACGGCCGTCCGACGGCCTCCAGCAGCGGGAGGTCGGTGCTGGAGTCGGAGTATGCCGAACACCGGCTGAGGTCGTAGTCGTGCGCGGCCGCGAGCTGCTGCGCGGCCCGCGCCTTTTCCTCGCCGAAGCAGTAGAACTGCACCTCGCCCGAGTACTTGCCGTCGACGACCTCCATCCGAGTGGACACGCTCAGGTCAGCGCCCAGCATCTCCGCGACCGGCGTGACCACCTCCTCGCCCGTCGCGGACAGCACGATCACGTCGTCGCCCTCGGCCTTGTGCGCCGCGATCAACTCGGCGGCCTCGGCGTAGATCAGCGGATCGACGACGTCGTGCAACGTCTCGTTGACGAGGGCGCTGACCTGCGCGACATCCCAGCCGACACAAAGCGCGGAGATCTGGGAGCGTAGCCGTTCCGTCTGCTGCGCGTCCGCGCCGGCGATGGAGAACATGAGTTGGGCGTAGGCGCTCTTGAGCGCGGCTTTGCGGTTGATGAGGCCCTGCTTGAGCAGCGGCTTGCTGAACGCGAGTGCGCTTGATGACGCAATGATCGTCTTGTCGAGGTCGAAGAACGCGGCGACACCGGTCCCGCTGCCGGTGTCGTTCTGCTGCTCGCCTGCGGGCGCGTGGATCATGGCGCCAGCATAGAAGTTCCGCTGCCGCCGTGAAGGGCTTCTTCCTTGCGTCTCGTGCGAGTATGGCTCCCCTCAGCGCACCGCGACCGGTGATTCACCTCAGTTATCCACAAGGTAACCCGGTTGTCCACAGCTCAGCGATTCGGACATTTTGCCGTTCCTGGTCCCGCAGGTGAGACTGAGAGCACAGCCGCGCCGCATCCCACGTCGGCAGCAGGCCCGGTGTTCGCGATTCAGCACAGTCATCCCAATCGAACTGGGGGAAGTATGTCCAATTCCCGGCCACTCGCCGCCATCAGCGGAGACAGCGTGCTCGACGCTGTCTTACGCATCGCCGCCGCGGCGGGATGCGAACTCGACTGCGTCCCTGACCTCGTCGCCGCCAGAGCGGCATGGATGTGGGCGCCGCTCGTGCTTGTCGATCCGGCCATGCTCAGCGATGGTGACACCGAACAGCTGCCTCGACGGGGCGGTGTCGTGTTGGTCACCGATCAGCCACTCGACCTCGCCGACTGGGAGGCGGCGTACGCCGTTGGCGTCGAACGGGTGATCACCCTGCCGGACGCCGAGGCCGCGCTCGTCGATCTGCTCGCTGACGTCGCCGAAGAACCGGCGGCAGGGAGCGGTGCGGTGCTTGGCGTGATCGGTGGGAGAGGCGGCGCTGGCGCATCGGTGTTCGCCGCGAGTGTGGCGATGGGGCATGCCGACGACGGCGGCGACGCGCTGCTGGTCGACTGCGATGCATTGTCCGGTGGCATTGACCTCGTCCTCGGGGCCGAACACGCGGCCGGGCTGCGCTGGCCGGACATCACCGTACGCGCGGGACGAGTGTCGATGTCCGCGTTGCGAGACGCCCTTCCCGCTGTGGACGGTGGCAGCGGTCGACTCGTCGTGCTGTCGTGCGGCAGATCGGGCGATGGTCCAGCGCCGGAGGCCGTGGCAGCCGTGATCGAGGCGGGCGTGCGGTCCGGCTACACGGTGGTCTGCGACCTGCCACGAGAACTAGGAGCCGCGGGATGGCAGGTCATCGACCTCGCCGACCTGATCGCGGTCATCGTGCCCGCCGAGGTGCGCGCTGCCGCGTCGGCGAGCGGGCTTGTCGAGCGGCTGCGGCGTCGCGCGCGCCGGGTTGGCCTCGTCGTCCGTGGGCCTTCGCCGGACGCGCTGCCTGCGGACGCCGTCGCGGACGTGGTCGGCGGTGAGCCGCTCACCGTCATGCGCGCTGAGCCGCGTCTGGCGAGCGTGTTGGAGCGCGGTGAGTTCCGGCCCCGGCGTGGTGGTCCGCTCGCCAGCGGTGCGGCCGACGTCCTCGCCTCCCTCCACGGCGACGCGAAGGCTGCTGCCTGATGCGTGCCGACGTGGTCGACCGGGTGCGGCAGCGGCTTGCCGATGACGGCGCGGACGTCAACTCGGCGACCGTGGCAGCGGCTGTGCGTGCTGAGTTCGGTGTCGCGGGGCACGAGGACGTGCTGTTCGCGTTGCGTCAGCTCCGGGACGAACTGGTCGGTCTCGGGCCGCTTGCGGACCTCGTCAGCGACGACGGTGTCACGGACGTGCTGGTGACCGCGCCGGATCAGGTCTGGACCGACGGCGCTGGTGGCCTGCGGCGCAGCGCGGTTACATTTCCCGACGAGGCATCCGTGCGGCGACTCGCGCAACGGCTCGCGCACGCGGCGGGCAGGCGGCTCGACGACGCGCAACCCTTCGTCGACGGGTGGCTGCCAGCAGCAGCGGCGAAGGTACGGGTCCGCCTGCACGCTGTGCTGCCGCCGATCGCCGCTGCGGGAACCTGTCTGTCCCTGCGGGTGCTCCGGCCCGCGACCCACGACCTTGCCGCGCTCATTCGGCTCGGCACGGTGGACGCGACGGGAGCGGCGTTGTTGCGGGCGATCATCGCGGCCCGCCTGACGCTGCTGGTCTCCGGTGCCACGGGGGCGGGCAAGAGCACTCTGCTCGGTGCGTTACTCGGAGCCGTCGCGCCGACCGAGCGCATCGTCAGCGTGGAAGACGCGGGCGAACTCGAACCCGATCATCCCCAGTTCGTGCGGCTTGTCGCGCGGCCGCCGAACGTCGAAGGCGCTGGCGAGGTCACCTTGCGGGAGCTGGTGCGACAGGCGTTGCGGATGCGCCCCGACCGGCTTGTCGTCGGTGAGGTTCGAGGATCCGAGGTGTGTGAATTGCTTGCTGCACTCAACACCGGCCACGAAGGTGGCGCGGGCACGCTCCATGCCAACTCCCCAGCAGAGGTGCCGGCCCGACTCGAAGCGCTTGCCGCACTGGGCGGGCTGACGCGAGCCGGGCTGCACAGCCAAGTCGCCGCAGCGGTGCGGGTCGTGCTCCACATGCGGCGGCACGGCGACCGCCGCGTGTTGACCGAGATCGGCGTACCTCACCGGCGCGGCGACGAGGTCGAAGTCCTGCCTGCCTGGCGTGATGGCCAGTGGATCGAGCACGGCACTGCCCTCGCGCGGCTGCTCGCTGAACGGGAGGTGACGGTGCCGTGCTGACAGCCGCGTCGGTGACCTGCGCGCTCGGGCTGCTGTGCTGGCCCGCACACCGGGCCACGCTCCGGTTGCGGTCGATGGTGGGTACCGGCCGTACGGCGTCCTTGGGAGTCGAGCGCGGTCCCCGCGCGGTGACGTCCCGCGGCGCTGTTGGGGTTGTCATCGCGCTCGCCACGGTCATCGGTGTTTTCACTCTCGGCGTGGTGCCCACCTGTGTGCTTCTCGTGCTCGCCGGGAGCGTGGCGTGGCACTGGCGCGAGCGGTCGCGTTCGCAGGCGCGCCTTGCGGCGATGTCGGCAGTGGCTGACGCGCTCGGCGGGATCGTGGCTGAGCTACGAGCGGGCGTGTCGCCAGCCACCGCTGTCGACTCCGCCGCTGCCGACCTCAACGTCCGGCACGCCACGGCCGCAGCGGAGCTACGTGCCCTCGGTGCCGCCACCCGTCTTGGCTGCGACGTCACTGCACAGCTCCGCATGTCAGACCCCACTGACCCCGTGTTGCTTGCCCTCACGCGGATCGCCCGTGGCTGGGCATTGGCGCACCGCCATGGACTACCGCTTGCCGATGTCCTCGACTCCGTGCGGCGTGACGTGGAGTCAGGCGCACGGTTCGCGGCACGGTTGCGGGCCATGCTGGCCGGGCCGCGAGCAAGCGGGGCCGTGCTCGCTGTTCTCCCTGCTCTCGGAATAGCGCTCGGCGAGGCCATGGGCGCGCGGCCACTCGCCGTGCTGACCACGTCCGGCGGAGGTCAGGTGCTGCTCGTCTGCGGTGCCGCTCTCGTTCTCGCAGGCACCTCCTGGTGCGGGCGACTTACGCGTCAGGAGGTGCCGTCGTGATCGCGCTCGCCATCGGGATCGTCGCGGCGGCCGTCCTCGTGTGCCCCGTTCCGCGCGCGTCGATACTGCGTACCCACGCCCTGCAGCCCGCGTCCCGATTGCCAACGGAGCCATCTGCCGCGGATCGTGGCGTGTGCCGGATCCTGAGTAGGTTCCGACGTTCCGACCGCGCGAACGAGCCGAGTCTCGCAGCGCACTGGGACTTGCTTGCCGCCTGTTTGCGCGCAGGAATGCCAGTGGCTGACGCACTCTGTGCGCTAGCCGACACGATGCCGACATCAGCAGCCACAGCGCTGCGTCGCGTTGGCGAACTCATCGCGTTGGGCGCCGCACCGGAGGAAGCATGGCGTCCTGCGCTGGACTGCGCCGCGACAGCGCCGTTGGCGCGAGCCGCACGGAGAACCGCGCGATCGGGCAGTGCGCTCGCCGGTGCGGCAGCCGACCTCGCGGCGAGGGTGCGAGCCGAGGTCGCCGAATCAGCTCAGGAGCGCGCGCAGCGCGCAGGGGTCCTGATCACGCTGCCGCTTGGCTTGTGCTTTCTGCCCGCCTTTCTCGTGCTCGGGGTCGTTCCGGTCGTGATCGGCCTCGCCAACACCGTGGCCGTCACGTCTTAAACGACACGTCACGCCAGAGATGAGAAGGAGCGTCCACAGTGGGCGCTCGCGGGAGGCGAACAAAACAATATTGAGGAGGTTCCTGACCATGCCTGTGTTCCCTATACCGCCATCGGTGCCGCCCGCGAGGCCGCTGCTGCCAAAGCAATCACCGCTGGTGTCGTTGGTCGCGCGGCGCGGCAGCCCGGTGGGAACGTCGCCCGGAGCGCAGCTGTTCACGACGATGCGCCCTCACACGTTGCTGGCACGGTTGCGTGCACTGGCCGCTGCGGAGCACGGAATGACGACGGCGGAATATGCCATCGGCACGTTGGCGGCTGCTGCCTTCGCTGCGGTCCTCTACGGCGTTGTGAGTGGTGACTCCGTCGTCAGTGCGTTGACCAATCTCGTCGAGCGCGCGCTCTCGGTGGACTTCTGATGGACGCGCGGCCACGCTGCCGGGATGACACCGGCGCGGTGACTGTCGAAGCCGCGATCTCGCTCGGCGCGCTCGTCGTGGTGCTCGCGCTGGTGCTCGCCGGATTCGCGGCGGTCACCGATCAACTGCGGTGCACCGACGCCGCACGAGAGGCCGTTCGGCTCGCGGCACGGGGTGACCCCGACGCGGCCGGGCGAGCGGTTGCCGCGATCGCTCCTGCCGACGCCAGCCTGACGTTGGTGCCGGACGCCGATGGGCTCACCGCCGTCGTGCGATCGACACCGGCCAATGGGCTGTTGCCTGGTGTGACCATCGAGGGCAGCGCTTTCGCGGTCACCGAACCCGGAGCCGACCCCGTCGGGCCGACACTGACAGGTCCGAGCCCGTGAGACAGGTGAACGGCTGCCACTCCGAGTTTGACGCCGCCAGCGGCCGTCACCATGGGCCCGACGACGGCGGCTTCGCCACCGTGTGGACGGCGGGGGCCGTCCTCGCGCTGCTGAGCGTGTTCGCCATGGTGATGTACGTCGGAGCCGCCACACACGCGCGGCACCGGGCCGCCGCTGCTGCCGACCTGGCCGCGCTCGGGGCGGCGGCGCGGCTCAGCCACGGTACGGAACACGCCTGCGAGACGGCCGTCCTCGTGACCCGCCGCATGGTCGCTGACCTGCACTCGTGCCAGGTACGTGGCTGGGACGTCTTGGTCACCGTCGAGGTGGCGGCCAGACTGCCGCTGAGCGGCCTCGCCGGGGCCGGTGCGGCGACCGCTCGGGCGCGTGCGGGCCCGGCGGAGGCGCGTGCGGGGCCTGTTGCGGCGGTGCGATGAGCGGTTCCACCGCGCCGGACGGGCACGAGCGCGATGCCGGTTGGACGGTCCTGATGGCGCGATAAGCGGTATCACGCGCTGGTCACGACTCGGTCGCGGGCAGTGTCCAGCCACTAGACACGTTCGGCGGAACCGTTAAGTCCTCGTCGTTCATCGCTCCGTGACCACCGGTTATCGACAGACCACTGTTCGCGATCTGCAACTTGCCGTTTAGTGAAGTGTGCGAGGTCGGCAGACCGGCCCCGCTAGCGAAGGCCCAACGACGGGCAGGAGGCAGGAACAGCGAGATGAACAATCCGACGATCGGCATCGACAGCGTGTCGTGGCGCGGTGCTTTCCGTATCGAACTGCGTGCGGAAGCCATCGGGCTCGCGGCGAGGGGCTGGCCCGTCGTGCCGGGCACCTCTCCGGCAGGCCACGGCTGGTCCGGCCCAGTGCCGGTGCATGACGACTGGCAGGAACGCGCCGTCGCCGGCTCGCGGGACATCGCCGAGTGGTGGGGCGGCGAGGCGTACAGCGTCCTCGTCGCCACCGGAAACTACGTCGACGCCGTCGAGGTGGACGCCGAACTCGGCCACCGGGCCGCGACGCTGCTTCGGGAGACCGGACGCCCGGCGCCGATCCTCGCGATGCCCAACGGCAAGTGGGTGTTCCTCACCGAGTCCGGAGAGGCACTGCCCGCCGAGCTCGCGGCGCGGCCTGGCGTCGTCTGGCACGGCGCGGGCAGTTGGGTTCCGGTGCCGCCGACCCCGTTCGAGCACGGCGTCGTGCACTGGCGGGTCAAGCCCGAGGTGTGGGAGTGGAAGCTGCCCCGCGCCGGCGCGCTTCACGGCGTGCTCGCAAGGGCGCTCACCACGCTGCAGGACACCCGTGGCAGCGAACTCCACGCTCACGCCGCATAACTACAGAGCCCAAAACTCCCAAAACTACAGAGCCACCAAAACTACATAGCCATCAAGGTGGTCGTGTTCACCGTGATTCCCGCGCTGTGCTTCCCGCCCACCGGCATAGGGGACTTCTCCCGCCCCCAACGTCCCCTATGCCGGTACACCAGCGCGGACCGCCCCGAGCACGGTATCCAGCACGGCCACCGCGCCCGCCTTGTCCAGCGGCTCGTTGCCGTTCCCGCACTTCGGCGACTGGACGCAGGACGGGCACCCTGCCGGACACTCGCAAGAGGCGATCGCCTCCCGCGTAGCTGCCAGCCATGGGACCAAAGCGGCATGACCGCGATCGGCAAATCCCGCGCCCCCGGGATGGCCATCATGCACGAACACCGTCGCCTCCCCGGTGTCAGCGTGCAAGGCGGTGGAGACACCGCCGATGTCCCATCGGTCACAGGTAGCGAACAGCGGTAGCAGGCCAATCGCCGCGTGTTCGGCGGCATGCAGGGAGCCGGGGATGCGCGCTGCGGTCAACCCAGCGCCCCCCGGCTCCCTGCCACGCAACAGATCATCGCTGACCGTGTACCAGACCGCGCTGGTGTGCAGCGTGCGCTCCGGCAGATCCAACGGCACCTGGTCGATCACCTCGCCGGAAGGCAACCGCCGCAGATACCCCACCACCTGCGACGTCACCGCGACCCGGCCAAGACATACCGTCACATCGCCGAAGACCTCCCGCGACGTTGTCGCCAGCACCTCGATGTCGGTCACGTCGCGCGCCGACGTGTTCCACTCCGGGTTCTCCGCGTGCACCAGTGCGACACCGGCGTCCAGATCCAGATCGTCCACGACGAACGACGCGCCCTGGTGCAGATACACCGCGCCCGGATGCACCGTGGCGCAGGCCGCCGCAATGTCCACCGTGCCCAGAATCCGCGACGTCTCCGCCTCCACGATCATCATCTGATCGTTCCCGCCGCCACGGATGCCGACCTGCGCGTGCGGACGTTGCCGCGACGTCCAGTACCAGCCGCTGGTCCGCCGCCGCAGCACCTTGTCGTCCACCAGCGTCGCCAGCACCTCGCGTGCCGCGTCGCCACCGAAGTTCGCCAGTTCCTCGGCCCGCAACGGCAACTCCGCAGCCGCGCACGCGAGCTGCGGACCGAGCACGTACGGGTTCGCCGGGTCCAAGACCGCGGCTTCCACCGGACGGTCCAGCATCGCATCCGGGTGGTGCACCAGGTAGGTGTCCAGCGGGTTGTCCCGCGCCACGAACACCACCAGCGCGTCCTTTGTGGACCGTCCTGCGCGACCGGCCTGCTGCCAGAACGACGCCAGCGTGCCCGGATAGCCCGCCAGCACGACTGCGTCAAGGCCCGCGATGTCGATGCCGAGCTCCAGTGCGTTCGTCGACGCCACGCCCAGCAGTTCACCGGAGAGCAGCTTTGCCTCCAGCGCACGACGTTCCTCCGGCAGAAACCCCGCGCGGTACGCCGCGACCCGCTCCGGCAGGTCGGGATCGACGTCGGCCAACACCCGGCGTGTCCCGGCCGCTGTCAGCTCGGCCCCGCGCCGCGACGTCACGAACGCCAGGCTGCGGGCACCCTCGATCACCAGATCGGCCAGGATGCGCGACGCCTCGGCACCCGCCGAGCGGCGCACCGGCGCCCCGTTCTCCCCGGTGATCGCCGTCAGCAGCGGTGGCTCCCACAGCACGACCGTGCGCGCGCCGCGTCCCGAGCAATCCTCGGTCACCGCCGCGCAGTCCGCGCCGGTCAGCCGTTGCGCGAACGTCGCTGGATCGGCCGTCGTCGCGGACGCGAGCACGAACGTCGGCGTCGCGCCGTAGTACGCCGCGACCCGCCGTAGCCTGCGCAGCAACACCGCCACGTGCGACCCGAAGACGCCCCGGTAGCTGTGGCACTCGTCGACGACGACGTAGTCCAACTGTCGGAAAAACCGCGCCCAGCGCTGGTGGGCACTGAGCATGGCGTGGTGCAGCATGTCCGGGTTGCTGAAGATGAGGTTCGCGTGGTCGCGCGCCCAGTCCCGTTCCGGCATCGGGGTGTCGCCGTCGCACGCGACGGCCCGCACACCGCGCAGTCCCAGGTCCGTCACCGACCGCAACTGGTCGTTCGCCAGCGCCTTCGTCGGCGACAGGTACAGCGCGGTGCTGCGGGAGCGCGTCGTCAATGTCGTCAGCACCGGAAGCTGGTAGCCGAGCGACTTGCCGGACGCCGTGCCGGTGGAGATCACCACGTGCCGCCCCTGCCAGGCGTGCTCGGCTGCCTCGACCTGGTGCGCCCACGGCCGCGCCACGTCCGACTCCCGCAGCGCGGACACGACGTCGTCAGGCGCCCATTCAGGCCAGTCCTGGTGGCGGGGTGGGCGCGCCGGGAGCATTGTGATGTGCGTCACGGGTTTCTCCTCGTAAGGTATCCCCGCGAGCACCCGGCGTAGCAACGTGCTTGCGGGTGCTACCTCGGCTTCGGCGATCTCCACGACCGCGAGCTTCGCACACGACGCAGACACTCTCGGAGCCTCCTTGACGTGACTGACAGCACCGTCGTGACATCACGCACGCGGCTACCAATAGACTCCGCCACAAATCACACCACTGTGGTAAAGATCCCACTACAGCACCGCGGGTGAAATTCGCCCTTTCGGTGCTGATAACTAGGCGAACACAGGAGGACGAATGTCCCGGCAGTTCCTCGCAGACAGCACAACGCTGTCTGGAGGCGACTACGGCATCGTGGCCGTTGTCGCCGTGATCGCCCTCGCCGCACTCGCCATCGGTTATGTC
>WHTY01000023.1 GCA_009377475.1 Actinophytocola sp.
CTCCTCTTCGCCAAGTTCACGGGAGGCACCGAGCGCCCGCTCACTGAGTTCGATCCAGCCATCCCCGACATCGTGCGGTCGGTATTCGGATGCCAGCCAGTGCGTCCGGCTCTCATTGGCCAACAGGTTCGCGTTGGCCACGCCCACATAGGCCCGGTACGTTCGTTCGCGCATCATCGTCTCCGGCGGCAACTTCCAAGCTGCTGTGATTGTGGTGCCGCTTTACGATGTTGTCCATCGGCCAGCGGCGCCTTCGAGTGTTGGATCATCGGGTGGCCAACTCCGGCAGGCCCGCTCACTATGACCGGTCAGCCGGGCGGCCGCTCGACGGTACATGGCTCGGTGCGCCTCCGCTCCGCGTGCGGCAGTCAACTGCGCCACCCGGCGCCAGGACTCCAGTGTTTCCAGGACCTCGGAGAGGTCCAGTGTCTCGGTAGCCCTCCTCATGACCTCGCGCCACTGCTGGTCGAACTCCGCGGCTTCTTCGGGGATCAACGCGGCGCGAACGTCGGCTGGGGAAGCGTCGGCGAACGACGGCCCACTGCGGCCGTGCCGTGGCTCAGGAGTCGGATGGTCATCGAGGCTGGCGGTGATCCCAATGCCCACTTACGAAATGTGGCGGAGGTCGTGGTCGGGCTCGCGGCGGGCGGCGTGGAGCGCGGGGAGCAGGCAGGTCGCGACGATCAGCGTGATGCTGATGGCCGCGGTGCCGCCGAGCTGCGCCCAGTGCACGTCGAAGGCCAGGTCGGCGTAGCCCCGCCAGAACAGCAGCGCCAGCGTGCCGAGCCCGGCCACGATGCCGATACCGATCCCGGTCACGCCGCGCAACACCGGCTCGGCCAGCACGGCCAGCACGAGATCCCTGCGCCGGAACCCGGTGGCGCGGAGCAGCGCGAACTCCGCGCGCCGCTCCCGGGTCGCGCGGTGAACCAGCGCGCCGACCGCGAACAGCGCCACCGCCAGCCCGGCCTGCAGCACCGTGGCGAAGATGTCGGTGAAGGTCGCGTTGATCGCGGTGATCTCCTCCGCGACCTCACTCATTGGCCGCATCGTCAACCCGGCTGACCCGCCAGCCGCGTTCAGCACGTCGGCGACGGCACTCGACGGCGTGCCCGGCTCGGCGCTCGCCAGCACCAGCGTCGGCCCCTGGTTCGCCACCAGCTCGTCGTACACCGCCGACCCGATCACGGCCCCGCCGAGCAGGTAGGTGTCGGCCACCGCGAGCAGTTCGAACGTCCGCTCGCCGTGGCCGACGTCGAGCACGACGTCGTCACCGGGTCTCGCCCCGTCCGGTGTGCTGTAGCGGTCGAGCACGACGCCGTCGCCACTGTCCAGCGCATCGTAAAGCGCCGCGGCGGCGGTCGGGTATTCCGGCAGTGCCGCCGCGAGCCGGTAGGACTGCGCCGCTGCAAGCTCGTGGTCACCACGGATCAGCCGCACCGGCCAGCGCAGCTCCGCGCGTGTGCCGTCGTCGCCTTCTGTGGCGAACGAACCTTCGTCGAGCATGGTGTGCTCGAGCGCGACCATGTTCGCGATGCCGTTGCCGTCGGCGAGCGTGTCCGGATCAACCGGACCGACCGAGGTGCCGACGGCATCGAAGCCGCCACGCTGCCGGTCGACGTCGATCGCGGTGGCTCGTCCCAGCACCGACATCACCCCGACCATGAACAGCGTGACGGCGACCAGCCCGATCACCGCCCCCGACCGGCCGCGATGCTGCTCGGCCCAGGCGCCTGCGGTGCGCGTCGCCGCCTGCGCCCTGCCCCGTGGCAGGTAGCCGCGCACGAGCCGCATGACGCCGCGCAGCCGGGTACCGGCGAGCACGGTCGCGCAGGTCACCGCGCCCGCGCCCGCGACGGCCAGCAGCGCGAACCCGGACTCCACGCCGCCGCCGAAGTCGCCGAGCGCGGCGGGCGCGACGACGAACCACGCAAGCCCGGCCGCTGCCGCCCAGGTGTCGAGCCTGCGACGTGCCCTGCTGCGGCGGGCGTGCAGCCAGGCCGCGACCAGCAGCAGACTAAGTCCGGCGAATCGCAGGAACCCGGCGCCGGACGTCGCGGTGATGCCCATGCCGAGCAGCAGCAGTCCGGCACCCGCCGCCAGCGCGGGGCGGCGCGCCCAGGACGGCGGCGGCGCCGCGAGCGACGGCGGCAGTCCCCGCAGCACCCGCTCGACGTCGAGCGACGCCACCCGGCGCGCCGCGACGAACACCGTGACCAGCCCGATGCCGAGCACCAGCGCCACGGCGACGGCGAGCGAGGCGGGCCGCAGCTCGGCGGCGACCGTCGCGAACTCCCGGCCCCTGCCGAGCTCAATGCTGGCGAAGTGCGTGGCGACCTGCTCGGCAAGCAGTCTGCCGAGCGGGATCGCGAGCACCGTGCCGACCGCCGTGGCGACGACGGTGTACGCCGCGCCCTCGGCGCACAGCAACGCCGTCACGGTGCGCCTGGTCGCACCCATGGCACCCAGCAGCGCGACCTCACGGCTGCGTTCGTAGCCGAGCAACACGATGAGATTCACCGTCAACGCGGCCGAGCCGAGCACCACCAGCAGTGCCAGGCTCGCGAAGATGCCGATGAACTGTCCCGACTCGTCGTCGGCGATGGCGTGCGCCTCTCGCTTGACGGCGACGGCGTCCAGCCCGAGCCGGTCCTCCCACTCCTGGTACGCGGCAAGCAGCCGGTCGGTGTCGCCGTCGGCGTGCAGCGCGGACACCTTGCCCGGCAGGCCGGTGGCGCGTTGCGTCGCGTCGAGCCGGGCGAGCACGTTCGCGGTGCGGCCGAGGTCGGCCACCCCGGTGTCCGCCGCGATTCCCGCGACGGACACCCGCCACGGCACGGCGGCGGCGTCACGTTCCCGGAGCACCCGGCCGTCGGAGGTGTCCCACTCGGTGTGCGGCACCGCGATCGTCAGCGTGAGCCGGTCGCCGAGCGACAGCCCGAGCCTGCGCGCGAGCCGGTCGTTGACGATCACCTTATGCTGTCCGAGCAGCTCCGTGCGCAGCGTGCCGGTGCCCGACAACGGCTCGCCGAAGGTGCGTTCCTCCGACGAGAGGCCGAGCAGCTGGTTTCCCGGCGCGCTGACCGTGACGTCGACCGTGCCCCACTGTGCCGAGGCGTCCGCGACGAACACCTGCCGCAGCGTGTCGGACCCCACCACGGCGGCGGCGACCGTCAGCACCATCGCCAGCAGCCCGCCGACGACGAGCAGGCCTCTGCCGGGACGACGCAGCGCGCCCCGCACCCACAGCGCTGCCGCCCGACGTGTCACGGCACCAGCCTCCCGTCGCGCAACCGCAACACTCGGTCCGCGCGGGCGACGACGTCGGGATCGTGGCTGACGACGACCGTGCCGCCGCGGTCGACGACGCCGCGCAGCAGGTCGAGCACCCCGGCCGCGGCCACGCTGTCCAGTGAACCGGTCGGTTCGTCGGCCCACACCACGGCGGGGTCGTTGACCAGCGCCCGCGCGAGCGCGACCCGCACCTGCTCGCCGCCGGAGAGCCGCGCCGGGAACGCGTCACCCCGGTCGGCGAGACCGACCGTGCCGAGCAGCTCGGCGCTGCGCTGCCGGATCCGGTCGGCGGGATTGCCTGCGAGTACCAGCGGCAGTTGGACGTTCTCCGCCACGGTCAGCGCGGGCAGCAGGTTGAGTGTCTGAAAGCAGAACCCGAACCGTCGGCGTCGGAGGTCGGCGCGCGCGTCGTCGTCGAGTCGCGCCAGGTCGGCGCCGTCGATGTGCACCTCGCCGCGATCAGGGGCTGCGATGCCGGACAGGCAGTGCAGCAGTGTGGTCTTCCCGCCGCCGGACGGCCCGGTGATGACGAGCAACTCTCCGGCGGCGACCGTGCAGTCGACATCGGAGAGCGCGGTCACCGCCGCGTCCCCGCTGCCGTAGTCCTTGCCCAGGCCGTGCGCGGCGGCCAGGACGGTGGTGCGTGCTGTGAGTGAAGACGTCACGTCCAGGGGTTCGACGCCGAGTCGCGACGTCCTGCTCCGTGCGAGAATTCCTCCCCCCGCGCGGTAGGAAATCGGACCGGCGGGGCGAAATGAGGAAGCATGTGCATCGGTTATCGAGCCGGGACCCCGGCCAACATGCGTGAGCTGGTCGGCAGAAGGGGCTTCCTGAAGGCCAGTGCGGCGACGGCGCTGCTCGGCACGGCGCTGGCACACGACGGCCGGGGACGGCCCGCGCGGCGCGGCCCGAAGCACCGCGTGCCGCGTGACGAGATCAGCATCCAGCTCTACACCATGCGTGAGCGCATGGACCAGGACATGGACGCGGTGTTCGCGGGGCTGGCCGCGATCGGCTACCGCAAGGTCGAGCAGGCCGGGTTCCACGGCCGCAGCGCGAAGGAGTTCAAGGCGGCGCTCGACGCGCACGGGCTGCGAGCGACGTCGGGTCACCATTCGGTGTTTCCCTACGAGGAGACGCGCTGGCGGAAGTCCATCGAGGACGCCGTCATCCTCGGGCAGCGTTACATGGTCGAGCCACTGCCGGCGTTCATCGCGGCCGGACTCGTGACGCCGGTCAGCCCGCCGTCGGTGGTCTGGGGCCGGTACGCCGAGCAGTTGAACCAGGCCGCCGAGCAGGCCTCCTACTACGGCATCGAGGTCGGTTACCACAACCACAACCCGGAGTTCCTGCCGCTGCCCGACGCCCCGGACAAAATTGGTTACGACATCCTGCTCGCCGAGACCGACCCGAAGCTGGTGCACTTCGAGCTGGACGTCTACTGGTCGTGGTACGCCGAAAAGGACCCGGTCGAGCTGCTGCGGGCACATCCGAGCCGGTTCCGGCAGTTGCACGTCAAGGACATGGACGAGAACGGCGAGATCACCGCGCCGGGCACCGGGGTGATCGACTTCGGACGGATCTTCCGTGCCGCCGCGGACCTCGGCATCACCGAGTACATCATCGAGCAGGACAACGCGGGCCAGGACGCGATGCGCAGCGCCAGGCTCGGCTATGAGCTGCTGCGCACCATCCGCTTCTGACCACCCAGCGGGGACCACGGTCGATACGGGCTCCGGTCAGCTCGACTCGACACTCGACGACCTCCCAGGTGGCCATCATGCCGCCGTCCTCGTGGTCGAGCATGTGGCAGTGGCCCATGTATGGGCCGACGTGGTCGGTGAACTTCGCCGCCACCAGCAGGTGGTCGCCTGGGTCGAGGCGGAACGTCTCCTTCAACCCGGCCTCGTGGGCCGCTGGCGGCGCACCGTTGCGGCGCAGCACCAGCCAGTCGACGTCGTGGATGTGGACGGTGTGTGACTGCATGGTGGTGTTGACCAGCAGCCAGGTCTCGACGGAGCCGAGTTCGACCCGCGCGTCGACCCGGTGATGGTCGAACGGCCGCCCGTTGATGGTGTGGGCCCGCCTGCCGGTCGCCAGGTCGACGCCGTGGCCGAACACCCAGCTCCGCGCCGGGACGGGGCTGACGTCGGCTGCCCAGTCCGGCAGCGGCCGCAGCCGTTTCGGCGGCGCGCCCGGCCCTGTCCGCCGCGCCCGGTTGCCGACCCGGAACTCGAGCAGCCCCATCGGTAGCGCGGCCGGGTCGCCCTGTGTCGTGTTGTCGCGCGGGACGGAGTCCAGCAGCACCCGCCGCCCTTCGAGGCGGGTGAAGTCGACGACGACGTCGGCCCGCTCGGCTGGCCCGAGCAGCACCTTCTCCCGTGGCGCCGATGTGGGCAGCAGCCCGCTCTCGGTGCCGATCTGGGTGACCGGCAGGATGTCGTCGCCCACGGTGAGCACCAGGTTGTAGAGCCGGAAGCCGGAGCCGTTGTGGAACCGCAGCCGGTAGCGCCGGGGCTCGACCTCGGCGTAGGGCTTGTGCGAGCCGTTGACCAGGTGGGTGTCGCCGCCGACCTCCCGTTCCGACGGCGGCAGCTCGAACAGCGACAGGTCGAGCTGGTTGTCGCCGTCGAAGGTGCGGTCGGTGAGGAACAGTGGGATGTCGTAGCGCCCGCGCGGCAGCGGCAGCGCCCCGTCGACGTCGTCGTCGAGGATGAAAAGCCCACCGAGGCCCATCCAGCTGTTGAAGCTGGTGCGGTGGTGCGAGTGGTCGTGGTACCACTGCGTCGCGGCGCGTTCCGGCTCGCCGCCCTCGGTGTGCCGGTAGACGTAGGTGCGCTCGGTGCCTGCCTGGATGACGTGCCTGCCTGGCAGGCCGTCGTGCTCGGACGCCGAGTGGCTGCCGTGGTGGTGGATCGTCAGGCTCTTCGCCTCGACCGGCAGGTCGTGCACCACCGTCACCCTGGTCGGCTCCCCGGACGGCCGCCGGATCGTCGGTCCGGGAAACGTCCCGTTGAAGGTCCACATCGTGGTCGGTGCGCCCGGCAGGATGGGCACATCGGTCTCGGCGGCGCGCAGCGTGATGTCGCTGCCGGTGAGCACATCCGGGATGGGCAGCGGCACGCCGAACTTCGGGGCCGCCGCCGCGATGCCGAGCGAGCGGGCCGGGCCGGTGAGGGATCCGGTGACGCCGAGCCCCAGCGCACCGTAGGTGGTGTAGCGGAGCAGGTCGCGACGGGACAGTGCCATGGGTGAACCTTTCTGCGTCCTTGTGCTCGACTGGTGGCGCTTAGACGGTGCGGGCCAGGCGGCGGCGGGTGAGCAGCAGCACCCCGAACACGCCGAGCGCGAGCGGCGCGCCGACCGTGCCGAGCAGGCTGGGCTCGCTCGTGCCACCCGAGGGTGTGGCGCTGGTGGCCTTGGCGGCTGGCACGATCCGGCTGATCCGGGAGTCGGAGTTGAAGTAGAAGCCGCGGCCGTACTCGGCGAGGTAGATCGCACCGTCGGGGCCGATGTCGGCGTCGATCGGGTGGAACATCTCGGTGGTGGCCAGCGCCAGGCTGGTGGTGTCGAGCCGCCCGGTGCCGGTCACCGGCAGCGTCGCGGTCAGGTCGCGCGACCACTCCAGGAAGAAGAACGTGCCCCGGTAGGAGCCCGGCAGCCGGTACTTGCCGTCGCCTCGGTAGCGGTAGACGACGCCGGCCATCGCGGTGCGCCCGCCGACGTCGCCGAGCTCCGGCCACCGCTGCGACGCGCCGTACGGGTAGTACACCGTCGCGGGCGCCATGCCCTCGCAGGACAGCAGTATGCCGCCCTGCCCGGTGGCGTAGTCGTAGTCGCGGTAGGACTTGTTGTCGGCGATGCAGCGCGGCCAGCCGTGGTGGGTGCCGCCGCCGGGCGGGACGGTCTCGATCTCGTCGTAGCCGCGCGGGCCCCGGTTGGGGTCGGCCGCCGCGGCGTCCGGCCCGACGTTGCCGACGAAGGTGTAGCCGGTCGCGGGGTCGACCGCGATGCGGTACGGGTTGCGGAAGCCCATCGCGTAGACGTACGGGTCGTAGCGCTCGTCACCGACGTGCGGGTTCGGCGCGATACCCCGCTGGCTGCCGTCGGGCACGCTGCCGTCCGGCATCATGCGCAACAGCTTGCCGCGCCGGTCGGCCGGGTTGTTCGCGGTGCGGTCGGCGTCGTAGGCGTGCATGCCGGGACGCTTGTCCCTCGGGTTCCAGCCCTCCAGCCGGGGCGAGGTGTCGTCGCCGGTGGACAGCAGCAGCGTGCCGTCCGGCAGGAACTCGATGTCACCGGAGTAGTGGCAGCAGGTGAACCACTCGTTGGGAACCTCGATGATCGTCTTTTCGCTGTCGAGCAGCAGCGTGTTGTCGTCGGTCAGCCGGAACGTCGCCAGCCGGAACAGCCCTTGGTCCGGGTTGTTAGCGGCCACCCTCGGCACGCCAGCGGCCTTGGCGGTGACGATCGTCATGTGCGCCGACGCCGTCAGCGGGTACCTGCCGCCCGGCACATAGGCGCCTGCCGCCTGTACCGGAATGTGCTTCTGCCCGAGGCGCACTCCTGGCAGGGTTTCCACCTCGAACTCGCGCAGCGAGTCGAGCTGGTGCAGCGCGAAGGTGCGCACCTGCTCCTGCACGAACCGGATGTCGTCGAGCACCTGGCGCGCAACCTCGCTGACGATGCGGTCGATGTCCGCTGTGGACAGCCGGAAACGCTCGGGCGACCAGTCGTCGAACTGCGTGGAGTAGTCGCGGATGGCGACGTCGCCCCGGTCACGGACGTCATCGATGATCTTCTCGGCGCGGTGCCGGACCTGTGCGATGTCGTCGCGGGCGCGGTCGTTGCCGCGGCGGGTCTTGAGTGTGTGGGGCACTGGGTTCCTCCAGTCGGGGATCAGGGGCCGACCGGTGCCAGTTCGCGCAGCCATTCGCGCAGGACACCGGAAAGGATGTGGGGATGTTCGAAAGGCAGCAGATGGCCCGCGCCCGACACGACACGCAGGTCGGCGTGCGGCATCGCCGCGGTGATACCGCGGTGGAAGCTGACCGGGCACAGCGCGTCCGCGCTGCCGCAGACGACGAGGCCGGGACACGACGAGTGCTGGAGCACGCCGAACGAGTCGGTCCGCGTGGCCTGTGCGGCCAGTTGCCGGAGGAACACCTCAGGGCCGACCCGCCGCGCCATCGCGACGAACCGGTCCGCGTGCACCGCGGGCGGCGGACCCGACGCGAACATCGCGGGCAGGATCTCGTCGCGCACCACACCTTCGAAGCCGCCAGCACGGACGCGGGCGGCCTGCGACCGCCAGGTGGTCAGCTGCTCATCGGTCGGTGCGGCCGCGTTCGTCGAGATCGCGACCAATCCGGCAACGCGACCGGGAGCACGCCGCAGCACCTCGAACCCGGCGATCGCACCGAGGCTCAGTCCGATCAGGACGAACTCGCCGTCGACGCTGGCGAGCACCTGCTCGGCCATCTCCCCGATGCTCGGGGCGCTGATCGCCACGTCGACGGCGCGCCGTCCGAGGTCGCCACGCACCGCAGCCCACAGCTCGCCGTCGCAGAGCATCCCCGGCACGAGCAGCACGGGCAGGTCCGGTGACATCAGCCGGTCGCCCCGGGCACGAGGGCGGCGGGTGCGAGATAGCCGTTGTGGTCGATGGCCACGCCAGCGTCGGCCGCCGCCTTGACCACGGTGTCCTCCCACCGCAGCCGCACCCTGCCGTCGCCGCCGTTGATGACGACCATGCTCGCGGTGTCCCCTGAGACGTTCCGGAAGGAGCGCCATGCCCGCGGCGGGACGGACAGCATGTCCCACGGGCCGAGCCGGACCGAGCGTTCGTCGTCGAGGTTGAGCCGGACGTCCCACTCACCGTCCTTGACGATGACCACCTGCGTCTGATCGTGCCGGTGCGCGAGCATCCCGCGACCGGGCTCGGCGCGGAGCCAGGCGATGTTGTGGCCGTGTGGTTCGGACACGCGCGGCCGCTGGCCACGGTCCTCGGTCATCCCATAGCCCACGACGGGTGCCAGTTCCGCGCCGCCACCAGGTAGCTCGCTGTCAAGGAACGGCGCAGCCGACCAGGCGAGGTCAGCGGGCGTGGCCACCCGTTCCCGCATCGTGGTGACCGGGTAGGAACGCAACCTGGCGATCTCGTCCCGCGACATCGGCCGGACCAGGTCGGCATTCTCGGGCAGCTCGTCGCCGGCGACGGTGTCGATCAGCGTGTTGTCCGCGGTGAGATGAAGCCCGTGCCCCTCGGCCTCCCGCAATACCGTCGGCCCCCAGATGATGCCGCCGGTCTCGTCCTGGCCGAGTGCCGTGAACAGCCAGCCGTCGTCTGGCCCCACGTTCGTGAAACCGCGGAAGATCCACGGCGGGATCGATGCGATGTCACCTTCCCGGAGCGTGAGTTCGCCCTCGGTGCCGTCCGCGCCCCAGCGCAACAGGAACTCACCACGGAAGCAGAGGAACACCTCCGCGGTGAAGTGCAGATGCAGGTTGTTGGTCACGCCGTGTGGCATGGCAGCCGCACCGATGTTGAACCCGTGCGGCTCCCGCAGGTTGATCACCTGCCCGGCGCTTTGCGTCACCCCAGGGCCGATCATCGCGTAGTTCTGCTTGCGGTCCGAGCCGGGCGTCCGGCAGTCGATGAATGCCTGGTTGCAGGAGACGAAGTCGCTCCTACGGATGGTTCTGCGGGTCAGCTCCTCGGCGGACACCACGATGCCGTTGTCCATGCCACCTCCTGTGTATACGTATGCACATTATTCTCGCATTCGCTTTCTTGTCAAGGCTGTGCAGGTGTCTTCCGACGCTCGGAGAGAGTTAGACGTATGCTTGGCTCGGTAGCGAACAAGGAGGATTCGGTGGGCATCACCAGTCACGACGTGGCACGCCTCGCCGGTGTCTCGCAGCCGACGGTGTCGCGGGCCCTGCGCGGCGACACGCGCGTCTCCGCGGCGACCCGCGCGAAGGTGCGGGAGGCGGCCACCGCACTCAACTATGTGCCGAGTGAGGCAGGCCGGAGCCTCTCGACACGCAGCACCCGCCGGATCGGGGTGCTCGTCACCGACCTGACCAACCCCTTCTATCCCCACCTGATCGCGCCACTGCACGACGAGCTGGAACGGCTCGACAACCGGATGATGCTGTTCACCGAACGCACCGAGGCCGCCGTCGCCGCCGACCGGCTGCTCGACCGCTCCATCGACGGCGTCGTGCTCGCGACGGTGACGCTCGACTCGACGCTGCCAGCGGAGCTGCGCAGGCGGGACCTGCCGTTCGTCTTCCTCAACCGGGAGGGCGGCTCCCCTACCAGCGACGCCGCGGTCGTCGACAATCGCCTCGGCGGCGAGATCGCCGCTCGCGAGCTCGTCCGACTCGGACATCGTCACATCGCCGGGATCTTCGGCCCGGAGAACACCAGCACCGGCCGCGACAGGGAGCTCGGGTTCCGGTTGGCACTCGCCGACGCCGAAATCGCGCTGCGGCAGACGCACACCCGGCACGGTCCGTTCGAATTCGAGACCGGAGCGAAGGCGCTGGCCGACCTGCTCGAAACCACGCCCGCTCCCACCGCCGTCTTCTGCGGCAACGACGTCATCGCGCTCGGCGCGCTCGACACGGCCAAACGTGCGGGCGTTGCCGTGCCAGACGAGCTGACCGTGATCGGCTTCGACGACATCCCGATGGCGTCGTGGGCGGCCTTCGAGCTCACCACGGTCCACCACGACATGCACGAGATGGCACGTGCGGCCGCGCGGCTACTCGTCGACCGGATTTCCGGCTCGGCGGACAGCGCGGAGCCACGGCGGGTGGTCCTTGAGCCGGAGCTGGTCCGCCGGGGAACTCACGCGGAAGTGACCAGCCACCGATAGCACTGCTGCATACGGATTTTGTCAGCTGAACACGGCATTTACCAACTTTAAGTGCGAAAACTCAGGCCTTGCCATTGGCTATGCATACGCATACACTGACGTTGCCCATCCCGGACGCCCCGCGCGTCGACGCCGTGGCTCAACCGGACAGCCGACTCGCAACCCTTGCAGGAAGGAATGCCATGGCCGACGTTCACTACCAGGACGCGACGCGGCACTACCCTGGCGCGGCCACCCCGGCCGTCGACAGGCTGAACCTCGACGTGCCCGACGGTGAGTTCCTTGTGCTCGTCGGACCCTCCGGCTCCGGCAAGACCACCGCGCTTCGCATGCTCGCCGGGCTGGAAGCCGTCGACGACGGCGGCGTGTTCATCGGCGACACCGATGTCACCCACAAACCGCCGAAGGACCGCGACATCGCGATGGTCTTCCAGTCCTATGCGCTGTACCCGCACATGACCGTCGCGAAGAACATGGGGTTCGCGCTGAAGCTGCAGGGAACTCCGGAGCGCGTCATCAATGAGAAGGTTGCCAACGCCGCGAAGCTTCTCGAACTCGACCCGTTCCTCGACCGCAAGCCGAAGGCGCTTTCCGGCGGCCAGCGGCAACGAGTGGCGATGGGCAGGGCGATCGTCCGCGAGCCATCGGTCTTCCTCATGGACGAGCCACTGTCCAACCTGGACGCGAAGCTGCGAGTGGAGACGCGAGCCAACATCGCCGCGTTGCAGCGGCGACTGGGCACCACGACGGTATACGTCACGCACGACCAGGTTGAGGCGATGACCATGGGCGACCGCGTCGCCGTGCTTGCCGACGGCAAGCTACAGCAGGTCGATACGCCCGGTGCGCTGTACGCGAAGCCTGCCAACGCCTTCGTGGCCGGCTTCATCGGGTCACCCGCGATGAACCTCGAAACCGTCGACATCCGCGACGGCCACGCCAAGCTCGGTGACATGACCGTTCCCGTCCCTCGCGCGGTGGCGGGTGCGGCTCCTGCGCTACGGCTCGGCGTGCGGCCGGAGTCGCTCCGCCTCGTCGGCGCGGGCGACGACGGCTTCGAGCTGTCGATCGATCTGGTGGAGGAGCTCGGCGCGGACGCCTACGCCTACGGCTCCGTCCGCAACGGCAGCGCGGACCACCGGATCGTGGTTCGGGTCGACGGGCGGGCGGCCCCCACGCGCGGCGACGTCGTGCGGGTGGCGGTCACCGACGCCGATGAGCTCCACTTCTTCGACCCGGCCACCGGGTCACGGCTCTGACGGCCTGCGCGCGAGCAACATGCGCTGCGCCAGCCGTGCCAGCTCCCTGCTCGCCGGGGACAGCGTCTCCGCCTCCCGTTGAACCAGCGCGATCGTGTCGTACAGCGGCTCGGAGAACCCGACCGTGCGCACCGAAGGCGGGCAGGACGCGCTCTCGGCGACGGCGCGCGACACGATGCTGTCCCCAATGCCGCGCTCGACGAGCGCCAGCGCGGACTTCCAGGCGGCGAATGCGTCGCCGGTTGGCACGATGAGCGTCGCTGGCGGGGCGTCGCTGTAGCGCTGGCCCAGCGAGCGCCGCTCGTTAGGCCATGGTTGGTAGCCAGTACGGCTGAGTAGCTGGATCCGGACGCTGATGCCCTCGGACGTGATCAGCAATGCGGGCGTGGCTTCCCGGACGGAGGTGGGTGGTGGTTCCCAGCGCAGGCCCGGGTATTCGCGTCGAGTGGCGCGCACCAGTGTGCGTTCGAGAGTTTCGGCTGTGGTGCGGCGGTTGCCGAGTGAGATGAGGTCGATGTCCTCCGAAAGACGGCCGTCGGGCGCGTGGGTTCGCGAAAGCGCGGTACCTCCGAAGAAAAGCACGTCGTCAGCGAGGTGCGTGCTGATCGCGGCAAGCAGGTGAGAAATGAGGTGGTCACGGCGCACCTGGGCGAGTGCGACTCCGAACTGCTCGGCGACGGCGTGTTCCTCGGCGGGATCAAGCATCGCTAACTGTCCTTCAGCAGACGGGCGAGGGCGGCCTTGCGGCGTTGCGCGGTGGCGAGCTCATCCAGGAGGTTGTCGTCAGCGCGCGGGAGCAGGGCGTGGATTGCGGCCTCGGTCTCGTCTGGCAGCCCACCGAGCGCGGGGCGGGCGGCGAGATCGAGCACAGTTTGTTCGATGGTGGTGACCCAGCCGTCTCCGAGTTCCGAAGTGTGCCGTTGCAGGTCAAGGGTGCGGATGTCGCGCCGGACGAACAGCACGGTCGCGTCGCGGTCGGCCAATCGGAGGGTGGCCCGATGTCGGCGCGCTGCGACGACCGCTACCGCAATGGCACGCGGGACCGCACCATGTATCCGGGCGGCGGAAAGCCCCATGAGCGCGACAGTGTCGACTCCCTCGTCCGCGGCGGCGATGCCCAGTGCGGCGGCTTCCAGTTCTGGCCGCCAGCTCGCGCCGACCTGGTCGTCGGGTACGACCGCGTAGTAACCGGTCGCCAAACGATGCAGTGCTCCCGCGCGAGCGAGACGGGCGAACTCCGGGCGAGGGTGGACATACGTGACCGCTCCATCCCTGGGGCGCAGCACACGCAGCGGACGCCGCAGCAGCTCAGGTGGAACCCGAGCGGCCGTATGGGACATCATTGTCACCTTCGTAGGCTTTAAGCCTACTCTCATGCCACTAAACATGGCAAAATGAGCTCCGAGACGCGTCGCCATGCCGCGCCGATCGTCGACTGATATCGGATACCGGCCATGACAGCGAGGCGCGTGCGCGAGTAGGCGACCTCAACGATCGCGTCCGGCGGCGCCGTGTTCCTCGCTCGCCCCTTACCCGGCTGCGACGACGATGACGTGCAGGTGACGGGGGCCGTGGACGCCTTCGACGCGATTGAGCTCGATGTCGCTGGTGGCGCTAGGGCCGCTGATCCACGTCTGCGGGCGAAGCGGGTCGAGGCGCTCGATGGCCTGCGGCACTCCTGCGACGATCTGGTCGGCACGGATGACACACACATGGTGGTCGGGCACCAGGCTGAGCGCGCGGCGGCCCTGACCGGGGCCATGGTCGAGCACGATGGTGCCGGTGATGGCGATGCCGACCGCCGCCGCGGTGACGACGGCGTCCACGGCGTCCAGTTCGGACGCCGACAGATCGTCGGTCAGCGCGCCATCGACCGGGTACGGCAGGTCGGCAGGCACGACGACGCGGCCCGCGTCGCCGAGCGCCGACCGGATCGCCTCGGCGACGTCGGCCTGCGCGCACCGGGTGACGGTGGCACGGTAGTCGGTCACCCGCTCGTCGAACAGCTCGACGAGGTCGGCGGGCGCCGGAATGTCGCGGTAACCGCGCGGCACCTCGACGTCAGGCGGCGCGTCGGCCAGCGCACTCCGGATCGAGGCCAGCATCTCCTCCCGCGCGCTGCTCACGACGTGCCCCCTTCGCGCTGCCACCATTCGCGGAACGACTCCGGTGGTGGCGCTGGCACGTCCCGGGCCGTTGTCCACCGCGATCCTGGGCCGGGCAGGGAGCCGAGCACCCGCCTGCCGCCGGGGGCGCTTCGGCGCAGCATCCGCGCCAGCAGCCGTCCGGCCGTCCCGGCGAACCGCTCCAGCCGCCCCAGCCTGCCCGCGTCGCGCAGCGCCCACGACGCGGCCTTCATCGCGACGGCCTCCGGCTTCGGGGCATGGCCGCGATGCGCGTCGACCACCTTCGACCGCAGGTGCACCAGCACCTCGGGGATGTCGATGCGCACCGGACACGCCTCGAAGCACGCGCCGCAGAGGCTGGACGCGTACGGCAGTGAGTCAAGCTGCTCGTCGTGGCCGACCCCGCGCAGCAACGGGTTGAGGATCGCACCGATCGGACCCGGATACACCGATCCGTACGCGTGGCCGCCGGTGCGCTCGTACACCGGGCACACGTTGAGGCACGCCGAACACCGAATGCAGCGCAGCGCCTGCCGCCCCACCTCGTCGGCCAGCGCGCGGGTGCGGCCGTTGTCCAACAGCACGACGTGCATCTCCTGCGGCCCGTCGCCCGGTGTGACACCGGTCCACGTCGAGGTGTACGGATTCATCCGCTCGCCCGTGCTCGACCGGGGCAGCAGCTGCAGGAAGACGTCGAGGTCGTCCCAGGTCGGCACGACCTTCTCGATCCCGACCACGGACACCAGGATCTCCGGCAGCGTCAGGCACATCCGGCCGTTGCCCTCGGACTCCACGACCATCAGCGTGCCGGTGTCGGCGACGGCGAAGTTGGCGCCGGAGACGGCCATCCGCGCGGACAGGAACTTCTCCCGCAGGTGCAGCCGGGCCGCCCCGGCCAGATCGGCCGGGTTGTCGGTCAGGTCGTCGGGCGCGGGACGGCCCGCCGACGCCATCCGGCGCAGGAAGATCTCGCGGATCTCCGCGCGGTTGCGGTGGATCGCTGGCACCAGGATGTGGCTGGGCAGGTCGTCGCCGAGCTGCACGATCAGCTCAGCCAGATCGGTCTCCCACGCCGAGATCCCCCGCGCGGCAAGGGCCTCGTTCAGTTCGATCTCCTGCGTCGCCATCGACTTGACCTTCACGACCTCGTCGATGCTGTGCTGCTGGGCGATGCCAGCCACGATGGCGCAGGCCTCGGCGGCGTCGCGGGCCCAGTGCACGGTCGCGCCGCGCTCGGTCAGCGACGTCTCCAGCCGCAGCAGGTGCTCGTCCAGATGGTGCAGGGTGTTGTCCTTGATCGCCGCGCCAGCCAGCCGCAGTTCCTCCCATTCGGACACCTCGCCGACCACCTGCGCCCGCTTGCCGCGGATCGTGCCGGTGGCGTGGGCGAGGTTGCCCCGCAGTTGGCTGTCGGCCAACGCCGCCTTCGCCGCGTCGGGAAAGGCAGGCATGCCAACGAACGTCGCGCTCATGTCTCCTCCGTGCTCGCGCGGGACACCCGCACCCGGTCGGGCCGACGAGCAGGAACCCAGTGTGTGCTCATCGGCCCTCCTGTGCCTTGCGGGACACCCGCACCCGGTCCGTGCTCGCCAGCACCTCGGCCAAGTGCAGCACCCGGACGCCCGAGCGCTGCCGGGACAGCATCCCGCCGATGTGCAGCAGGCACGAATTGTCCCCCGCGACGAGCACTTCGGCACCCGTCTCCCGCACGTGGTGCACCTTGTCCGCGCCCATCGCCACCGACGTGTCGGCGTTCTTCACCGCGAACGTGCCACCGAACCCGCAGCACTCCTCGGCGGCAGGCAGCTCGGTCAGCCGCAGCCCCCGCACCGCCCGCAGCAGCCGAAGCGGCCGGTCGCCGACGTCGAGCATCCGCAACGAGTGACACGTCGGGTGGTAGGTCACCGCGTGCGGGAAGTACGCGCCGACGTCCTCCACCCCGAGCACGTCGATGAGGAACTCGGACAGCTCGTACACCCGCGCCGACGTCTCCGCCACCGCCGCCGCCAGGCCGTCGTCACCACTGCGCCGCGCGACGATGCCGTGCTGGTGCCGCACCGAGCCCGCGCACGAGCCCGACGGCGCGACGATCGCGTCGTACCCGGCGAACGCGTCCACGAACGTGCGCACCACCGGGACCGCCTCGTCCAGGTAGCCGGTGTTCACCATCGGCTGAGCACAGCACGTCTGTCCGCTCGGGAACTCGACGTCGACGCCAAGCCGGGACAGCAGCCGCACCACCGCCTTGCCGGTGTCGGGGAACACGGCGTCGTTGATGCAGGTGACCAGCAGCGCGACCTTCATGCGGCCTCCGCGTTGCGCGCGGCAAGCCGCGCCCATGCCATGGCGCCGGCCAGCATGGTGCCCGATGATTCGGACCTGCAAGCAGTCCTCATGGTTTCTACACGCATGCCTCGGCATCATCCCACGCCTGCCGCGATCCTGTCGGCTCATACCGGCGGACGTCGTGGGTCGCGCGGACGAGGGCCCGCATCGCGGCCAGGTCGGGCAGGTCCGCGCCAAGCGTGCGGGCCTGCACCAGCGCGTTGCCCAGCGCGGCCGCCTCCCCCGGCCCCGCGAGTACCGGCACCCCGCAGGCGTCGGCGGTGAGCTGGCTCAGCAGGTCGTTGCGGGTGCCGCCGCCGACGATGTGCACCACGTCCACCGGCTGCCCGGACAGTTCGGCCGCCTGCCGGATGGTCCTGCGGTACGCCAGCGCGAGGCTGTCGAGGATGCACCGCACCATGGCCGCCGGGGTGTCCGGCGGTGCCTGTCCGGTGGCGCGGCAGGCGGCCACGATGCGAGCAGGCATGTCGCCAGGCGGCAGGAACTCCGAGGCGTTGATGTCGACGACCGCACGGAGGCCCGGCTCGGCCGCCGCGTCCCGCAGCACGTCGGCGAGCTCGGCCGGCGTGCCGTTCGCCCGCCAGGTGCGCAGCGTCTCCGACAGCACCCACAGCCCCATCACGTTGCGCAGGAACCGGATCGTGCCGTCCACCCCGGTCTCGTTGGTGAAGTTCGCCTCCCGCGCCGCGCCGGTCAGCACCGGCTGGTCCAGCTCCACCCCGACCAGCGACCAGGTGCCCGACGAGATGTAGGCGAAGTTCGCGCCCGGCTCGGCGGGCGTGCCCACCAGGGCGGACGCGGTGTCGTGCGAGCCGACCGCGACGACGGGACATTCCGGCACGCCGCTCTCGGAGGCGATCTCGGGCAGCACCTTCCCGATGACGTCGCCCGTGTCGCGCAGCGGCGGCAACAAGCGGGGCGGGATGCCCAGCCGTTCCGCCAGCGACGTTGCCCAGACCCCGGCGCGGACGTCGTAGAGCTGGGTGGTCGACGCGATGGTGCGCTCCACGCCCGCCTGGCCGGTCAGCCAGTACGCGAGCAGGTCGGGCACCAGCAGCATCCGCTCGGCAGCCCGCAATCGCTCGGTGTCGCGTTCGGACACCAGCTGGTAGAGGGTGTTGAACGGTAGCTGCTGCAGGCCGGTGACGTCGAAGAGCTCCTGATCGGACACCGTGTTACGGACCCGCGCGGCGATGCCGTCGTTGCGGAAGTCGCGGTGATGCACCGGATTGCCGAGCAACGCACCGGTCGCGTCGAGCAGGCCGTAGTCAACGCCCCAGGAGTCGATGCCGATCGACGCGACCTCCCCGCCGGACCAGGCGGTCGCGATACCCGCGAGCGTCCCCTGGTAGAGGCTCAGGATGTCCCAGTACAGCGTGGTGCCGGAGCGCCCGGCGAGCCGGACCGGGCCGTTGTCGAACCGGTGCACCTCATCAAGGTCGAGCCTGCCCGACCCGACCGTCGCGGTCATGACCCGCCCGCTCGTCCCGCCGAGATCGACGGCGGCGACCCGCACTGAGCTTCGCATCAGCGCAGGAACGCGGCGGCGACGCCGGAGTCGACCGGGATGTGCAGCCCGGTGGTGTTGGCGAGGTCGCCACTGGTGAGCACGAACACCGCCGCCGCGACATGCTCCGGCAGCACCTCCCGCTTGAGCAGGGTGCGTTGCGCGTAGTACGCGCCGAGCTCCTCCTCCGGCACGCCGTACACGGCGGCCCGCTGGGCGCCCCAGCCACCGGCGAAGATGCCGGAACCACGGACGACGCCGTCGGGGTTGACGCCGTTGACGCGGATGCCGTGCTCGCCGAGCTCGGCGGCAAGCAGCCGCACCTGGTGCGCCTGGTCAGCCTTGGCCGCGCCGTATGCGACGTTGTTCGGACCGGCGAACACCCCGTTCTTGCTGGCGATGTAGACGATGTCGCCGCCCATGCCCTGCGCGATCATCGCCTTCGCGGCCGCCCGCGACACCAGGAACGAACCCTTGGCCATGACGTCGTGTTGCAGGTCCCAGTCCCGCTCGGTGGTCTCCAGCAGCGGCTTGGAGATCGACAGCCCCGCGTTGTTGACCACCAGGTCGATGCCGCCGAACGCCAGCGAGGCGGCGTCCACGGCGGCGTGGACCGCGACGTCGTCGGTCACGTCGGCGGTGACCGCGACCGCCCGGTCGGCGTTCCCTATGCCCTCGGCCACGGCCGTGGCGTTGTCGGCGTCGAGGTCGGCGACGACCACGCACGCGCCCTCAGCCACGAGGCGCTCGGCGACGGCCTTGCCTATGCCCGAACCCGCGCCGGTGACCAGCGCGATCCGCCCCGCCAGCGGCTTCGGCTTCGGCAGCCGCCGCAGCTTCGCTTCCTCCAACTGCCAGTACTCGATGCGGAACTTCTCGCTTTCGTCGATCGGCGCGTACGTCGACACCGCCTCGGCGCCGCGCATCACGTTGATCGCGTTGACGTAGAACTCCCCCGCCACGCGGGCGGTTTGCTTGTCCTTGCCGAAGGAGAACATGCCCACACCGGGCACCAGCACGATCGCCGGGTCCGCGCCGCGCATCGGCGGCGAGTCCGGTGCGGCGTGGCGCTGGTAGTAGGCGGTGTAGTCCTCCCGGTAAGCGGCGTGCAGTTCCGTCAGCCGCGCCACGACGTCCTCGACAGGAGCGGACGCGGGCAGATCCACGACCAGCGGACGCACCTTGGTGCGCAGGAAGTGGTCCGGGCACGACGTCCCGAGTGCGGCGAGCGGCCGCAGCTTCTCGCGGGCGAGGAAGTCCAGCACGACGTCGCTGTCGGTGTAGTGGCCAACCTGCCGGTGGTCGGTCGAGGCGAGCCCGCGGATCACCGGGGCGAGCGCGGCCGCCTTCGCGCGGCGTTCGGCGTCCGGCAGCGACTCGAAGCCCGACACCACCGCGCCGAACGGCTCGGCCTTGCCGCGCTCGGCGAGAAACCGCTCGGCGGTGCGGATGATGTCCAGCGAGTTGCGCTCGCACTGTTCGGCGGTGTCACCCCACGCCGTGATGCCGTGCCCGCCAAGGATCACGCCGATGGCCTGCGGGTTGGCCGCCTTGACCTCGGCGATGTCCAAACCGAGCTGGAAACCCGGCCGACGCCACGGCACCCACACCACTCGGTCGCCGAAGCACTCCTTGGTCAGTTTCTCGCCGTCGGCCGCGGTCGCGAGCGCGATGCCGGAGTCCGGGTGCAGGTGGTCGACGTGCGCGGCGTCGACGAGCCCGTGCATGGCGGTGTCGATCGAAGGGGCCGCGCCGCCCTTGCCGTGCAGGCAGTAGTCGAACGCGGCGACCATCTCGTCCTCCCGACGTACCCCCCGATATACGTCGACCAGCGCGCGCATCCGGTCCAGTCGCAGCACGGCGAGACCCGCCTCGGTCAGCGTGCCGAGGTCGCCGCCGGAGCCCTTGACCCACAGCAGTTCGGTCTCCTCGGCGGTCACCGGGTCGATCTCGCTGCCCTTGGCCGACGCGTTGCCCCCGGCGTAGTTGGTGTTGCGCGGATCGGACCCCAGCCGGTTGCTCCGGGCGATCAGATCAGCGACGGGGTTGGTGGTCATGCTCTCCTCATTTCCAGATGGTGCTTTTGTGGGGGGGCCGTTCGGGCCGAAGGTGCCCTTGGGTACATATGCGGTACCCAAGGGCACCTTGGGCTCCACACCGGCGTACACCGTGCGGTCGCGGCACGACGTCAGGCGCCCCAGCCTGCTTGCTCGCCGCCAACCCGCTCGGACTCGATGCGCTGCTGGTAGCCGCTGCGGTGGTAGGCGGCGACCGGGTCCGGGTCGAGTCCCATGTCCTCGCGCAACTCCGCCAGCAGCGGCCGGACGTCAGTGTTGTAGGCGTCCATCAGCACCGCGTTGGCGCCAAGCACGTCACCGGCCAACTGCGCGGCGCGCAGCGCGTCCCGATCGACCAGCAACGCCTTGGCAGTGGCCTCCTGCACGTTCATCACCGACCGGATCACGGCCGGGATCTTGGCCTCGATGTTGTGGCACTGGTCCAGCATGAAGTTGATGCCGTACGACGGGCCGAGCGCGTCGGCGCCGACGATCTCGTTCATGATCCGGAACAGCTGGAACGGGTCCGCCGAGCCGACCATCAGGTCGTCGTCGGCGTAGAACCTGGAGTTGAAGTCGAACGCGCCAAGCCGCCGCTGCCGCAGCAGGAACGCCACGATGAACTCGATGTTGGTGCCCGGCGCGTGGTGGCCGGTGTCGATCACGACCGTCGCCTTCGGACCCAGTTCGACGCAGTGCACGTACGCCGTGCCCCAGTCAGGGACGTCGGTGGCGTAGAACGCGGGCTCGAACAGCTTGTACTCCAGCAGGATCCGCTGCTCGTCACCGAGCCGGTCGTAGGTCTCGCGCAACGCCGCGGCCAGCCGGTCCTGCCGGTCTCGGATGTCGTCCTGGCCCGGGTAGTTCAGCCCGTCGGCGAACCACAGCTTCAAGTCCCGCGACCCGGTGGCGTCCATGATGGAGATCGCTTCAAGCAGGTGATCGGTCGCCTTGCGCCGGATGCCGGGGTCCGGGTTGCACACGCTGCCGAGCTTGTAGTCGTCGTCCTGGAAGACGTTGGTGTTGATCGCCCCGAGCTCGACGCCGAGGTCGGCGGCGTAGCGGGACAGCGCGGCGTAGTCGTCCACCTTGTCCCACGGGATGTGCAGCGACACCCGTGGCGCCACCCCGGTGAACCGGTGCACCGCCGCAGCGTCGGCGATCTTCTCCTCAGGGTCGCGCGGCACGCCCTGCTGGGCGAACACCTTGAAGCGGGTGCCCGAGTTCCCGTACCCCCAGGACGGTGTCTCAATCTCCTGGGCGCGCAGCGCCGCCTTCACAGCTTGTTTCTCCGGCACGTCGATCACACTTCTTCACTCGTCGTCGGCGCCGTGGCGCCGGTCCCGGTCATGCCATGCCGGGCCAGTTGTTCGTCCAAACTGAACACCTCGGCCAACACCCGCATCCCGTGGTCGGGACGCCCGTCGGCGAGGCCGGAGAAGAACTCCGCCATCTCCGCCTGCCACCGCCGGTTCACGGCGGTGTTTTCCATCGCCGCCTGTGCGGCGGCGAAGTCATCGGTTTCGAGGACACCCACCAGCAGGCCGTCGTCTGCGAGGTGCAGGGTGTAGTCGTGCCACCCGGCGTCGGCCAGCGCGGCGAGCATCTCCGGCCACACCTCGGCGTGCCGGGCGCGGTACTCGTCGAGCCGGTCCTGGTCGACCTGAAGGGTGAAGCAGACCCTGGCCACAGTGGTGTCCTCCTTGTCGTGCTCGAAGGTGATCCCGGTGCCAGCGCACGGTCATGGGCGCTGGCACCGGAAGGGATCAGAAGTCGAACTCGTCGATGTTGCTCTTCTCGAAGACGGTCGGCGGGCCGAGCACGATCACGCCGTTCTCGCCGATGGTGTACTCACCGAGCTTGCCCGCCTCGAACGTCTGGCCCTGCTCGCCGGTGATCTGGCCGGACGCGAGCGCCGCTCCGGCGTAGGCGGCGAGGTAGCCGAGGTCGGACGGCTTCCACAGCGCGAACTTCTCGACCGTGCCGTCCTTGACGAACTGGCGCATCTGGTTCGGCGTGCCGAGCCCGGTCAGCGCCACCTTGCCCTGGTACTGCGAGCCGGACAGGTACCGCGCGGCGGCGGCGAGGCCGACCGTGGTCGGCGAGACGATGCCCTTCAGATCCGGATAGGACCGCAGCAGCCCCTGCGTCTCCTGGAACGACTTCTGGTCGTCGTCATCGCCGTATGCGACGGTGACCAGGTCGATGTCGCTGTACTCCTGCTTCTCGAGCTCCTCCTTCATCAGCTCGATCCACTCATTCTGGTTGGTCGCGTTGGGCGTCGCGGACAGCACCGCGATCTTGCCCTTGCCGCCGATCTGCTCGGCGATCATCTCGACCTGGACGTGAGCGATCCCTTCGGCGGTCGCCTGGCTGATGAAGACGTCCCGGCACTCGGGGTTGGTGTCGGAGTCGAACGTGACGACCTTCGCGCCGGACTGCCGGGCGGTATTGAGCGCGCCGCAGATGGCGTTCGGGTCGTTGGCCGAGGTCGCGATGACGTCTGTCTGCTGCTGGGTCAGCGTGTTGATGTAGCTGACCTGCGACGATGCGCTGGCCTCCGAAGGCCCGACCTCCTTGTACTCACCGTTGAACTCCGCGACCGCGTCCTCGCCGCCGCCGCCGGCCACCGTGAAGTACGGGTTGTTGATCTGCTTGGGTAGGAACGCGACGCTGAGCCCTTCCTTGAGCGGTGCGTCCGGGTTCGCCGTGCCGGTGCTCGCAGCAGGTTCACCGCCACCATTCTCGGAACCCCGCGTTGTCCCGCCACATCCGGCAGCGAGCAACACGGCCGTGACCGCCGTCGCGATCACTCCTATCCGCACTCCGCGGCTCCGTAACGACATCGCACTGTCCTTTCTCTAATGACCGGCCGCATAGCCGGCAATACGTCTTAGGGGGTTAGGCCGGGGCGGCTCGTCTGCGTCGTCGGAGCCACGAGCGGGCCATGCCGACAACGTTGGGCACCACGACGGACGCGACCAGCAGCGAGCCGGTGACGACGTAGAGGGCTTCCGAGGACACGTCGGCGAGTTGCAGGGCGTTGCGCACGGTCCCGAGCAGCAGCACACCGGCGAGCACGCCGAGCAGCGCGCCCCGGCCACCGAAGATCGACACGCCACCGAGCAGCACCGCGGCGACGACGGCCAGTTCCAGCGCGAAGGCGTTGTCGGCACGCGCGCTGGCGAACCGCAGCGTCCAGAACACCCCGGCGAGCCCGGAGACCGCGCCGGAGGTGACGAACAACCAGAACTTCGCCGTGGCCACCGAGACACCGGCGAAACTCGCCGCCTCGGCGTTGTTGCCCATCGCGTAGAGCTTCCGCCCGAACGGCGTCACATGCAGCACGACACCGAACGCGCACGCCAGCAGCAACACCATCACCATCGCCCACGGCAGCGACCCGCCCGCGACGGTGCTCAACGACGCGGCGGTCCAGTCGTACGGGAAGTCGGCCACCGCCCGGTCGCCAAGCACCACGTAGGCCAGCCCCCGGTAGGCGGCGAGCGTGCCGATGGTCACCGCCAGCGCGGGCAGCCCGAACCGGGTGACGAACACGCCGTTCACCGCGCCGAGTAACCCGCCCAACAGCACGACGAGCACCACGATGACCTCCAGCGGCAGCCCGGTCAGCCACAACTGCCCCATTACCGCGCTGCACAGCCCGAGGGTGCTCGCCACGGAAAGGTCGATCTCCCCGGTGATGATGATCAACGTCAGCGGGAGCGCGATCAGCGCGATCGGCACGACGTCGAGCAGCAGGAACTGGGCGTTGCCGGTGCTGGCGAAACCGTCGATGGACAGGCTCGCCACAACAACGACCGCGGCGAGCACCACGACGATGACCGTGTCCCACCTGGTCAGCGCGGTGCGCCACCAGGCATGCGCCTCGGCCCGCTCCGCCGGTGCCTCCGGCTGCGCGTACAGGCTGTCATGCGCCATGGGACGACCTCCCCTTCAGACGGTTCGCGACGCGGAGGGCGAGCAGCCGGTCCAGTCCGATCGCGGCGAGGATCAGGCCACCCACGACGGCTTGCTGCCAGAACGGATCGATGCGCAGCACCGCGAGCGAGGTGCCGATGGTGGTGAGCAGCAGCGCGCCCAGCGCCGCGCCGTAGACGCTGCCGCTGCCGCCGAAGATCGCGACGCCGCCGACGACGGCGGCCGCGACGACCTCCAGCTCCAAGCCGGTGCCGACGGTGGCGTCGATGGTGCCGAACCGGGCCGCGTACAGCGCGCCCGCCAGCCCCGCCATGCCACCGCACACCACGAACGCGCCGAACACCCGCCGCCCGACCGGGATACCGGACAGCCGCGCGGCGTTCGGCTCGGAGCCGATCGCGTACAGCTCCCGGCCGCTGCGGTAGGAGTGCAGGTACATGCCCGCGACCAGCACCACGGCCAGCGCGATGAACGCCAGCACCGGGACTCCCAGCAGCGTCGACGTCCCCATGCTGAGGAACCCTGCGGGCATGTCGGCGGCGTTGATCTGCTGGCCCTTCGCCCACAGGTGGTCGACGCCCCGGTAGACGTAGAGCATGCCGAGCGTGATCACCAGCGCTGGCACCCTGGCCGTTGCCACCAGCGCGCCGTTGATCGCGCCGCACACCGCGCCGAGCCCGATGCCTGCCAGGATCGCGAGCACGATCGGCGTGCCCGGCGCGGCGAGGAACAGCTTGCCGGTCGCGAACGCGACCAGCCCGAGCACCGAGCCGACCGACAGGTCGATGTTGCGGGAGACGATCACCACGGTCTGGCCGACCGCGAGGATCACCAGGATCGACGCGCCGAGCAGCACGTCCCTGATGCTCGGCGCGGACAGGAAGCCAGGGCTGTCGATTGCGGTCACCAGCACCAGCAGACCGAGCGCTGCGGCGATGCCGATCTCGCGGACCACCCACAGCCGCTGCACGAACCGGGTCCGGCCGTTGGTCTTCGCGGGTTCTGCGGTAGGCGTGGCCTGCTGGCCTTCCGCGACAGGTGCGCCGGTTTTCATGCTGCCGCCTCCTGTCCCGTCGCCGCGAGCATGACGGCTTCCTCGGTGGCGGCATCCCTGCCGAGCTCGGCGGTGATCCGGCCCTCGTGCATCACCAGCACCCGGTCGGCCATGCCGAGCACCTCGGGGAGTTCGGACGACACCATGACGATCGCGACACCCTGCGCCGCCAGCCCCGACAGCAGCCGGTGCACCTCGGCCTTGGTGCCGACGTCGATGCCCCGGGTCGGCTCGTCGACAATCAGCACGGTCGGCGCGGTCGCCAGCCACTTGGCCAGCACCACCTTCTGCTGGTTCCCGCCAGAGAGCGTGCTGACGGCGTCGGAAAGCCGCCCGTACTTCACCCGCAGCCGATCCGCCCAGTCACCGGCGGCACTGCGCTCGCCGCGCCCGGTGAGCACGCCAAGGCGGGTCAGCTTGCCGAGCCGGGTCAGCGTCGCGTTGCGCTCGATCGACAGCTCCATGACGAGGCCCTGCTGGCGCCGGTCTTCTGGCACGAGCGCGAGCCCAGCTGCCATCGCCGCGCGCGGCGAGCCGTTGGACAGCCGCTCGCCGTTGACGCGCACCTCCCCCTCGTCGTAGCGATCGATGCCGAACACCGCCCGCACCACCTCGCTGCGACCCGCGCCCACCAGTCCGGCGAGCGCCACGATCTCGCCGTGGCGCACCGAGAAACCCACCCGCTCGAACACACCGTGCCTACTCAGGCCGTCGACCTCGAGCACGACGTCGCCCGGCTCGACGTCCTCCTTCGGGAACAGCGCCGAGACGTCGCGGCCGACCATGTACCGGACCAGCGTGTCCACGGTGAGGTCCGCGACGGGGTCGGTGGACACCCACGCGCCGTCACGCATCACCGTCACCCGCTGGCACAGCGAGAACACCTCGTCGAAGCGGTGCGAGATGAACAGCACCGCGGCGCCCTGCGCGCACAGCGTGCGCGCGACCGCGAACAGGCGCTCCACCTCGACGCCGGACAGCGCGGCGGTCGGCTCGTCCATGACCAGGATCCGCGCGTCGGTCGACAGCGCCTTGGCGATCTCCACCAACTGCTGGTCGGCGATCGACAGGCCGCGAGCGGGCCGGTCGGGGTCGATCCGCACGCCGAGCCGGTCGAACAGCCGCTCGGTCGCGGTCTTCATCGCTGCGTGGTCGATCCGCCCGAACCGGCCGCGCGGCTGCCGCCCCATGAAGATGTTTTCCGCGACCGACAGGTCCGGGAAGAGCGTGGGCTCCTGGTAGATCACCGCGATGCCCGCCGCCTGGGCCTCGGCCGGTCCGCCGAGGCTGACCGCGGTGCCGTCGATGACGATGGCTCCTGTGTCCGGCTGGTGCACCCCCGCCAGCATCTTCACGATGGTCGACTTGCCCGCGCCGTTCTCTCCGACCAGCGCGTGTGCCTCGCCGCCGAACAGCCCGAACGACACCCCGCGAACCGCGGCGACAGCGCCGAACGACTTCGTGACGTCCCTGACCTCAAGCAGTGGAGTGGCGTCCGACGCCATGCGGGCCTCCATTTGAAAGGTTTCATCAAAACTGGCGAGACCGTACTATGACCGCAGTCACCCCGTCAACGGCGGGGCAGGAAGTAAATCCGTGTTACCTGCGCTATCGTGACCCCAGCGCACGAGAAGGACGAGCACGGCAGCGCGATAGCACGTTTCAAGGAGAGGCGACGCATGGCCACTACGGGGTCGAACGGCCAGGAAGCCCGGGCGGCCAGCGTCAAGGACGTCGCCGCCCTCGCCGGGGTCTCGCTTGGCACCGTCTCCAACGTGCTGAACCGCCCCGACCGGGTCAGCGTCCAGACCAAGGCCAGGGTCGAGACCGCGATGGCCGAGCTTGGCTTCGTGCGCAACGAGTCGGCGCGGCAACTGCGCGCTGGCCGCAGCAACGCCCTCGCCTACATCATGCTCGACGGGTCGAACCCGTTCTTCACCGACGTCGCCCAGGGCATCGAGCTGACAGCCGAGGCGCACGACCTCTCGCTGTTCACCTGCAACAGCGGCAACCGCACCGACCGCGAGACGGTGTACCTGAGCCGGCTCGAACAGCAGCGCGTACAGGGTGTCCTGATCACACCGGTCGACCCGGACGACAAGGCGCTGGACGAGCTGCCAAGGCGGGGCACCCCGGTGGTCATCGTGGACCGGACCCGCAGCACCAACACGCACTGCTCTGTCGCCGTCGACGACGTCCTCGGCGGCGAGCTCGCGGTCAGCCACCTGATCGAACTGGGGCACGAGCACATCGCCTACATCGGCGGTCCGAACACCCTCGGCCAGGTGCGTGACCGGCGGCGCGGCGCGCACAAGGCACTCGCCGACGCCGGTCTCGGTCCGGATCACCTTGTCGACATCACCACCGACGCGCTCACCGTCGATGAGGGCAGGAAAGCAGGGGAACGTCTCGCCGGACGGCCAGCGAGCAACCGCCCCACGGCGGCGTTCTGCGCCAACGACATGCTCGCGCTCGGCCTGCTGCAGCAGTGCGTCGCGCTGCGCATGGCCGTCCCCGACGACCTGGCGATCGTGGGCTACGACGACATCGACTTCGCGGCCGCGGCCGCCGTCCCGCTCACCTCCGTCCGGCAGCCGCGCCGCGAACTCGGCCGCAGGGCCGCGGAGCTACTGCTCGCCGAGACCACCGACCCCAACCACGAGCACCAGCAGGTCGTCTTCACCCCCGAGCTCGTCGTCCGCAGCTCCACTCGGCGTTGACGTCGTCCTGGGCGAACGTCACGCGGACGGCCGCGTCCGACCGGCGTTTTCCCTACTCGATGGGGTATGACTTACTCAACGAGCCGTGGGCCGGGATGGAGTAGCCGGACTGGCAGGTGGATCCCGGCAACATCGTCTACTTCGAACCCCAGCAGTTCGCCGGTGGGCGCGAGGTGCCGACCAACTACGGACCGGTCCCCGGCGAGGACCATCTCGGGTACTCCTGGCACAACTACTGCCCGCAGGTGTTCTTCGAGTCGCAAGGCATCCCCGGCACCGACGTGCGCCAGTGCGAGGAGTTCAGCGCGGAACGCACCCGAGCCGCCCTCGACCAAGGCGAACGGATGCACGCCGTCGGGGTGATGTCGGAGTTCGGCGCCACCGACAACATCGAGGCGCTGAAGATCGACGCGGCGGTAGCCGACCGCCATTTCACGGTCAAGCCGCGCAAGCTCCGCACGCTGGTCCGCACCTATCCCCAAGCCACCGCCGGCATACCGACCGAGCTGTCCTTCGACCCGGACACCGGCGACTTCCGTTACGTCTACCGACCACGCGCTCTCGGCGTGCCGAGCGAGATCTTCGTCAGCCCGTTGCACTATCCCGACGGCTACGCCATCGACGTCGATGGCGGGCGCGTCATGGGACCGGCCCGCGACAACCGCATCCGCGTCACCGCAACCGGCACCGGACCGGTCACCGTCACCATCCGCCGACGTTAGCCGCTACCGACCGCGATGTTGCCGTCAGCTCATGCCGTCGAGGACGGCTCGCAGCGCCTTGACCAGCCCGCCGAGTTGGTCATTGGCGGTGGTGTAGAGGATCTCCAGGTCGATCGACCAGTACCCGTGGATGATCCGGTTCCGCGTGTCGGCCGGACGACGCCAGCCGACTTCTGGATGCCGCGCCTTCAGATCGTCGGATACCTTGCTCGCCGCCTCACCGAGAACCGTGAAGTTCCACAGCAGCGCGTCCCGGCGTAGCTGGTCATGCTCGAGTTCATCGAGCGTCACGTCAGCCGACAGCTCACGAGCGCGTTCCGCAGCGCTGATCATTTCCTCGACGAACAGCCGATCACGCTGCATAGAGCGGCCTCGACTCAGTCAGCACGTTCTCGCGAAGCAGCGGATGCAGCGCTCGCTTCGAGACAAGATCCACGGGACGCCCGAAGAGTTCCGCGAGCTCACGATTGAGATCTTCGATTTCCCAACCCAGCCGGGCACCGGGCCTGAGTTCATAAAGCACGTCGATGTCCGAGTCAGGTCCGGCATCTCCGCGCGCAGTCGAGCCGAACACCTCCAGCGACGCGATCCCGTACCGGGCACAGATCGCAGCAAGCTTCCGCGAGTCGATAACCGGCAGTTGGGACATCGTGCTAACTCCTGCTCCCGCGACCACTACGAGCATTCGCTGCGATTGTACTGGTCACACCGCCTCAGCACCGACTTATCGATCCAGACCGCCGCAAGCGGCCTCGGCACCGCACCGACGCCAGAAGCCGTGCGATTGCCGCGCACGGGGTACCGTCGGCGAGCATGACCGCCCTGCCACCCCACCGCGAGACGGTCCGCGACGAGTGGATCGACTACAACGGTCACGTCATGGATGGCTACTACTCCGTGATCTTCGGCCACGCCATCGACGCGGTGATGACCGCCATCGGGATCGACGCGGACTACCGGGAACGCACTGGCTGCACGCTCTACACCCTGGAGTCCCACGTGCGGTTCTTGCGCGAAGTCAAGCGCGGCGTCGCGATCGAAGTGCGCAGCCGGGTCGTCGACGTCGACGCCAAGCGACTCCGGTTGTGCTTCGAGCTGGTCGTCGATGACACCGTCCACGCGACCCAGGAGTCCATGACGATCCACGTCGACCAGCGGGTCGGGCGGTCGAGCCCCTGGCCCGAGGACGTCAGAGCGTTCTGCGAGAACCTGGTCGAACCGCCACCGGACTACGCGGGCCGCGCTATCGGCATGGCCGCCCGATCCGGTTGACGACGCCGTACCCGATCACGCGGGCAAGGCCGCGGGGCGAGCGCGGTCGGTGGCGATGCGCACGGCAAGCCAAGCCAGCACGGTGCCCATCAGGTAACGCTGCACCCGCAGCCACACCGGACGCGTGCCAAGGAACGACGCGACCGCGCCAGCGGTGATCACGATCAGCGCGTTCACCGTCAACGCGATGCCGATCTGGGTGAGCCCGAGCAGCATGCTCTGCACGGCGACGGAGCCGAGAGCGGGATCGACGAACTGCGGCAACAACGACACGTACAGGATCGCGATCTTCGGGTTGAGCAGGTTGGTCACAAGACCCATGGTGAACAGCCTGCGGGCCGGGTCGACCGGCATCGGCTCCGGCGCGAACGCCGACCTGCCACCCGGCTTGACGGCTTGCCACGCCAGCCACAGCAGGTAGGCGGCCCCGGCGAGCTTGACCACCGTGTACAGCGGCGGGACCAGCGCGAACACCGCCGCGATACCCGTGACGGCGGCGGCCAGATAGACCAGGAACCCGACCGCCACGCCGAGTAACGAGATCATTCCCGCGCGCTTGCCCTGAGTGATCGACCGGGACACCAGGTAGATCATGTTGGGCCCTGGGGTGAGGACCAGCGCCAACGCAACCGCCGAGATACCCAGAATCGCGCTCGTGCTGATCACGATGTCCCCTCTCCTCGTCCCTCCCGCACAACCCCGCTGGGGCAGGCGGCATTCCCGTCGGCGCCTTGAAAACTGAGTGCCGCGAGTCTCGGCGCAAGGACCGTCTACGCCTGCTCGTCGTCGGGGCGGGCGGTGTTCGCGAGGAGCTTGTTACGGATGTCGGCGGCGCGTGCGTCGCCGGAGGACGCGCCGGAGCGTGGCGGGAAGAACGCCTCGGCGCGCGGCTGGGTTTCTGCCCCGAGCAGGTATGTCTCGACAGCGGCGAGCCGGTCGGCAAGATCGACGTCGCGGCTCTGCAGCGCGATCTGCCGTGCCTGCCGGACGGCGAGCACCTTGTCGTCCTCTTCCGGCGCTTCTACCTCACTCGCCGCGGCGAGCCTGGCGTCGAGCCGACCGAACGCCTCGGCGGCGGCGCCGACCGCGCCGCGCAGCGGGCGGAGGAACGGGATGACCAGCTTACGATTCACAGGACGCACGGCGGCTCCTTCCCTCGACGGGTCAGAGTATGGCCGCGAGAACCGCTCCCGCCAAGAAGGCACGACGAAGTCCGGGGTGATAGCCGGACGTCCAGCGCCAACGTCGCGTGCGGCGTGCGCCGCGACGCCCCAGGTCGCGGCTGGGTGTCAGCCGGACTTGGTGGCTCCGGCGTCGCTCATGGGGAGGATGGGCTGGGCGACCTTGACGTTCTCCCGGTCCATGCTCTGCTTCAGGTGCGCCCGCAGCTCCCTGCCGAGTCCCCACTGTTCGCCGGGCTTCGTGGTGGCGAGCACGCGGATGGTGACCGCGCCGTTCCCGATGCCGACGACGCCGTTGATGCTGGGACGCTCGAGCAGCCGGGACGAGACGTCCGGGTTGTCGGCGAACTCGTCGATGCAGCGCTGGATGACGTCCTGCGCACGGACGATGTCCTCGGAGTAGTCGAGCGGAAGCTCGATCACGGCGTTCGACCAGTCCTGGTTCATGTTGCACACGCGCATGATCTCGCCGTTGCGCACATGCCACAGGTTCCCGTTGAGGTCACGGATCTTGGTGACGCGCAACGTCACGGCCTCGACGGTGCCAACGGCTTCCCCTGCGTCAACGACGTCGCCGACGCCGTACTGGTCCTCGACCATCATGAACATCCCTGACACGAAGTCCTGCACCACGCTCTGGGCGCCGAAACCGATCGCAAGACCCAGCACACCAGCGGTGGCCAGGATCGGACCGAGGTTGATGCCGAACTCGGCGAGGATGGTCAGCACCGCGATACCGAGGATCACAATGGAGGCGATGCTCTTGAGCACCGTCCCGATCGTCTCGGCCCGCTGCTGCTGCCGTTCCGCGCGCGACGTATCGGACTTCAGGACCTTGGCCCTCGTCTTCGACGCCGCCGCGCTGATTTTCCCTTCCGTCTTCACCATCCGATTGATCAGGTGAGTGATCAATCGACCGATGACAGCGCGCGCCACCAGCGCGATGGCAATGATGATCAGGATGTTGATCGCGCTTGCGACGATCGCTCCAACGTGCTGTGAGAACCAATCCACGATCGGCCCCGCTTGGGCCAGCACGGTGCCCGAGGCACGGGTCGCCACCACTACGGCTCCTCTCGGTTCGCTATCGGCTGCCTGCGTCTCGCCGACGGGCCATGCAGTCAGCTCCCGCCGCACCGGCAGCCGTTGAGCATGCCTGCGCCGCACAGTGTCCCAGCTGACGCGACGATGCACAGATCCAGGCCGAAACGTCACGGACGAGCCAGTTACGTGGTCGGGTACCGGCACTCCCGTTATGACTGACCTGCGCGTTTATCACGCCGACGGTCCTCCGAGCTGACCGCGTCGGCGACGTCGACCCCGTCGTGAGTGTGAGTCGTTGTGGTGGTCTTGACGACCACAACGACTCACACTCCGATCGCCGCGAACCAGATGTCACCCTTCTGACGCCTGCCGGTAGGCGCCTTCCGTTCGCTGGCAACGGCGTTCAACCTCGCACGCCTCAGGCCCCTTCGCCGGTGCGCGCGGCCGTCACGGTGTGCCACAGCAGCAACGCCGTGGTGACGGGGCCGACGCCGCCGGGCACCGGTGTCAGCGCGCCGGCCGTCCGCCCGACCTGTTCGGCATCCACGTCCCCGACCAGCTTCCCGTCGTCGGTGGGGTTGGTGCCGACGTCCACCACCACGGTGCCAGCGGCGATGTGCTCACCGGTGACCAGCCCCGGCCTGCCCACCGCGACGATGACGATGTCCGCCTGCCGGGTGTGCGCCGCGAGGTCGGCCGTCCGCGAATGGCACACGGACACCGTCGCGTCCCGCGCCAGCAGCAGGTGAGCCACCGGCACGCCGACGACCGTCGACCGGCCCACGACAACGACGTCCCGGCCCGGGAGCGCCACACCGTGGTGGTCGAGCAGCGCCACCACAGCCTCGGCGGTGGCGGGTGCGAACGCGGGCAGGCCAGCAGCGAGCCGCCCGAGGCTGGCGGGATTGGCGCCGTCGACGTCTTTGGCCGGGTCGATGGCCGAGACGACGTCACGCGTCGCCACGCCCGATGGCAGCGGGGTCTGCACGATGATGCCGTGCACGGTGACGTCGTCGCTCAGCGCCGTCACCGTCTCCCGGATCTGCCGCGCCGACGCGTCGGTGCCCAGGTCCACGACGTCGCACGTGAGCCCGGCCTTGTGCGCGGCCTTCGCGATCGACCGGACGTACAAGTGGCTGGACTCGTCGTCGGTGGCGACGACGACCGCGAGCTTCGGTGGCGTGCCCGACGCGGCCAGCTCCGCTGCGGCGTCTGCGCTGCGCTGACGCAGTGCGGCGGCGAGGTCGGTACCGGAGAGCCGGATCGCAACCGGCGGCGCCGCCGTCATGCGCCGATCCTCGTGCGCACGGCCGCGGTGACCTTGTCCGCACGGTCGCAGATCGCCTCGACCCGCCGCACCGACGCGACGAGGTCCTGCCGTTCGGCGTCGTCGGTGACGCCGCCGAGGTTCACCTCGATGTTGACCCGAGCGGTGACCGCCCCGGCACGCGCTGCCTCCGCAGCCGCCGCGACGTCGGTGATGACGTTGCGGTTGCCGATCGGCAGCAGCCGCTCGGCCAGCGTGACGACGCGGTCGGCGAGGTCGATCCCATCGGCGGGCGGCTGGCACGCGGCGAGCAGCGCGGCGGCGATGGCCCGCGAGCGCGTGGCGCGGTCGTCGGCGTCGTCCTTTGGCATCGCGTACGCCTCGGCGACCTGGGAGAACGCCGCGGCGTCCGCCTCAGCGAGCCGCACGGCATCCGCGCGCAGGCTGTCCGATTCGGACACGATGTCACCGATGGTCTCCGCGTGCTCGGCGTACTTCGGGCCGTCGCTGTAGCGCGCGACCATACCCACGAGCGCCGCCGCTTGCGCCAGGTGCAGGGCGGCGGTCGCGCCACCGCCGGGCGCGGGGACCCGCGCCGCGAGGTCGCTCAGGAAGTCGTTGATCGTCTCATCGCGCATCATCGGAACACCACCGTGCTGTTGCCGTTGAGCAGCACGCGCCCCTCGCTGTGCCAGCGGACCGCGCGAGCGAGCGCCAGCGCCTCCGCGTCGCGCCCGGCGGTCGCCAGCGCCCGTGGGTCGAAACCGTGGTCCACCCGCAGTACCTCCTGCTCGATGATCGGACCTTCGTCAAGTGCAGGCGTCACGTAGTGCGCGGTCGCGCCCACATACTTGACGCCCCGGTCATAGGCTTGCTGATACGGCCTTGCGCCCTTGAAGCCAGGCAGGAACGAGTGGTGGATGTTGATCGCCCTGCCAGCCAGTTTGGCGCACAGGTCGTCGGAGAGCACCTGCATGTAGCGGGCGAGCACCACCAGGTCCGCCCGGTACTCGTCAACCAGTTCGAGCAACCGGCCCTCCGCCGCCGGTTTGGTGTCCGGCGTGACGGGCACGTGGACGAACTCAAGCCCGGCCGCTTCCGCCATCGGCCGCAGGTCCTCGTGGTTGGACACCACCGCCGCGATGTCCGCGCCGAGGCTGCCCGCCCGCCAACGGAAGATCAGGTCGTTGAGGCAGTGCCCGGCCTTGGACACCATCACCAGGATGCGCGCGGTGCGGTCGTCGAACAGGTCGAACTCCATCTCGAACTCGCGTGCCACCGGGCCGAAATCCCTGCTGAGGTCGGCGACCGTCGTGCCGGGCTTCGGGCAGGTGAAGGTGGTCCGCAGAAACAGCGCGCCCCGACCCCGGTCGTCGAACTGTTGATGCTCCACGATGTCGCACGCGCGGTCGACGAGGAACGACGTCACCGCGTGCACGATCCCGGGCCGCTCGGGGCATCTCAATGTCAGCGTGAACAGTTCAGCCATCTCCTCAGCACTCCACGACGTTGAGGGCGAGACCGCCCCGGGACGTTTCCTTGTACTTGTCCTTCATGTCGGCACCGGTGTCGCGCATCGTCTTGATCGCCTTGTCCAGGCTGACGAAGTGCAGGCCGTCGCCGCTCATCGACATCCGCGCCGCCATGATCGCCTTGACCGAGCCGACCGCGTTCCGCTCGATGCAGGGGATCTGCACCAAGCCGCCCACCGGGTCACAGGTGAGCCCGAGGTTGTGCTCGATCCCGATCTCCGCCGCGTTCTCCACCTGCTCCGGGCTGGCGCCCAGCACCTCGGCGAGACCGGCGGCGGCCATCGAGCACGCCGAGCCGACCTCGCCCTGACAGCCGACCTCTGCGCCGGAGATCGAGGCGTTCTGCTTGAAAAGCATCCCGATCGCGCCCGCCGTGAGCAGGAAGTTCACGACGCCGTCGTCGGACGCGTCCGGCACGAACCGCCGGTAGTAGTGCAGCACGGCGGGGATGATCCCGGCGGCGCCGTTGGTCGGCGCGGTGACGATGCGCCCGCCAGCGGCGTTCTCCTCGTTCACGGCCAACGCGAACAGCGTGACCCACTCCATCGCGTACAGCGGGTCGCCGATGTTGTCCGCGACGGCTAGCTGCTCGTTCAGCTTCGCCGCGCGCCGCCTGACCTTCAGCCCGCCGGGTAGCACCCCAGTGGTCGACGTCCCCCGCTCGACACACTCGGCCATCACGGACCAGATGTGCAGCAGTCCGGCGCGGACGTCGTCCTCGCTGCGGCGCACCGTCTCGTTCGCCATCATCAGCGAGCTGATCGACCGCCCGGTGCGGGACGTGTGCGCCAGCAGCTCCTCCGCCGTGGCGAACGGGAACGGCACGGGCGTGGGGTCCTCGACGATCGCTGCCGCGCCCGCCTCGTCCTCGCCGAGCACGAACCCGCCGCCGACCGAGTAGTACGTCCGCACCGACAGCACCGTGCCCGCCCGGTCGAACGCGTGGAACATCATCCCGTTGCTGTGGAACTCCAGCCGCTTCCGCCGATACAGCACGACGTCGTCGGTCACGGAGAATCCGATGTGGACGCCACCGGCAAGCTCCAACTCACCGGTTTCGGCGACCCGGTCCACCATGGGCTGCGCCGCGACCGGGTCGACCTCGTCCGGGGCGTGCCCTGCGAGCCCGAGCACGACGGCCTTGACGCTGCCGTGCCCGTGCCCGGTCGCCCCGAGCGAGCCGAACAGCTCGACCCGCACTGACGCCACCCTGCTCAGCAGGCCCTCGGCTGCCAGCGACTCGACGTACGTCTTGGCGGCGCGCATCGGGCCGACGGTGTGCGAGCTCGACGGCCCGATGCCCACCTTGAACAGGTCGAACACGCTCAGGCTCATGTCGGCTGCTCCCGGTACTCGGTACCCGCGTCAAGCAGCCACGCGGCCAGATAGGTCGCGAACGACGCCCGCACCAGCACCACGAACTCGGCCTCGCGGACCAGCAGGATGATCCCCGCCTGCGCGAGCAACGTCTGCACGCAGGTTCCGGTCGGCGACACCGACGGGTGCAGGTCCACGGCGCAGCCGTGCGCCAGCAGGTCGCGGGCGTTGGGCCCGGACAGCGTCAGCGTGGTGCGCTGCGCCGACACGTCGACCACCGCGCCATGCGCGTCGCCGATGGCCGCACGCAGCGCGCTCTCCAGCGTTCGTTGCAGGCCAGGCTGGGCGAGCACCAGGTACTCGTCCGGACCGAGCCAGCACACCTCGACCGGTCCGTGCGGGCCGGTGCCCTTGGCGAAGGTGCACGGTGCGCTCGGCAGCTCGACGCCGAGCACCGTGCTCACCGCCGCCGCCCGGCTCGAGTCGGGCAGCCGCAGCGTGAGCTGCGAGACGAACGGCCGCTCGGCCAGCCGGACCGCCGGGGCAAGCTCGGCCAGCCGCGACGTCCACCCGTCCAGTGGGCTGCGGCGGGTTGCGATGTCAGCCGTCACGGCGGGCTCCTTCCTTGTCGTAGAACACGGTGTCGGTGACGGTGACCGCGACCAGGTCGTCGCCGACGGGGACGTAGAGCTTTTCGCCGACGCGCTCGCGCCCGGACCGCAGCAGCGCGAAGGCGAACGTCCTGCCGAGGGCCGCGCTGTCGTAGCTGGACGTCACGTGTCCGAGCGCCCGCACCGGCGGCTCCGGCACGTAGTCGTGCTCGATGATCTGCCCGCCCTCGGGCAGCGGCACGGTGGGATCGGCGGGCAGCAGGCCGACGAGGTGCTTGCGGTCCGGCCGCAGGTTCTCCGGCCTGCTGAACGAGCGCTTGCCGATGAAGTCGGTCTTCTTCTTCGACACCGCCCACGACATCCCGAGGTCCTGCGGCGTGACCGTGCCGTCGGTGTCCTGGCCGACGATCGGGTAGCCCTTCTCGGCGCGCAGCACGTGCATCGTCTCGGTGCCGTACGGGGTGATGCCGTACGGCTCGCCCGCCTCGATCAGCGCCTCCCACAGCGCGAGGCCGTGCCAGGCGTTGACGTTGATCTCGTACGCCAGCTCGCCGGAGAAGCTGATCCGGCACACCCGCGCCGGGATCCCCGCCACGGTCGTGTCCTGCCAGGTCATGAACCCGAAGGCGTCGTTGCTGACGTCGATGTCCGGCGCCAGCGCCGCCAGGACGTCCCGGGACCGGGGGCCGACTAGCGGCACGGTGACCCAGTGCTCGGTGACCGACGTGGCGAACACCCGCAGGTGCGGCCACTCGGTCTGCAGCCACTCCTCGATCCAGTCCAGGACCATCGCCGCGTTGCCGGTGGTGGTGGTCAGCAGGAAGCGGTCGTCGGCGAGGCGGATCACCGTGCCGTCGTCGATGACCATGCCGTCGATGCCGCACATGACGCCGTACCGGATCCGACCGACCTTGAGCGTGCTCATCATGTTCGTGTAGAGCATGTCGAGCAGCGCGGGCGCGTCCGGGCCCTGGACGTCGATCTTGCCGAGCGTCGAGGCGTCCATCAGCGCGACGCCTTCCCGCGCCGCGCGGCACTCGCGCAGCACGGCGGCGTGCATGTCCTCGTCGTAGCGCGGGTAATGGCGGGCGCGCTTCCACTGGCCGACGTCCTCGAACTCCGCGCCGTGCGCCACGTGCCAGTCGTGCAGCGCGGTCACCCGCACCGGGTCGTACAGCTCGCCCCGGTCGCGTCCGCCGAGCGCGGCGAACGGCACCGACGTGTACGGCGGGCGGAACGTCGTCGGCCGCCGCTCGGCGAGGTCTTCTCCCAACGCCTCCGCGACGATGCCCGCCGCGACCATTCCGGACGTCTTGCCCTGGTCGTGCGCGGTGCCGATGGTGGTGTAGCGCTTGACGTGCTCCAGCGACCGCAGCCCGGCGCCGGTGGCACGCAGCACGTCGGACACGGTGGCGTCCCGCTGGAGGTCGACAAACCGGGCGTCGGCGCTGTTGTCGTCCCCGGCCGTGCCGAAGGGCACCTTGGGTACATATTCGGTACCCAAGGGCACCTTCGGCGCGCCCTCCGGGACGCGCCACAGCACCATCGCCGCCACCTCATCGGGGCGGGTGTCGGCGACCGGCACCGTGACGTCGGCTCCTGGTGAGAACCCGGCCGCCGTGAGGGCCGCACGACCGGCCTCCGCGCCCTGCTCAATGCAGGCCATCAGCTCGAACGAGCCCGCGGCGGAGCCCACCACGCGCGCCGACGACAACGCCTCGGCAGGCACGTACGCACCGAGCGACGGCGCGTACCGCAGCTGCCCGCCGAGCTGGCTGAACAGGTGCACGGCCGGATTCCAGCCGCCGGAGACGAGCAGCGTGTCGCACCCGACGGTGTCGCAGCGCTCGCCCCCGACCGGTCCGATGTGGACGTCGGTGAGGTGGTCGCGGCCCTCCGTGCCGGTGACGACGTGACCCGGGTAGACGTCGATGCCGCGCGCGGCGCACTCCGCGCGGAGCCGCTGCGGCACGTCCTGGCGCGCGTCGAACAGCACCGGGACGTCGATGCCCGCCTCGGCCAGCTCGATCGCGGCGACGTAGGCGCTGTCGTTGGTGGTGAACACGCCGACGCGCTTGCCAACCTGGACGCCGTAGCGATGCAGGTAGGTGCGGGCAGCCCCGGCGAGCATGATGCCAGGGCGGTCGTTGTCGTCGAACACGATGGGGCGCTCGTGCGCGCCGGTCGCGATCACGGTCTGCGTAGCCCTGATCCGCCAGATCCGGTGCCGGGCGACGTGGCGCGGCGCGTCGAAGCCGAGGTGATCGGTGCGGCGTTGCAGCGCGAGCACGAACCCGTCCTGGTAGGCGCCGAACGCCGTGGTGCGGTCGAGGCGCAGTACATCGGGCGTCGCGTCCAGCTCGGCGACGACGTCGCGCACCCAGGCGTCGGACGACCGGTCGTCCAGGTAGTCGTCGCGGCCGAGCAGCGAGCCACCCGCCGCGCTCTGGTCGTCGACGACCACCACGCGAGCGCCGGAACGGGCGGCGGTGAGCGCGGCGGCGAGCCCGGCGGGACCGGCGCCGATCACCAGCACGTCGCAGTGCGCGTGCTTGCTGTCGTAGCGCGCCGGGTCCGGCTCGTCGCCGAGCCTGCCGTGCCCGACAAGACCCTCGGCCACGAGGCCGTCGCACAGCTCGACCGTCGTCGCGGTCAGCATCGGCTCGCTGACCGGCTCGGCGAGCTGCACCAGCGCGTTGGGCTCCTCGACGCCAGCGGCCATGATGCCGCGCGGGCGGCCGTACTTGATGCTGGTCGTCACCTGGTGCACCCCGTTGGCCAGCAGCGCGGAAGCCAGCGTGTCGCCCTGACGACCGGTCAGCGAGCGCCCGTTGAAGGTGAAGCGCAGCGGACGGTCGCGGTCGATGCGGCCACCACGGGGAAGCCGGAAGTCCGCGGTCATGTCGTCACCGGCCTTTCCTGGTCGGGCCGGTACACCGCGAGCAGTTCGTAGCTGCGGGTGTCCCGGACGGCGTTGAACCAGCGTCGGCAGCCAGCGGCGTGGCTCCAGCGTTCGGCGAACGGGCCTCGGGGGTTGTCCCGGAAGAAGACGAAACTGGCCCACTCCTCGTCGGACAGCTCGGCGGGCTCGGCAGGGTAGGCGACGTGGGCCTGGCCGCCGTAGTGGAACTCGACCTCCTCGCGAGGCCCGCACCACGGGCAGGGGATGAGTTGCATCGGTGCTCCTGGGGGTCTGATGTGGACGGTGCGGTTGGTCCGGCCGTGGTTTCAGTGCGCGACGGCGGCTGCGCCGTGCTCGTCGACGAGGGCGCCGGTGGTGAACCGTTCGAGGGTGAACGGCTCGTTGTACGGGTGCGGCTTGTCGTTGGCGATGGTGTGCGCGAAGCAGTCGCCGACACCCGGGGTCGCCTTGAAGCCGCCGGTGCCCCAGCCGCAGTTGAGGTAGAGCCCGTCCACCGGGGTCAGGCCGATGATCGGCGATGCGTCCGGGCTGACGTCGACGATGCCCGCCCAGGTGCGCAGCAGGTGGGCGCGGGAGAAGATCGGGAACAGCTCGAGCGCCGCCGACATCTGCCGCTCGATGATGTGGAACGAACCGCGCTGGCCGTAGCCGTTGTAGCTGTCGATGCCAGCGCCCATCACCAGCTCGCCCTTGTGCGCCTGCGAGACGTAGACGTGCACCGCGTTCGACATCACGACCGTCGGGTGCACCGGCTCAAGCAGCTCGGAGACGAGCGCCTGCAACGGGTGCGACTGCACGGGCAGCTCGATCCCGGCCATGGCGGCCAGCTCGGACGAGTGCCCGGACGCGCACAGCGCCACCTTGCCCGCCCCGATGCGACCCCGGGTGGTGTTCACCCCGGTCACGCGACCGCCAGACGTCTCGATGCCGGTCACCTCGCAGTGCTGGATGAGGTCGACGCCGAGCCGGTCCGCCGCGCTGGCGAAGCCCCATGCGACGTAGTCGTGCTTGGCGATGCCCGCCCGTGGCTGGTAGGTCGCGCCGAGCACCGGGTACCGGACGTCGGACGAGACGTTGATGATCGGGCAGACCTCCTTGACGCCGTCCGCGTCGAGCCATTCGGCGTCGATCCCGTTGAGCCGATTGGCGTTCACCCTGCGCACGCTGTCGCGGACGTCCTGCAGGCTGTGCGCGAGGTTGAGCACGCCGCGCTGGTCGAACAGGATCGGATAGCCCAGCTCCTCCTCCAGCCCTTCCCACAGCTTGAGGGCGTGCTCGTAGATGCCCGAGCTCTCGTCCCAGAGGTAGTTGGAGCGGATGATCGTGGTGTTGCGCGCCATGTTGCCGCCGGCGAGCCAGCCCTTCTCCAGCACGGCCACGTTGGTGATCCCGTGCACCGTGGCGAGGTAGTAGGCGGTCGCGAGGCCATGGCCGCCACCGCCGACGATGACGACGTCGTAGGACGGCGCGGGGTCGGGGTTGCGCCAGAGGAACGAGGGGTGGTCCGGCAGGTCGGCGCCGGGCCTGGCGGGCGGGTTTCCAGTGGTCATCGCGGCACCCCTTCGTCTGGCATCCGTTTGGTCAACTACTGATATATCAGTCTGTCAGGTAAAGTACGTCAGGTGAGTACTCAGGTCAACACCGAGCTGTCAGCGACCGGTATTTCGTTGGCGGAGCAGGCGTACCGCGTCCTGCGCGACCGCCTGGTGATGCTCGACATCAAGCCGGGCGAGCCGATCAACGAGGACAAGCTCAGCAGCGAGCTCGACTGCGGCCGCACGCCGATCAGGGAGGCGCTCAAGCGGCTGGCGAGCGACCGGCTGGTCGCCGCGTTCCCCCGGCGGGGCACCTTCGCCACCGACGTCAACATCGCCGATCTGGCGCACATCTCCGAGGTGCGGCGAGCGCTGGAGCCCTTGGCGGCGTCGGCCGCAGCCGAGCGGGCGACGACCGCCGACCGTGCCACGCTCGCCGAGCTGCGCGACAGGCTCGACGCCGCCCGAGGCACCCAAGGCGCCGAGGACAACGACGCCCTGCTGCGGATGGACCTCGACGTGCACCGGTCCATCTACCACTGCGTGTACAACCCGTTCCTGGAGGACACGCTCGTCGGCTATGACAACCTGGCGACGCGCATCTGGTGCGTCTTCGCCCCCCGGCTGTCCGGAATGGCCGGACACGTCGGTGAGCACGGGCCGCTGCTCGCCGCGATCGTCGACGGCGACGCGGAGAAGGCGGCGGAGCTGGCGCTGGACCACGTCACCGGGTTCGAGCGAGCCATCCGCGCGCTGATCTGAACCGGGGCGCTTCGCGCTGAATGACGCTTTCGCTGCGTTGGGTGCGCTGAATGACGCTTTCGCTGCGTCCAACGCACTGAAAGCGTCTTTCAGCGCACGAGTCCGCGCCCAGGCGCCGCTACCCGTGCGCATGGGGTTCCAGCCGCACGACGACCGCCTTCGACACCGGGGTGTTGGACTTCTCCGCCACCGCGCCGAGCGGCACCAGCGGGTTCGCCTCCGGGTAGTAGGCGGCGGCGCAGCCCCGTGCCGTCGGGTAGGCCACGATCCGGAACCGGCTGGCGCGGCGCTCCTCTACGTCGCCGTCCGTGGTCCTCCACTCGGAGACCACGTCGACCAGCTCCCCGTCGGCGAAGCCGAGCGCGGCGATGTCGTCGGCGTTGACCAGCACGACACGGCGGGCGTCCTCGATGCCCCGATAGCGGTCGGACAAGCCGTAGATCGTGGTGTTGTACTGGTCGTGGCTGCGCAACGTCTGCAACAGCAGCCTGCCATCGGCGACCTCGATCGGCTCAGGCACGTTGACCGTGAAGTTCGCCAGCCCGGTCTCGGTCGGGAACGTCCGGGAATCCCTCGGCGGATGCGGCATGACGAACCCGTCCGGCTGCCGCACCCGCTGGTTGTAGTCCGCACAGCCCGGCACCACGCGCGCGATGTGGTCCCGGATGACGTCGTAGTCGCGCTCGAAGTCCTCCCACCGCACCGGATGCGCCTCGCCGAGCAACCGGCGGGCGAGCCGGGAGACGATCGCCACCTCGGACAGCAGGTGCTCGCTCGCCGGGCGGAGCCTGCCCCGGGAGGCGTGCACCACCGACATCGAGTCCTCGACGGTGACGAACTGCTCGCCCGACTCCTGCGCGTCCCGCTCGGTGCGACCGAGCGTGGGCAGGATCAGCGCGGTGTCGCCCGGCACGACGTGCGAGCGGTTGAGCTTCGTCGAGACGTGCACCGTCAGCGCGCAGCCACGCAGCGCCCGCTCGGTGGCCTCGGTGTCCGGGGTGGCAGCGGCGAAGTTCCCGCCCATCGCGACCAGCGCCCTGATGCGCCCGTCGTGCATGCCCCGCAGCGTCTCGACGGTGTCCATGCCGTGCTCGTGCGGCACCGTGACACCGAACTCGCGCTCCAGCGCACGCAGGAACGACTCCGGCATCTTCTCGAAGATGCCCATGGTGCGGTCGCCCTGCACGTTGGAGTGACCGCGCACCGGACACACCCCTGCGCCCGGCTTGCCGATCATTCCCCGCAGCAGCAACAGGTTGACGACTTCCCTGATGGTCGCGACGGCCTGCCTGTGCTGCGTCAGGCCCATCGCCCAGCACACCACCGTGCGGTCGGAGTCGAGCAGCATGCGCGCGATGCGCTCGATCTGCTGCCGGTCCAGCCCGGTCGCGCGTTCGGTCGCGGCCCAGTCGATGTGCCGCGCCTGCTCGGCGAACTCCGCGAAGCCGTGCGTGTGCGCCTCAATGAACGCGCTGTCCAGCACCCACCCCGGCGCCTCGTCGTCGGCTTGCACCAGCAGCCCGGTCAACGCCGTGAGCAGGGCGAGGTCCCCGCCGATGCGGATCTGCGCGAACTCGTCCGCCAGCGCCGTGCCGTGGCCAACGACCCCGCTCACGTGCTGCGGGTTCTTGAACCGCTGCAGTCCGGTCTCGGGCAACGGATTGACCGCGACGATCCGGCCACCACGGTGTTTCACCTTCTCCAGCGAGGACAGCATCCGAGGGTGGTTGGTGCCCGGGTTCTGGCCGAGCACAAGGACAAGGTCCGCATGCTCCACATCGGACAGTGACACCGAGCCGGTGCCGATGCCGATGGTCTCGGTGAGCGCCGCCCCTGACGACTCGTGGCACATGTTCGAGCAGTCAGGGAGGTTGTTGGTGCCGAAGCATCGCACCAGCAGTTGGTAGGCGAACGCCGCCTCGTTGCTGGTGCGGCCCGAGGTGTAGAACGCCGCCTCGTCGGGGGAGTCGAGCGCGGCCAACTGCTCCGCGATGACGTCGAACGCCGCGTCCCAGCCGATCGGCCGGTAGTGGTCGTCGCCATGGTGCAGGATCATCGGCTCGGTCAGCCGCCCCTGCTGGCCGAGCCAGTAGTCGGTGCGCTCGGCCAGGTCCGCGACCGAGTGCCTGGCGAAGAAGTCCGCCCCGATCCGGCGGGTGGTCGCCTCCTCGGCGACGGCCTTGGCGCCGTTCTCGCAGAACTCGGCCGCCTTGCGCCGGTCGCCGTCCGCGGCGAGCGGGTCCGGCCACGCGCAGCCGGGGCAGTCGAACCCCGATTGCTGGTTGAGCAGCGGCAATGTCCGGGCGGTCCGAACGGTCCCCATCTGCTCCCAGCTTCGCCGCAGCGAGACCAGCACGCCGGTGAGCCCGGCCGCGGCATGGCCGGGCTCACCGACGCGTAGCGCGTCCTCGTCGACGTCTCGGTCAGGAGGGCGCTTGGCCATGGGTCACACCCTGTCCTTGGCGACACCGGCCGGTGCGGCGTGCTCTGTGCCGTTCGGGTCGGTCCAGCCTTCCTCGATGAGGTTCTGCGACACCTGCTCGGTGAGCTCGTCACGCTGCAGCTTGCGTTCGAGGCGGAGTTGGGCTCGCCGCTCTCGGCCGAGCTCTCGCCAGGTCGCCACGCACATCGCCACCATCACGAAGCTGAACGGCAGGGCTATCGTGATCGACACCGTCTGCAGCGCGGCCAGCCCGCCGGCGAGCAGCAGCGCGATCGCGACCAGCCCCTCTAGGACGGCCCAGAACACCCGGCTCCACTTGGGCGGATCGACGTGGCCACCGGAGGCAAGCATGTCGACCACCAGCGAGCCCGAGTCCGACGACGTCACGAAGAACAGCACGATCAGGATGATCGCCCCGACTACGAGCGCTGTGCCCGCCGGAAGCCCGCTGAGCAGACCGAAGAGGGCGCCGTTCGTGTCGACCGCGCCGTCGGTGATGAGCCCGCCGCCGCCGAACAGCTCCCGGTGCAGGGCGGTGCCGCCGAACGCCGTGAACCAGAGGAAGGTGACGACGGTGGGCACGACGAGCACTCCGGTCACGAACTCCCTGACGGTCCTGCCCCGCGAGATGCGGGCGATGAACACGCCGACGAAGGGCGCCCACGAGATCCACCAACCCCAGTAGAACGCGGTCCAGCCCGCCTGCCAGTCCTGTCCTGCCACGCCTTGCAGCGCGGTCGTGTCGAAGCTCGCCTGGATCAGGTTCTGCAGATAGAGCCCGACGGACTGCACGGTCTCGGACAGGATGAACGCGGTCGGCCCCGCGACGAGGACGAAAAGCAGCAGCCCGCTGGCGAGCACCATGTTGATGTTGGAAAGCCACTTGATGCCGCGTTTCACGCCGGTGACGACCGAGAACACGGCCAACGCCGTGATGCCGCCGATCAGGATGATGTAGGTCCAGTTGCCAGGGTCGGAGACGAGGCCGAGGAAGCTCAACCCGGACGCGATCTGCAGCACGCCGAGACCGAGCGATGTGGCGACGCCGAACAACGTGCCCACGATCGCGGCGATGTCGATGACGTCGCCGACCCAGCCGTTGACCCGGTTCCCGAGCAGCGGCTCCAGCACCCAGCGGATGGAGATCGGACGGTTCTTGCGGTGGATCGCGTACGCGATCGCCAGCCCCGCGACCACGTAGATCGCCCACGGATGCAGCCCCCAGTGCAGGAAACTCTGCACAAGGGACTCCTGCGCCAGCTCGTCCCTCGGCCCCTGCACACCGGGTTTCGGGGCCACGTAGTGGTTCAGCGGCTCGGCGACGCCCCAGAACACCAGCCCGATGCCCATACCGGCGGCGAACAGCATCGCGAACCACGAGCTGCGCCGGAACTCCGGCTCCTCGTCGTCAGGACCGAGCGTGATGTCGCCGGTGCGGCCAAGGCCGACGGTCAGCGCGAACACCACGAACCCGCTCACGATGAGCGTGTAGTACCAGCCGAAGTTGCCGATGATCGAGTCCTGGACGGAGCCGATCGCGGACGCCATCGAGCCAGGGGAGAGCACCGTGGCCACGACGAAGGCGACCACAATGGCCGCCGACGGCCAGAACACCTTCGGGGCGATCGAGCGCCGTGCCGCCGAAGCCGAGGCGCGATTCGGTGCGGTCATCGGGAAGCACCCCCTTCCGTCAACAAACCTTGCACCCAGTCCTGGAACTCCCCGATGTGGTGCTCGGACGGGACCAGGACACCGCCGTTGTCGTACGCGCGCGACGACATGGCCGGCTGGCACCGCTCGCAGGCGTCGAAGTCCTGCTGGTTGACCCGATGGAATAGCTCGACGGAGTGGGACACGTCGCGCCCGCTGGCAACGACGTCCTTCGCGTAGAGCCAATCGCACTCGATGAGGGTGCGGTCCGCCGCGAGCGGGAACATCCGGTGGACGATAACGTGGTCCGGCACCAGGTTGATGAACACCTGCGGGCGGACGGTGATCGCGTAGTAGGCGCGGTCCTGCTCCTCGCTCACCCCGGAGAGCCGCTCGAAGCCCTCGCTGCCGTCCACCGTGAAGCCGTCGACGTCCTCACCGAACGCCGCGCCGTGGCCGACGTAGTACTGCGCGGCGAAGCCGTCGGCGAACTCCGGCAGCACCTCGGTCAGCTCGGGGTGGATGGTCGCGCAGTGGTAGCACTCCATGAAGTTTTCGATGACGAGCTTCCAGTTCGCCTTGACGTCGTAGGTGATCCGCCGCCCGAGCGTCAGCTCGTCGATCTCGTAGTTCTCGATCGCCTCGACGTCGCCGAGCCTGTCGGTCACGTCGGCCTGCACGGTGTCGACGAACGACGGCGGCTCGTCTGCGAGGGACAGCCAGGCGTAGCCGAGCCATTCCCGCAGGTGCACCGGCTTGAGGCCGTACTCGGTGCGGTCGACGTCTGGCATCGACTGGAGGTTGGGTGCGGCGATCAGCTTCCCGTCGAGCCCGTAGGTCCAGGCGTGGTACGGGCACTGGAAGGACCGCTTCACCGAGCCGGTCTCCTCGACGCACAGCCGTGCGCCCCGGTGGCGGCAGATGTTGAGGAACGCCCGCAGCGACCCGTCCCTTGACCGCGTCACGAGCACGCTCTCCCGTCCGACCTGGACGGTGCGGAAGTCGCCCGGGTTGGGCAGGTCGGCGCTGCGGACCGCGCAGAACCACATCGACTCGAAGATCTTGATCTGTTCGAGTTCGAAGATCGCAGGGTCAACATAGGTGTTGCCGGGCAGCGTGCGGATGAGGCTGTCCGCCTTGGCGGGGCTCTCGGCACTGAAGGTGTCGGTCATCGGTGTCTCCGTGATGGTGTCAGGAACGAATCCGGGTCATGTCCGGGTCGAACAGGGGCTCGGCCGTCACGACCGCTGCCACCCGTTCGCCGAAGTACTCGATCTCCACCTCGGTGCCCGGCACGGCCAGCTCGGCTGGCAGCCAGGCGTAGGCGATGTTCTTGCCGATGGTGTAGCCACGGGCGGCGCTGGTGACGTAGCCGACCGGGGTGCCGCCCGCGTAGACCGGCTCGGAGCCCATGACGACCTGGTAGTCGTCGTCGATGGTCAGGGCGACCAGCTCACGGCCGGAATCCGACCGCTCCTCGAGCGCGTCACGCCCGAGGAAGTAGCCCTTGTCCATGCGGACCGCGAAGCCGACGCCCGCCTCGAACGGATCGTGCTCGGTCGTCATGTCGCTGCCCCAGGCCCGGTAGCCCTTCTCAAGCCGCATGCTGTTGAACGCGCTCCTTCCGGCCGCGATGACGCCGTGCTGCTGCCCGGCTTCCCACAGCGTGTCCCACAGCCGCAGCCCCATGTCGGCGGTGGTGTAGAGCTCCCAGCCAAGTTCGCCCACATAGGACAGTCGCATCGCGGTGACAGGAACGTCGCCGATGTAGGCGTGCTTGGCCTTGAAGAAGCCGAGCTCGTTGTGCGAGAAGTCCTCCTTGGTCAGCGGCTGCAGCAGGTCGCGGGCCCGCGGACCCCACAGCCCGATGCAGCAGGTGCCCGCCGTGATGTCGCGGACCTGCACCGTGCCGGTCGGCGGCAGGTGGCTGCGCAGCCACTCCAGGTCGATGTTGCTGTTCGCGCCGATCTGGAACCGGTCCTCGGCGAGCCTGGCGACGGTGAGGTCGCTGCGCACGCCGCCGTCCTCGCCGAGCAGCAGCGTGTAGACCACGGCTCCCGGCTTGCGGTTGAGCTGGTTGGTCGTCAGCGTCTGCAGGAAGTTGAGCGCCTCGGGCCCGGTGACCTCCAGCCGCTTCAACGCCGTCATGTCGAACATCGCCACCCGCTCGCGCGCGACAAGCGCCTCAGCGCCCGCGATGGGCGACCAGTACCGCGACGCCCACTCGTTGCGGTCGGGGATGAGGTCGATCTCGGGCAGATTCGCGTTGGCGGTGTACCAGTGCGGGCGCTCCCAGCCGGACGCCTCGAGGAAGTACGCGCCCAGCTCGGTCTGGCGGTCGTAGAACGGGGAGGTGCGCAGCGAACGCGGCACCTCGGCGGGCTGCAACGGGTGCAGCACGTCGTATACCTCGGTGAAGCTCTGGCAGCTCCGCTGGTGCACGTAGCCGGGCGAGAGCTGCGCGTCCTCGAACCGGTTCAGGTCGCAGTTGTGCAGGTCGATGGCTGGCTGCCCGTCGAAGAGCCATTCCGCCATCGCCTTCGCCACCCCGGCGGAGTGGGTGATCCACACGGCCTCCGCGACCCAGAACCCGTCGAGGTCGGGGTGCTCACCGAGCAGCGGGTTGCCGTCCGCGGTGAACGAGAACAGCCCGTTGACGCCCTCCTCGACCTTCGAGTCGGCCAGGCACGGCAGCAGGTCGACGGCGTCCTGCCAGGACTGGTCGAAGTCGTCCGCGGTGAACGCCATCTCCGACGGCATGGTCGGCGCGACGTCGGGGTCGAGGATCTCGTCGACGCCGACCGGCATCGGCCGGTGCCCGTAGGCGCCGATGCCGATGCGGTCCACGTGCTCGCGGAAGTACAGGTCGGCGTCCTGGTGGCGCAGCAACGGCTTGCTCATCTCGTGCAGCTCGTCGTTGACGCCGTCGAGGATCGACAGCGGGGTGGTCTTGGCGTACTGGTGCGCCATCGGCACGAGAGGGATGTCGAGGTCGACCATCGCGCCGATCCGTGGACCCCACATGCCGACGCAGGAGACCACGATGTCGGCGCGGAACTCGCCCTGGTCGGTCGTCACCGCGCGGACCCGGCCCGCGTGGCGCTCGACGCCGGTCACCTTGTGGTGCGCGAGGAACCGCGCGCCACGGTCGATGGCCCTGCGCGCCTGCGCCTCGGCCGCACGCAGCGGCTTGGCCAGCCCGTCGCTGGGGTTGTAGAACCCGCCGAGCACCTTGTCCGGGTCGAGCAGGGGGTGCATCGCCGCGCATTCCTCCGGGCTGACCAGGGAGGTCTCGACGCCCCACGACGTCGCCCAGCCGTGCTTGCGGTGCAGGTCGTTCCAGCGTTCCTGCGATGTGGCGATCTCGAGCCCGCCGAGCTGCTGGAAGCACCACTTCCCGTCGAGCGTCATGTCGGTGTACTTCTCGACGGTGTACTTGGCGAGCTGGGTCATCGTCTTGCAGCCGACGGTCTGGTACACCAGCCCTGGCGCGTGCGAGCTGGAGCCGCCGGTGGCGAACAGCGGTCCCTGCTCGAGGACGGTGATGTCGGTCCAGCCGCGTGCACTGAGCTCATCGGCCAAGGCGCACCCGACGATGCCGGCACCGATGATGACGACGCGTGGCAGTCTTGCCATGGAGGTTCCTCCTGGTCTTACTTCTGTCGTGGTTCTGGCGAGGGGGCGCCGGTCAGTGGCCCCGGCTGATCCAGTCGTCGAGGTGCGGGGCTTCCGCACCGATCGTCGTCGTCGGACCATGTCCGGTGTGGACGGTCGTGTCGGCGGGAAGGGTGAACAGACGGTCGCGAATGGACTCGATGATCGTGGGGTAGTCCGAACCGGACCTGCCGGTCGCGCCGGGACCGCCCTGGAACAGCGTGTCCCCGCCGAACACCGCCGCCAGGTCGGGCGCGTAGAGCGACACCGAGCCCCACGTGTGTCCCGGCGTGCACACCACCCGCAGCGTCGTGCCAGCGACCGTGATCTCCTGGCCGTCCGCGAGCCAGCCGTCGGGCTGCCGGTCCGGGTAGACGGTGCTCCAGAACGCCTCGTCGTCCGGGTGGATCAGCACCGGCGCCGACGTCTTGGCCGCGACGTCGCCCACCGCGTTGATGTGGTCGTTGTGGCCGTGGGTGCAGACCACCGCTGCCACCCTGCGGTCGCCGATGGCGTTCAGCACGGCGACGGCGTCGTGGGCGGGGTCGATGACGATGACCTCGTCGTCGTCACCGATCAGCCAGACGTTGTTGTCGACTTCCCAGCTGCCGCCGTCGAGGCAGAACGTGCCCGAGGTGACAACCCGCTCGATCCGGGCGCTCATAGCACGACCACCGAACGCAGCACGGCGCCGTCGTGCATCTTGTCGAACGCCTCTTCCACGTCGTCAAGCCCGATGGTCTCGGTGACGAACGAGGACAGGTCCAGCCTGCCCTGCAGCGAAAGGTCGATCAGCATGGGGAAGTCCCTGCTCGGCAAGCAGTCGCCGTACCAAGAGGACTTGACCGCCCCGCCTCGGGAGAAGACGTCGATCAGCGGCAGCTCCACGGTGAGGTCCGGGGTGGGGACGCCGACGAGCACCGCGGTGCCCGCGAGGTCACGCGCGTAGAACGCCTGCCGGAACGTCTCAGGGATGCCAACGGCGTCGATCACGACGTCGGCGCCGTTGCCGCCGGTCAGCTCACGAATCGACTCGACCACGTCGACGGTGCCCGCGTTCACGACGTGGGTCGCGCCCATGCACTGCGCCCACTCCAGCTTCTTCGGGTCGAGGTCGACCCCGATGATGGTGGTCGCACCGGCGAGCTCCGCGCCGACGATCGCGGCGTCACCGACGCCGCCGCAGCCGAGCACGGCCACGCTGTCGCCCCTGCCGACCTGTCCGGTGTTGATCGCGGCGCCGATGCCCGCCATCACGCCGCAGCCGAGCAGCCCGGCGACCTCGGGCCGCGCCCTTGGGTCCACCTTGGTGCACTGTCCGCTGTGGACGAGCGTCTTCTCGGCGAACGCGCCGACGCCAAGCGCCGGGCTCAACGGTGTCCCATCGGCCAGCGTCATCGGCTGTGCCGCGTTGTGCGTGTCGAAGCAGTACCACGGTTCGCCGCGGCGGCAGGCACGGCACACGCTGCACACCGCGCGCCAGTTGAGCACGACGAAGTCACCGGGAGCCAGGTCGGTAACGCCATCGCCGACCTCCTCGACGACGCCCGCCGCCTCGTGTCCGAGCAGGAACGGGAAGTCGTCGCTGATGCCGCCCTCGCGGTAGTGCAGGTCGGTATGGCAGACGCCGCACGCCTGCACCGCGACCAGCGCCTCACCGGGGCCGGGGTCGGGCACCGTGATGGTCTCCACCGTGACCTTCGCGCCGGACACGCCTGCGACGACGCCTTGAACTTTGTGGGCCACTGAACGATTCCTTTCTAGAACGTGGGGGCAGCTAGCGAGCTGGGTAGAGCGGGTGCTTCGCCGCGAGCGCGGCGCAGCGGGAGCGCAGAGTCGCCAGGTCCGGGTCCGGCCGGAGTGCGGTGGCGATGATGTCGGAGACTTCGGTGAAGTCGGCGTTGTCGAACCCGCGCGTCGCGAGCGCCGGGGTGCCGATGCGCAGCCCGGACGTGACCATCGGCGGGCGTGGGTCGTTCGGCACCGCGTTGCGGTTCACCGTGATACCGACCTCGTGCAACCGGTCCTCAGCCTGGCGCCCGTCCAGCTCC
>WHTY01000003.1 GCA_009377475.1 Actinophytocola sp.
GCTCGCCATCGTGCACACTACTCACTGCGGCCCTTGTTGTTGATCTTGTTGCTGTGACAAGAAGCATGATCAACCAAGGGCCGCTTCCATGATCAACCGGGGTCACCACACACCCGACCAGGGGTTAAACGACAAGCTAAGGGACGCGCGGCGCTGCGCCGCGCGTCGTGTCCCCCACCCAGGGCGCCGTGTTCCCCGTTCGCGACGCCGTGTTCCCCCGTTCGCGACGCCGTGTTCCGCCTAAGGGGCGTGCCGCCCGAGGAATCGCACAACCTCGTCCGCGACGCCCGAGACGAAGTTCGCCGTGTGCCCGCCGGGGCCGAGGTAGACCACGTTCGGCTGCGTCATGCTGATGAACTGCCGGGTGCCGGTGACGAACTGGTCGTCCTTGCCGCACCACACGCCGAGCGCGCTGGGATCTGTCGCGTCCGGGTGACGCAGCGGGTCCAGCGACTCCCACGCCTCGCGGGACGGGAAGATCCGCCGGGTGCGCATCACCGACCACGACGTGATCAGCGCGGGTGACACCGCCGCCGTCGCCCTGAGCGGATCGTGCCGTTCGGCGCGCATGCGCGCGTACAGCAAGGCACCGAATCCGCCCATCGACACCCCGGCGCACGCGAACGGCGGGTCAGCGAGGCCGCGTTCCCGCAGCCACACCGGAAGCTCGTTGAGCAGCATCGCCATCGGGTCGTCGTGCGGACGAACCTGGTTCCAGTAGTTGTCCCCGCCGTCAACGGCGACCAGCGCGAACGGCGGGATCGTGCCCATCGCCGCCTCGCTCACCAGCCGCGCGTTGAAGCCGTACTTCTGGGTGCCAACGGCGTCACCACCCAGCCCGTGCAGCACGAGACACACCGGCAGCGTGTCGGGGACATCGTCGCCCGGCAGCATGGTGACCAGGTCGACGTCGCGGCGGCGCGCCCGCGAACGCACCCGCTCGACGCTGCGCAGACTGAGGTAACTGGCAGATGCCGCACCGCCACCGCCCGACGCACCCAGCAGGGGCGTCAGAACGCCGCCGGTGAGCGCGAGCCCAGCCACGCCCGCCGTGAGCATCGTCCGCCTGCTAACCCGCTCATCGCCCATGGCAGCACCTCGTCTCCACGGTACGGCCAGAAGTCGATCACGCCCACCCCCCGAGGGCGCACCTGCCGAAGCCCACCGAACGGGTCACGCCTACGGCAGCGAAATCCGCTTCTCCCCGGCGTAGACGTTCATCTCCCCGCCGCGCAGGAACCCGATCAGGCTCATGTCCCGCTCCGCCGCCAGCTCCACCGCGAGCGACGACGGCGCGGAGATCGCCGCCAGCATCGGGATGCCCGCCATCGTGGCCTTCTGCACGAGCTCGAACGACGCCCGCCCCGAGACCAGCAGGCCCGCGTCGTGCAGCGGCACCCGTTCGGACATCACCGCCCAGCCGATCGCTTTGTCGACCGCGTTGTGCCTGCCGACGTCCTCGCGCACCACCAGCAGCTCACCGGACGCGTCGAACAGCGCCGCCGCGTGCAGCCCGCCGGTCGCCTGGAACACCCGCTGCCGCGCCCGCAGCGCGTCCGGCAGCGCCCCCAGCACCTCTGCCGTCACCGCGAAGTCGGTCCCGACGTCGAACCGCGAGGCCAGCCGCACCGCGTCGAGCGCAGCCTTGCCGCACACGCCGCAGGACGACGTCGTGTAGAAGTTGCGCTCCACTCCGGTGTCGGGCAGCGCGACGCCGGGTGCGAGCGTCATGTTCAGCACGTTGTAGGTGTTGCGGCCCTGGTCGTCCACGCCGTCGCAGTACCGCCCCGCCGAGATGTCCTCCCGCGCGCCGATGACGCCTTCGGTGAGCAGGAAGCCGTGGGCCAGCTCGATGTCGTTGCCCGGTGTGCGCATGGTGACGGACAGCGCGCTGCCGTTGACACGCAGCTCAAGCGGTTCCTCGGCGGCCAGCGTGTCCGGCCTGCGCGTGGTGCCGTCCGCGCGCAAGGTGAGCACGGGAGTGCGTACGGTAATGCGACTCACCTGGGCGATTCCTCCGTTTCCACGAACCGCCTGTGAGCGATCCGGCATCGGCCTAACCTGGGGATCATGCTGCTCGCAGAGGATCTCTCGCTGCTGTCCCATGACGACGATACGGGGCGCGAGTCCGGGGTGAGGAACGGCGATTGCGTGCCGCTGCTCACCGCCACCAAGGACGTCAACCACTCGCACGCCGCCGTGCTCGCCGAGCTGCTGCGGGAGTGATCCGCTACAGGTCGCAGTTCGTTCCGGAGTCGAGTGGTGCGGCGGCGTCGAAGTAGTGCTCGTCGGGGTGCTCCAGGTCGTCGCGGTGCCAGTTCCGATCGCTGTACTGCGGAGCGAGGTAGCCGTCCTTCGCCGCGTCGCAGGACATCGAAAAGGTGAAGTACTGGGTGCGGTGGACGTGCACGCCGTGTGCGGCTTCCTGCCAGCGGGGACCGGTGTAGACCTTGTAGGTCGTCGCCGATCGCCGGACCGCGACGATGTCCAGCGCACGGAGCAGTCGGTCAGGATGGTCGGTGTCGAAAGCATAGGCTGCGGCGAGCTTCGCCGTGACAATCAGCTCGCCCGGTCTGCCTGCCCGCACGCGCAACGTGCCGCTCAGCTTGGGTGACGCTGGCAGAAGCGGATAGTCCTCGTGGATCAGCACGACGTGGTTTGCCGCGATTCTGGGTCCGTCGATACGGTCGCGCAGGTCATGCCGCACGCCAGGGGCCAGGGTGGCCAGGTACCGCCGCAGGTGATGCTCCTCGATCACCCTGGGGTCCAGCAGCGACGCGGAGATGGTGCGCTTGACCTGGTTGAGCGCGCGTGCGACCTGCTTCGCGGAGAGGTCGCCGACCGGCTTGGGCTTCGGTGACGAGATCCCAGCGATGCCGTCCTGCCAGGTCGCGGCGGGCGTGCCGACGAACGGCTGATGCAGTTCCACGACGCTGCCGGGCACCTGAGTCGTCACGGTCGTCGGCGGCGGTGTGCGCATTACCTCGGTGGGCTGCGACTCGTCGGCGAGCCCCGCCATGTCACGGATGTCGTCCCAGTACGTCATGACCGCGACGACCGCGATGGGGGCGCTGATCACGGCCGCGAGACGCACAGTGGTGCGGTAGCGCCGACGGCGGCGCACCTCCCGCGTGCCCCACGTCCGCCGGAGCTTGGCGTGTGTGCGACGTGCCTGCCATCGCGCACGTAAGCCGGAGGCGGTCCACTTCGAATACGGACGGCGGCTTATGTCCGATTCATTCATGAACTCCCCTTTCTACCCGCTGCACCTTATAGGGTGCGGGTGCGGGGCCTTGTGCTGCGCCGATTGGCCGGTTCGTAGACTTACCGACTGTGACCGAGAACGCGAATAACCCCAGCACAGACCTGCCCTCCGCGTGGAACCCGGCCGACCATGAGGCCGAGCTGTACCAGCGCTGGGTAGATGCGGGCTACTTCGCGGCCGACCCGGACAGCGGCAAACCGACGTACACCATCGTGCTGCCGCCGCCGAACGTCACCGGCGCGATGCACATGGGCCACGCGCTCGACCACTCGCTGATGGACGCGCTGACCCGTCGCCGCAGGATGCAGGGCTACGAGGCGCTGTGGCTGCCCGGCATGGACCACGCGGGCATCGCCACGCAGAACGTCGTCGAGCGCGAGCTGTCCAACGAGGGTGTCTCCCGCCACGACCTCGGGCGCGAGAAGTTCATCGAGCGCGTCTGGGAGTGGAAGGAAGAGTACGGCGGCAAGATCCTCGGCCAGATGCGCCGCCTCGGCGACGGCGTCGACTGGAGCCGCGAGCGCTTCACCATGGACTCGCGGCTTTCGCGCGCGGTCCAGACGATCTTCAAGCGGCTCTACGACGACGGGCTGATCTACCAGGCCGAACGCATCATCAACTGGTGTCCGCGCTGTCACACCGCGCTGTCCGACATCGAGGTCGAGCACGCCGACGTCGACGGCGAGCTGGTCTCCATCCGCTACGGCGACGGGGATGACGCCATCGTCGTCGCCACCACCCGTGCGGAGACGATGCTCGGTGACACCGCCGTCGCGGTGCACCCGGACGACTCCCGGTATACGCACCTGATCGGCACCGAGGTCCAGTTGCCGCTGACCGGCCGCCGGATTCCGATCGTCGCGGACGAGCACGTGGACCCGGAGTTCGGCTCCGGCGCGGTCAAGGTGACCCCGGCGCACGACCCGAATGACTTCGAGATCGGCAAGCGCCACGACCTGCCGATGCTGACGATCATGGACGAGACCGGCGTGATCACCGCGCACGGCTCGTTCGAGGGGCTGGACCGGTTCGAGGCACGTCCCGCCGTCGTCGCCGCGCTGCGCGAACAGGGGCGCATCGTCGCGGAGAAACGCCCCTACGTGCACTCGGTCGGGCACTGCTCCCGTTGCGACACCGTGGTGGAGCCGCGGCTGTCGTTGCAGTGGTGGGTGCGGGTGGCGCCACTCGCGAAGGCCGCTGGCGACGCGGTGCGCGACGGTCGCACCACGATTCACCCGCCGGAGCTGGCGAAGCGCTACTTCGACTGGGTCGACGACATGCACGACTGGTGCATCTCGCGGCAGTTGTGGTGGGGTCACCGCATCCCGGTCTGGTACGGCCCGAACGGCGAGAAGGTCTGCGTCGGCCCCGACGAGGAGCCGCCTACGGGCGAGGGCTGGACGCAGGACGGCGACGTCCTCGACACCTGGTTCTCGTCCGGGCTGTGGCCGTTCTCCACGCTCGGCTGGCCGGACGACACCGCCGACCTGCGTGCGTTCTATCCGACCAGCGTGCTCGTCACCGGCTACGACATCCTGTTTTTCTGGGTCGCTCGGATGATGATGTTCGGGCTGTACGCGATGAAGGATAACGGCGGCAGCCGTGCTGTGCCTTTCCGAGACGTCTTCCTGCACGGCCTCATCCGCGACGCCACTGGCAAGAAGATGTCGAAGTCGCGCGGCAACGTCATCGACCCGCTGGACTGGCTGGACCGCTTTGGCGCCGACGCCACTCGGTTCACGCTGGCGCGCGGGGCCAACCCCGGCAGCGATATGGCGATCGCGGAAGAGTGGGCCGCTGGGTCGCGCAACTTCTGCACGAAGCTGTTCAACGCCAGCCGGTTCGCGCTGATGAACGGCGCGACGGTGGCCGAACTGCCCGCGCGCGACTCGCTGACCGACGCCGACCGCTGGATCCTGGACCTCACCGACCAGCTCGTGTCCGATGTAGACACGCTGTTCGACGGCTTCCAGTTCGCCAAGCTGTGCGACGCGCTGTACCACTTCACGTGGGACGAGTTCTGCGACTGGTACCTGGAGCTCGCCAAGGTGCAGCTCGCCGAGGGCAGCGCTCGGGCCGACGCCACCCGGGCGGTGCTTGGGCACGTGCTCGACACCGTGCTGCGACTGCTGCACCCGGTGCTGCCGTTCGTGACCGAGAAGCTGTGGACGTCGCTGACCAGCAGTGGGGGTCCCCCCGCCGATGAGGGCGTAGCCGGCGGGGGAGAGTCGCTGGTGATCGCGGACTGGCCCAGCGCGGTCGGCGGCGAGCGGGACACCGGTGCCGCCGCGCGCATCGCGGACGTGCAAAAGCTGGTCACCGAGATCCGCCGGTTCCGCTCCGACCAGGGCCTCAAGCCAGGGCAGAAGGTGGCCGCGCGGCTCTCCGGCGCTGGCTTCGACGGCATCGTCGGGCACGAGTCGTCGGTGCGGGCGCTGGCCAAGCTCACCGAGCCGGGCGACGACTTCACCGGCAGCGTGTCGTTCGAGGTCGGCTTGGCCACCGGCACCGCGCACTTCGAGCTGGACCTTTCCGGCGCGATCGACGTCGCCGCCGAGCGCAAGCGGCTGGACAAGGACCTGGCTGCGGCGCGCAAGGAGCTGGAGCAGACGGAGAAGAAGCTGGGGAACCCGTCGTTCGTCGAGAAGGCGCCAGCGGACGTCGTCGAGAAGATCCGAGGCCGCAAGCAGGCGGCGGAGTCCGACATCGAGCGCATTTCCGCGCGACTGGCGTCGCTGCCCAGCGCGTAAGCGTCTATCGCGCAACGAAGGGCTTCTTTCTTGCGTCTGGTGCAAGAAAGAAGCCCTTCGTTGCATCGGCACCCTCCCCGAGTGCGGAACACAGCATCGTGAGTGGGAACACGGCGCCTGGAGCGGGGGACACGGCCGGGCCTGTGCGGACCCAGGTCGTGTCCCCCGCTCAGCGCTGCGTGTTCCTCAGAAGCACGGCTCCGAGAGCTCGTAGCCCTCGGCGCTCGGCCCGATGTAGAGGTCCTTCGTCAGCGACACGCCGGTCGGAGCATCCGCGTCGACCTCGCTGATCACGCTCTGCCGGAACACGGCGTCGTTCGGTTCGTCGGCGTAGTTGCCGGCTTCCGAGGGCAGCATGCCCTCATAGTCGACCGTCTTCAGCGACGTCACCGCCTCGACGAGGCCCTCCCGGGTCAGGTCGCCGTTCTGGGCGGCGGCCTCCAGCGCGGCCTTCATCGGGTAGGACCAGGCCCAGCCCGAGGTGTAGCCGTCGTTGGGCTCGACCGAGCCCAGCGCCTCTCGCATGGCCTCGTGGCCAGGGGTGTCCGCGCCGAACGGCGCCCACGGGCCCGACTGGAGGTAGAGCGCCTTGAAGGCGTCAGCGGCCGGGCTCTTGAGCAGCGCAGGGTTCCACGTCGGGCTGGTGCCGATGACCTTGCCCTCGAAACCCCTGCCCGCCGCCTCGCCGACGATCGCGGCGGCGTCGGTCGGGCCGGTCGTCACGATCACCAGGTCCGGCTTCTGGCCGACGACTGCCCTGATCGCACCGGCCTGGTTCTCCGGGCCCTGGCCGGTCTCGATCGCGGTGAAGTCCAGGCCCTGCGCCTCGGCGGCTGTCTTCGCGCCACCGGCGGCGTCCTCGCCGTAGTCACCGGGGTAGTGCACCGCCATGACCGACTTCGCGCCCAACTCATCGACGGCGTAGTCGACGGCGTTCATCGACTCGAGGCAGTAGTTGGTGCCGGACTCCAGGATGACGTCCTCGAAGTCCCACGCCGACGTCCACGACGCTGGCGCCGCGACGACGTTGTTCTGCTTGAGGTCGTTGATGATCGCGGCCGTTGTGGGCGAGCCCAACGTCTGCGCAAGGCCAAGCACCTCGCTCTCGATCTCCTGGTAGACCTGCCGGTGGACCTCGGGGTTGTACTTGTTGTCCTTGATGTAGCTGGTGACGTCGACGTCGAAGGCCTGGTCACCCGCCTGGATGCCGCCCTGCTCGTTGACCCGCGCCCAGAACGCCTTCTGCGCGTCGGTGATCGGCACCGCGAGCGCTGCGAACGGGCCGGACGTCAGGTCGGAGATGACGCCCAGGTAGATGCAACCGTTGTCCTTGTTCGGCGTTTTCGGGCAGGCCTCCTGGGTTACGCCGGTGCCGGTGGCGACCTCACCTTCGCCACCTCCGCCGCCAGTGTCGCCGCCACCGCGACACGCGGTCGCGACGAGAGCGACGGCGAACAGCGCCGCGGTGAATGCGGTCCGCCTGTGTTTCCACGTGGCCATGATTCGATCCTTTCGTAGGGCGATCCGGTAGGGCCGGGTCAGTAGGAGAAGGGCCAGGCCTTCCAGTAGTTGCGGATGCGGGTCCATATCCCGAACAACCCGCGTGGTTCGAAGATCAGGAAGCCGATGATCAGCAGGCCGTAGAGCACCGTCTCGACCTGGAACACGTTCAGCGGCGCGCTGGCGTCGTTTGAGATGAACGGCAAGATCGTCGGGGACTCCCTGGTCAGCGCGGGCAGTAGCGTGATGAAGAACGCGCCCATGATCGAGCCGGAGATCGTGGCGACCCCGCCGATCAACACCATCGCGATGTACTGCACCGACAGCAGCAGGTTGAACGACGTTGGCTCGATGAACCCGGTGATGGTGTAGACAAGGGCGCCTGCGACGCCCGCGTAGAACGACGACACCGCGAACGCGATCATCTTGTAGTGGGCCAGGTTCACGCCGATCACCGACGCGGCGATGTCGCGGTCGCGGATCGCGGCGAATGCCCTGCCAACCTTGGACCGCGCCAGGTTCCGCGCGAGCACGCCGAACACGACGAGGCAGACCAGCATCAGCAGGTACAGCTTCTGGTCCGACGTGAAGACGTCGCCGGAGTCCGCGAGGTTGACGCCGAACAGCTCCGGCACCGGCCCTGGCCTGCCGACGCCCGCGCCGCCGGTCAGGCCGCGCCACTCCTTGAAGACGTGCTCGCCGATGAAGACGAGCCCGAGCGTGACGATGGCTAGGTACAGCCCCCGCAGCCGGGTGGCCAGCGGGGCGACCAGCACCCCGAACAACGCCGCCACCAGTCCCGCCGCGAGCAGCCACACGACCACGTTGGTGACGCCGAAGCCGATCGTGCGGCCAGCGGGGTCGCCAGACAGCACCGCGGCGGTGTAGGCGCCGATGGCCAGGAAGAACGCGTGTCCCAGCGACACCTGACCGGCGTAGCCGGTGACGATGTTGAGCCCGATCGCGCCGATCGACGCGGCGCAGGCCAGCCCGAGCAGGCTCAGCGTGTTGTCCTGCGCCAGCCACGGCATCGCGAACGCGAGCAGCACGAGCGCCAGCACCGCGACGAGCTTCGGTCGGGTGTTCAGCAGCCGCAGGTGTTGCGAGTAGGAGGTGTAAAGCCCTGGCCTGCCGGACAACTGCCGTGGCTTGCGTCCGGCGGGCCGCTCGGGTGGTGTTGTCGTTGGCGCGCTCATACCCGCTCCACCTCCCTGGTGCCGAACAGTCCGTACGGTTTGACCAACAGCACCAGCAGCATCACCACATACGGCGACACCACGGAGAAGTTGTCACCGAGCCAGGGCGCGAAATCACTCTGATAGGTGGCGACGAGCGATTCGACGACGCCGATCGTGAGCCCGCCGACGACCGCGCCGCCGAGCGAGTCGAGACCGCCGAGGATGATCGCGGGCAACGCCTTGAGCGCGATGATCCACAGTTGCTGGTCGACGCCGACGCCGGTGGCCACGAACGTCCCCGCGATGGCGGCGAGTCCACCCGCGATGGCCCACGCCATCGCGAACACCGTGCTCACCGAGATGCCCTGCGCCAGCGCTGTCTCCTGGTCGAACGACGCCGCCCGTGTCGCCAGCCCGAGCCGGGTGTACTTGAAGAACGCGAACAGCACGGTGATCACCACGACGGTGGTCAGGAACATCGCGATGTAGCGTTCCTGCACCGTCACGCCGAGAAACGAGACCCGGCTGAATCCCCATGGGTCGCCGACCTGCCTGACGTCGGTGCCGATGAAACCGTTGATCACCACGCGCAGCGCGATGTCGATGCCGAGGGTGATGATCGCGACGACGAACACCGGCTTGCCGACCATCGGCCGGATGACGGTGCGCTCAAGGCCGAGCCCGAGCAGCGCGATGCCGACGACGCCGAGGATCACCGCGAGGATGAAGCCGAACGGGCCGACCAGGTAGCTGACCAGCACCGCCCCGGCCAGCATCAGCGCGGGCTGCGCGAAGCTGATCACCCGCATCGACTTGTAGATGATCACGAAGCCGAGGGCGAGCAGGGCATAGATCGAACCCTGGCCCAGCCCGGCGAGCGTGCTGCTCAAGAGTTCCTTCACGCGGCACCCGCCTTCTCGCCGGAGTACATCGGCTCGACCAGGTCGCTGAAGCGCTCGGCCATCGCGGCGCGCTTGACCTTCTGTGTCGCGGTCAGCTCGCCGTCCTCGTGATCGAGCTCCTTGGGCAGCATGCGGAACTTCTTGACGGTCTCGACCTGGGCGAAGCGCCGGTTGACCTGGTCGACGATGCCCTGCACCAGCTCGATCACCTCATCGCGTTCGGACAGGTCGCGGTACGTCGTGTAGGGGATCTTGTTGCGCTGCGCCCAGTCGCCGACGGTCTCCAGCTCGATGCCGATCAGCGCCGTCAGGTAGTTGCGCCCGTCCCCGAGCACGATCGCTTCCTTGATGAACTCGGACGCCTTGAGCGCGTTCTCGATCTCCGACGGTGAGATGTTCTTGCCGCCAGCGGTGATGATGATGTCCTTCATCCGGTCGATGATCTTGACGTGCGTGCCGTCGACCCACTCGCCGACGTCGCCGGTGTGCAGCCAGCCGCCCTTGTCGATCGTGCTCGCGGTGGCTTCGGGATTGCGCCAGTAACCGGCGAACACGCCGGGGTGGCGGGTCAGGATCTCGCCGGTCTGCTCATCGATCCGCAGCTCAACGTCGGGATGCGGCTCACCGACGGTGCCGAGCTTCACCCTGCCCGGCAGGTTGCCGGTGGCGATGGCGGTGTTCTCGGTCATGCCGTACACCTCGTGCATCGGCACCCCGATGCCCATGAAGAACTTCAGCACCTCAGGCGCGATGGGCGCGGCGCCGGACGCGGCGTAGCGCACCTTGCGCATCCCGATCCGGTCCCGCAGCGAGCGGTAGAAGAACACCCAGCCGAGTGCGTAGCGCAAACGGGTGGACGTCGTGTGGCTGCCGCCGTTGCGCACCATGGTGTCGCCGATGCCGTCCGCGACCTTCAGCCAGAACCGTGCGAACAGCCGCTTCAGCAGCGACGCCGAAGCCAGCTTGATGTTGACGCTGGCCAGCACCTTCTCCCAGATGCGCGGCACGCCGAACAGGATCGTCGGCTGGATCTCCGCGAGGTTGGGCTGCACCGTCGCGATGGACTCGGCGAAGTTCACCTGGACGCCGGACGCCGCGTTGAACCACGAGGTGAAGATGCGCTCGGCGACGTGACACAGCGGCAGGTAGGACAGCAGGATGTCCTTCTCGCTCGGTGGGGGAGAGGTGAACCCGCCCGCCTCGATCAGCTCATGGACGCAGAACTCCACATTGGACACCGTGAGCATCGCGCCCTTGGGCGGACCGGTGGTGCCCGACGTGTAGATCAGCGTCATGATGTCCTCGGGCGTTGCCTCGGCCATGCGCTCTTCGACCGCGCCGGGATGCTCGGCCCGGTGCCGCTCGCCTGTCGCGAGGAAGTCGTCCCAGAACAGCAACTTCGGGTTGTCGTAGCGTCGCCGGATGCCGCGCGGCTCCAGGTAGACGATGTGCTCCAGATCCGGCAGCTCGTCGATGACCTCGAGGGTCTTGTCGACCTGCTCCTGGTCCTCCGCGATGAGGACCCTGGTGCCGGAGTGCGAGAGGAGGTACGCGACCTCGGGCGCGGGGTTGGTCGGGTAGAGCCCCACCGTCATCCCGCGCACCGCGACGGTCGCCATGTCCGAGTACAGCCATTCGCGGCGGTTCTCGGAGTGGATCGCGACCCGGTCGCCAGGCTCGACGCCGAGCGCGAGCAGCGCGTGCCCCGCCGTGACGACGGTGTCCCAGTACTGCGCCCAGGTCACCTCCTGCCAGATGCCGAAGTCCTTCTCCCGCATCGCGATCCCGTTCGGCGTGCGCTCCGCCCTTTCCCGGACCCTGGTGACGATCGTCGTGGTCATGACGCCTCCCCGAGGTAGGCATGGATGACGTCGGGGTTGTTCTGCACCTCGGCCGGGGTGCCGGTGGCGATCTGCTTGCCGAAGTCGACGGCCATGATTCGGTCGGCCAGGTCCATGACAAGGCCCATGTCGTGGTCGACCATGATCATCGGGATGTCCAGCTCGTCGCGGATGTCGAGGATGAACCGGGCCATGTCCTCGGTCTCCTCCTGGTTCATGCCTGCCACCGGCTCGTCGAGCAGCAGCAGTTTGGGCTGCATCGCGAGCGCGCGGCCCAGTTCGACGCGCTTCTGCACGCCGTACGGCAGCAACCCGACCGGGTGCATCCGCCACTGCTCCAGTTCGAGGAAGTCGACGATGTCCTCGACGGCGGCCCGGTGCGCCAATTCCGCGTTGCGCGCGCGGCCGAGCCAGGCGAACGCCGACAGTGCGCCGTAGGAGATGTGGTTGTGGCGGCCGAGCATAAGGTTGTCCAGCACGGTCAGGTTCGCGAACAGCTCGATGTTCTGGAACGTCCGCGCCAGGCCCATCGCGGCGATCCGGTGCGGTTTCGTACCAAGGATGTCGACGCTGTTGAACGTCACCCTGCCCCGCTGCGGGCGGTACACCCCGGAGACCACGTTGAAGATCGACGTCTTGCCAGCGCCGTTCGGGCCGATGATCGCGAACAGCTCCCGCTGGCCGACCTCGAACGAGACGTCGTCGACGGCCGTCACGCCCGCGAATGACAGCGAAACACCAGTGAAGGTCAGGATCGGCGCGGTCTGGGTGGTCGCGGGCTCCGCCGCGAGTTGCGCGGTCATGACAGCCACCGCTTCCTGCGCTTGTAGTGCTTGACGTCGCGGAACGACTTGGCAGCGCCCTCCGCGCCGAGACCGAGGTAGAACTCGCGGATGTCGGAGTCGTCAAGCAGCTCCTTGGCAGGCCGGTCCATGACGATCTTGCCGGTCTCCATGACGTAGCCGTGCTCGGCGACCGAGAGCGCCATGGTGGCGTTCTGCTCGACGAGCAGCACCGTCGTGCCCTGCTTGTTGATCTCGACGATGAGGTCGCGGATCTGCTGCACCAGCAGCGGCGCGAGGCCAAGGCTCGGCTCGTCGAGCAGCAGGTAGCGGGGGTTGGACATCAGCGCGCGGCCCATCGCGAGCATCTGCTGCTCGCCGCCGGATAGGTAGCCCGCCGTGCCCTTGTGGCGCTCTTTGAGCACCGGGAACAGCGAGTAGACCCGGTCCAGGTTCTCCTTCGTGTGCCGACCGTTGGTGTGGGCGCCGGTCCGCAGGTTCTCCTCGACGCTCAGTTCGGCGAAGATCCGCCTGCCTTCCAGTACCTGCTTGACGCCCAGCCGGACGATCTTGGCGGGGTTGTGCCGGTTGAGGGGCTCACCGTCGAGCGTGACCGAGCCCTTGGTGACCTCCCCGTCGTGCACGTCGAGAAGTCCCGAAATCGCCCGCAGCAACGTCGTCTTACCCGCTCCGTTCGCCCCGAGCAGTGCGACGATCTTGCCATCGGCGACGTCGAGGCTCACCCCCCGCAGAACCAGAATGACGTCGTTGTAGACGACTTCGAGGTTGCGTACGGCGAGCATTCAACCTCCGCTTCCGCGCTACTATGGTCTATTTCACAACGCACTGAGCATTGTTGACAGAACGCCCATGGCCAAGCACTGCGATGGATTCGTTACTGACTGCGCGCCGTGTGCGTTGTGTCACAGGTAAGCACCTGGTGTGGCGCATGCCTCATCCAAAGGGATGAGGTGAGTGCACGATCGGATGAGGTGCTGGTAGTGGCCTTGCTGGCACTTCGTCAGCGCGAGGAGAGCGAGTCCCATTGACCTACTCATGGGTAGGTCGGATTATCCAGGCACCTTAACGCCGTGGAGGTCGACGATGACGATGGATGTGACTGCGACGGATGCCATTTCCGGGCATCTGCGCCGCACCTTGCGTGACATGTCGCAGCTCGACGGCCTGTCGATGGGGCTGGGTGGCCTTGTCACCCAGGCGGGGAGCAGGCTCGTGCTGAGCGAGTTGTACAACCTGCGTTGCGAACTGTTTCGCGGCATCGTGATCCGTCCTGGCATCGGGCTGGGCGGGGTCGCCATGCAGCACCGGCGCCCGGTGTCGGTCGACGACTACGTGAGGTCGCCGTCCATCACCCACCAGTTCGACCGCGCCGCCATGGCGGATCATGTGCGCAGCGCCATCGCGCTGCCGATCATCGTGCGCGGCGAGACAAGGGCCATGATCTACGGCGCGACCCGTGGCGAGATGACGTTCGGCGACCGCACCGTGTCCACCGCGACGATGATCGCGCGCAGGCTGGCGCATGACATCGAGGTCGAGGACGAGGTGCAGCGGCGGCTCCGGCGCGTCGCCGACGAACAGCAGGAAGCCGAACGCGGCGGGCTGAGCCAGTTCGAACTGGCCGAGCTGAACGCCGAGATCATCGCGATCGCCGCCGCCGCGCAGGACACCGTGCTGCGCGACCGGCTGCACGCGCTCAGCCAGCGGGTCTCCGGCCACCGCCCCGACGGCGCGGCGACGCGCGCCAGCGTGCATCTGTCGCGGCGGGAGTCCGACGTCCTCACCCAGCTCGCGGCTGGCTACACCAACGCGGAGATCGCCGAGCGGCTGTGCATCCTGCCCACCACCGTCAAGACCCACCTGCGCAACACCATGCGCAAGCTCGGCGCGCGGAACCGGGTGGAGACGCTGGCCGCCGCCCGTCACGCAGGGTTACTGCCGTGAGGTGCGATGAAGGGATTCTTACTTGCGCCTGACGCAAGTAAGAATCCCTTCATCGCACCCCGCCCCAGCCCACACACCGCCGCTCGTAGACTCGCCGTAGCGGCAATTGGGAGTGTGTGCGTGGCGCGAGACGACGAGGACACCGAGCTGACGGAGCTCGGCGAACTGGGTGAATTCGACGAGTTCAACGACGGCGAGCGGGATCCGGACTACCCCGTCGAGCTCACGACGGGTGACAACGCCGTCGCGGGCCCGCTGCCGGACGACGAGGACGAGGACCAGGCCAAACCGGACACCGAGGAGTCGATCGAGCCGGACCCGGTGGCCGAGGCCAAAGCCCTCGCGGAGCTGCGCGAGGTCGAGGCCGAGCTGGACCAGCGCTGGGGCGAGACCAAGATCGCGCCGTCGCTTGACCGCATCACCACGCTGTTGCACCTGGTCGGCGACCCGCACACGACGTACCCGGTGCTGCACGTCGCTGGCACCAACGGCAAGGGTTCGACCGCGCGGATGATCGACGCGCTGCTGACCCGCATGGGCCTACGCACCGGCCGCTACACCAGCCCGCACCTGCAATTGGTGACCGAGCGCATCGCCGTCGACGGCTCGCCGATCCCGGCGTCCACCTACATCGACACCTACCGCGACATCGCGCCGTTCGTCGGCATGGTCGACCGAGCCACCGGCGAGGACGGCCCTCGGATGACGAAGTTCGAGGTGCTCACCGGCATGGCGCTGGCCGCGTTCGCCGACGCCCCGGTCGAGGCGGCGGTGCTCGAGGTCGGCATGGGCGGTAGTTGGGACGCCACCAACGTCGCCGACGCGCAGGTCGCCGCGATCGCGCCGGTCAGCATGGACCACATGGACTACCTCGGCGACGACCTCGCGGCCATCGCCGCCGAGAAGGCCGGCGTCATCAAACCGGGCAGCGTCGCCGTCATCGCGGAGCAGCATCCCGACGTCATGCGGGTGATCCTGGAACGCACCGTCGAGGTCGACGCCGCCGTCGCCCGCGCTGGCCAGGAGTTCGGCGTGCTGGAGCGCGAGGTTGCCGTCGGCGGGCAGCGGCTGAAGCTGCAGGGCCTCGGCGGCGTCTACGACGACATCTTCCTGCCCCTGCACGGCGCCCACCAGGCTGACAACGCCGCGCTCGCGCTCGCCGCCGTCGAGGCGTTCTTCGGCGCGGGCAAGGACAAGCAGCTCGTCATCGAGGCGGTGCGGGAGGCGTTCGCCGACGTCGAGATGCCGGGACGTCTTGAGCGCGTGCGATCAGCGCCGACGGTGCTGCTCGACTCCGCGCACAACCCGGCCGGCGCGCGGGCGCTGGCGGAGACCGTCGAGGCCGAGTTCGCGTTCCGCAGGCTCGCCGTCGTCGTCGGCGTCATGACGGACAAGGACGCGCGCGGCATCCTGGAAGGGCTGGAGCCTGTGGTGAACGACGTCGTCGTGACCAGGAACAACTCACCGCGCGCGATGGAACCCGCCGAGCTGGCCGAGCTGGCGCGGTCGGTGTTCGGCGAGGAGCGGGTGCACGTCGAGCCGCAGCTGGACGAGGCGGTTGAGACGGCGGTCGCGCTGGTCGAGCAGGGCGGCGACGTCGAGGAGCCGCTGTCCGGCGGCGGCGTGCTGATCACCGGCTCGGTGGTCACTGCGGGCCAGGCGCGCTCGCTGTTCGGGAAGGAGCCCGCGTGAGCGAGGAGCAGCCTGAGGCGGGCGCTGAGCAGCCCGCCGAGACCGGCCCGCCGCCGAAGGACCCGCTGAAGTCGTTCCGGGGCATCATGGCCGGTGCGTTGATCATGGAGGCGATCACGATCGGGCTGGCGCTGCCCGTGGTGGCGCAGCTCGGCGGCGGGGTGACCAGCACGCAAGGCTGGTTGACCATCGCGGTCGCCGTGGCGCACCTTGTCGCGTGCGGGCTGCTGCGGTTCGACTGGATGCGACTGGTGATCCTCGCGCTGCAAGTCGTGCTGATCGGGTTCTTCGTGTCGCTGGTGGCCATCGGCATCATCGGGGTGCTGTTCCTCGGGGTGTGGCTGTACCTGTTCTGGCTGCGCCACGACGTCGCCAAGCGGATGGCGGCCGGTACGCTGCCCAGCCAGCAGACGTCCTGAGTGACCCTGCGACGCGACCGGGTGTGACCCGCGTCGTAAGCTGCGCGGGTAATCCGGACTGAAACCCGCAGCCGACCCGTCTGCGTTGGCGCGGTGCGAAATCGAAGGGGAATGGATAGTCGTGAGTGAGCGCACGCTCGTCTTGGTGAAGCCGGACGGTGTCAGCAAGGGCCTCATCGGTGAGGTCATCTCGCGGATCGAGAAGAAGGGCCTCTCGCTGGTCGCGCTCGAACTGCGAACGGTAGCCAACGAGATCGCCGAGGAGCACTACGCCGAGCACAAGGACAAGCCGTTCTTCGGTGACCTGCTCGAGTTCATCACCTCCGGCCCGCTGGTCGCGGCCGTCGTCGAGGGCCCGCGCGCGATCGAGGGCTTCCGCCAGCTCGCCGGCGCCACCGACCCGGTCAAGGCCACCACCGGCAGCATCAGGGGCGACTACGCCCTCGAGGTGCAGAACAACATCGTGCACGGCTCGGACTCCCCGGAGTCGGCCGAGCGCGAGATCAAGCTCTGGTTCCCCGACCTGGGCTGACGACGTCGTGATGCGCTGAAAGACGCTTTCCCTGCGTTGGGTGCAGCGAAAGCGTCTTTCACCGCGCCTGACGCAGTGAAGGCGTCTTTCGCCGCATCGCCCGTAGAGAAACCGTTCGCTCCCTGTCGGTGCCCGCTCGTAGGCTCGCGGAGGAGGCACCAGCCGGGACGTGACCCGTCGCGGTTGACCTCCAGCGAACTCGAGAGTGCAGGGTGGGGTGTATGGCGAGAGACGGGGAGGACGACGAGCGCGAGCACCTGATGGTGTCGGGTAAGGCGCTGGTCAAACGGTTCGGCGGCGTCGCTGCGGTCGCGGGCATCGACGTCGAGGTGCGCAGGGGAGAGTCGTTCGGGTTCCTGGGCCCCAACGGCGCGGGCAAGTCGTCCACCATGCGGATGATCGCCTGCGTCTCGCCGCGTTCGGACGGCGAGCTGCGGGTGCTGGGCATGGACCCGGAGACCGACGGCCCTCGGATCAGGGCGCGCATCGGCGTCGTGCCGCAGCTCGACAACCTCGACGTCGAACTCACCGTTCGGCAGAACCTCCAGGTCTACGGCCGCTACTTCGGCCTCTCGCGGGCGCAGGTGCGTGCCAAGGCGGTCGAGCTGATGGCGTTCGCCGAGCTGTCCGACCGCGCGGACGACCAGGTCGAGCCGCTGTCCGGCGGCATGAAGCGGCGGCTGACCATCGCGCGGTCCATGGTCAACGACCCGGAGATGCTGCTGCTCGACGAGCCGACCACCGGGCTCGACCCGCAGGCGCGACACCTGCTGTGGGGCAGGCTCTACCAGCTCAAACAGCAGGGCGTCACGCAGATCATCACCACCCACGACATGCACGAGGCCGAGCAGCTCTGCGACCGCCTCGTCGTCATGGACGGCGGGCAGATCGTGGCTGAGGGCTCGCCGTCCGAGCTGATCAGGCGGTTCTCCACTCGCGAGGTGCTTGAGCTTCGCTTCGCGCCCGGCGAGCAGGACGGCCAGCTCCCGCACGTCGCCGACCTCGCCGGGCGGCACGAGGTGCTGCCCGACCGCCTGCTGCTGTACGCAGACGACGGCGAGGCCGCGCTGGAGGCGGCGCACGCGCGCGGAGTGCGGCCGGTGTCCACGCTGATCCGGCGCAGCACACTGGAGGACGTCTTCCTGCGGCTCACGGGGCGCAGCCTTGTCGACTGAACCGCACCCTATCCCGGTGCGGCGCTCGACAGGGACCGTCGTGTCGAACTGGCGGGCCATGTGGCTGCGCGTCGAAGGGCACTGGGCCTGGTACCGCCGCTACTGGCGGTCCAGCCTCTACTCATCGGGCATCGAGCCGCTGCTGTTCCTCGCCGCCATGGGGCTCGGGTTCGGCTCGCAGGTCGAGGCTGGCGCGGCGACCGGCGGGTTCGAGTACCTGCACTACGTCGCGCCCGCGCTGCTGGTCGCGGGCGCGACGATGAGCGGGATGGGGGAGGCCAGCTTCCCGGTGCTGTCCGGGTTCAAGTGGCAGAAGGACTACATCGCGGTCACCGCCACCCCGATCACGCCCGGCCAGTTGCTCGGCGGGCAGCTCCTGTGGCTTGGCATCCGGCTGGGGCTGTCCGGCGCGATCTACGGCCTGGTCGCGCTGATGTTCGGTGCCTGGCTGCGCCCCGCCGCGCTGCTGGTCGTCGGCGTCGGTGTGCTGACAGGGCTCGCGTGTGCGGCGCCGGTCATGGCGCTGGCCGCCGCCACCTACGACGAGGGACGTCGGTTCGTCGTGATGTTCCGGTTCGTGATGGTGCCGATGATGCTGTTCTCGGCGACGTTCTTCCCGATCTCGCAGATCCCGCTTGGGCTGCGCTGGCTGACCTGGATCTCGCCGCTGTGGCACGGCAACGAGATCGCCCGCGCGGCCGCGCTCGGTGGCGCGCACCCGCTCGCCGTCGCCGGTCACTTTGCGTTCCTCGTCGTGCTGCTCGTCGCGGGCGTCGCGCTCGCAAGGAAGCTGTTCTACCGCAGGTTGGTGGTCTGACATGCGCACGATGGACGCGACGCAGCGCGGACCGGCGCTAATCCTGCGGATGTTGCCGTTCGGCCGCTACACCCAGGGGCCGGGTTCGGTGGTCGAGCGCTCGATGCGGGTGCACTCGCGGACCTGGGTCATCATGGTGTCCGGTTTCGCAGAGCCGGTGGTGTACCTGCTGGCGTTCCAGATCGGTTTCGGCGCGCTGGTCGGGAAGGTCGTCGGGCCGGGTGGGCAGCTCGTGGACTACGTCGCGTTCGTCGCGCCCGCACTGCTCGCGGCGTCCGCCATGAACGGCGCGGTCTTCGAGACGACGTATCCGGTGTTCTTCAAGCTGCGCTACGCCAAGGTCTACGACGCGATGCTGGCCACGCCGCTCGGCCCGGTCGACATCGCGCTCGGCGAGATCAGCTGGGCGGTCATCAGGGGCGGGGTGTACTCGGTGGCGTTCGTCCTGGTGATGGCGGTGATGGGGCTGCTGAGCTCGCCGTTCGCTGTGCTGCTGGTGCCCGCCGCGTTGGTGGTGTCGTTCGCGTTCGCCTCGGTGGGCATGGCGCTGTCGACGTTCCTGCGGTCGCCGTCGCAGTTCGACTACATCCGGCTCGTGGTGATGCCGCTGTTCCTGTTCTCGGCCACGTTCTATCCCGTGTCGGTGTACCCGGAGTCGGTGCGGTGGCTGGTGCATGTCTCGCCGCTCTACCACGGTGTCGAGCTGATGCGCGGGCTCGCGGCCGGCGTGCTCGACGTGAGCATGATCGGCCACGTCGCGGTGCTCGCGGCGCTGGCGGCGGTGGGTGTCGCGGCGACGTCGCGGCGGATCGGCGCGCTGCTGCTCGGTTAGCGTCAGTTCCGGGAGTCGGCTGGGACGTCAGTGGCGTTCGAGCCGTTCGTAGCGTTCGATGCGCTGGTGGCGTGCGAGTCGTTGGCGTCGTCCGACAGCCCGAGGGCGGCGGCCGCGTCGACCATGCCGTAGCCGTAGAAGCCGTTGTAGGCCCGGTAGCCGGTGCAGTAGGCGTCCTGGGTGCCGTCGCCGGTCAGGTCGTAGTCGTCCGGGCAGGGCAGTTGCCGGGTGCTGGCGGTGAGTCGCTGGTGTAGCCGTTCGGGGCTCGCGTTCGGGTGCTCGGCCGCGAGCAGCGCGAGGACGCCGGACACGTGCGGGGCAGCCATGGATGTGCCGCACAGGTCCCGGTAGCCGCGCGGCACCGTGGACAGCACGCACGCGTCGCCGCTGCCGCCGGGCGCGGTCACCGAGATGACACCGAGGCCGTAGGAGCTGTAGTCCGCCTTGAGCCGGTCCTTGCCGGTGGCCGACACCGTGACGACCGAGCGCAGGCTGGCGGGAAGCGCCTCGCAGCCACCGCCCGTGCCGGTGACCGCCGGGGTGAGGTCGGTGGCGTCGTTGGTCGCGGCCGCGACGTTGACGGCGCCCTGGTCAGCTGCGTGGTCGACCGCCCTGCCGATTGCTTCGCGGACGACGTCGAGCCCGTCGCGGTTCGTGCAGGACAGCGACCACGGGTCCACGAAGTAACTCGAATTGGTGATGCGCATGTCGTGGCGGGCAGCCCACATGTATCCGCACACCGCCGACTCCGGATCGGCGTAGCCCTGCTCGCCGATCACCTTGATCGAGGCGAGTGTGGTCTCGGGGGCGACGCCGGTGATGCCGATGCCGTCGTCCGCAGCCGCGATGATGCCCGCGACGTGCGTGCCGTGCGGTGACGCCGTCGGTCGCCACGCGCGCGGGCTGGTTTCGGGGCTACCGGTGAGGCAGTCCGCCGACAGCCGAGGGGCGACGGCGTCAGCCAGGTCGGGGTGGCGCGCGTTGATGCCCGAGTCGAGCACACCGACCACGACGTCCCTGTCGCCGCGCGCCCCGGCTCGTTGCGCCCGGTCGGCGTTGATCATCCGCAGGTTCCACTGCTCGCGGGTGCGGTCGGTGGTGGCACGCCGCTCCCTGGTGAGCCGCTGCTGTTGCCGTCCGCCACCACCGGCGTGCGCGCGCCGCGCCGCCTGGGCGCTGAACGCCCTGTCGACGCCGATGCGCCGGGCGAAGTCCGCTTCGGCCGAGGTGGCGACGGCGACCGCGATCTCCGGGTAGTACTCGGCCTGCGTGCCGCAGGCGCCGGTGATCTCGCGGCGAGCCTGCCGCCGGGTCGTGCCCTCGCTGAACACCACGACGTAGCGGAGGGGAGCGCTCGCGGGCTCGGTCGCGCACGAGTCTGCCCGTTCCGGAATCACGCTCGACGCGGGCGGTGTGAACAGCGCCAAAGCCAGCAGTGCGGCACCGGCGGCGATGACCACCCTGCGTAGCGCGCGCACACCCGACCTCAACAGGGTCATAGCAGCGCACCGTAGCTAGTGTTGTGCCACCGCGACAAGTAACGACGCGAAGATGACCTAGGTGGGTCATCTCTCGTTGATTCTCCGCGACAAGACGCTCCGACTAGGGGTAGATCCAGGCAGGTAACAGCGCCCGTTCGTGCGGTGTTCGTACGCTGAGTGGTATCAGCGGGTACCGACCGGCACACGATGGCGGATCGATATGGGATACTGAGGTTGGTCACGGCGGCGGCAGACCTCGCCAGCGGAGGCAGCAGGCTCCGGCGTCGGGACTGAGCGACCACCGTCCAGAGGGAGGCGCGTCGTCGCCGGTAACACGGCTCGACGACGACGGCCACTGAGCCGTCGCTCTTCATGACAGGTCGCTGCAAGACCCGCTATCGGCGTGTCAGGACGTCTGACACGCACGATGGTGCAACACACAGGATTCCCGCCTGTGGCGCGAGCCAGAGGCGGCACACAACAGAAAGGGCCCCTGCGCGGCCGCGGTTTCGACGTTCGCAGCACGACTGGTGCTGGCAACGTGCGAGACGCGCCCGGGGGCGGAGGAGATGTATGTCACACGCGGAAACACCCGCCGACCAGAGCGGCGGGAACGCCGCCACACCCTCGGCAGAGGCACTGGCGTCGCTACCACCAAGGATCAGGGTGCACGCCCTGGCGAAGGTGCTGGGCACGACGAGCAAAGACATGTTGAACACGCTGCGCACGCTGGGGGAGACCGCCCGCAGCGCGCAGTCCAGCGTGTCGCGCGACGTGGCGATGAAGGTCGCCGAACACCACGCGGCGCAGGGCGCGGGCGGTGCTGAGGACGCGACCGCTGGGGCTGCGACCACCGCAGCGGCCGATGACGCGACCGGCGCCGAGGTCGCCACGAGCGCAGCGACGGACAGCGGCGCCGCAAGCACCGAGCAGGCAGCCCCGCAGGGGTCGCCGTCGCCGCAGCCGCTGATGTCGCACGCGCCGCAGCCGGAAGCGCAGGCGACCGAGCCGGCGGTGCAGCCCACCGCGCCCGTGTTCGCGCCGCCGACGCCGGTGTTCCTGCCGCCGTCGCCCAGCAAGGCGCCCGCCGCGGACACCACAACGACCGAGCCAAGCGACCAGACCGCGTCCACGGCGTCGGTGTCCGCGCCGGAGTCCGCAGGCGACTCCGTGGACGACTCCGTGGACGACTCCGACTCTGACGCCGACACCGAGGACGGCGGCCCCCGCCGCAGGCGTCGGCGCGGCAGGCGCGGCCGGGGTCGCGGCAAGGGTGGCGACGAGCAGGGCACCGAGACCCAGCAGAACGGCAAGGACTCCGGCGAGCAGGCCGAGTCCAGCGCGGACACCGACGCGACGCAAAACGACGAACAGAACGAATCGGACTCCGGTGACGACCAGGGCGACAGCGCGTCCCGCAGGCGTCGGCGTCGTCGCCGCAGGAAGGGCGGCGCTGGCGACGAGACCGGCTCGGGCGACGACCCGGCAGACACCGTGGTGCACGTCCGCGACGGCTCGCGGGCGGAGACGTCCCGTGATCAGGTGCGCAGCGTGCGCGGCTCGACGCGGTTGGAAGCCAAGCGGCAGCGCCGCAGGGACGGTCGCGAGGCGGGCAGGCGGCGGGCGCCGATCCTGTCCGAGGCGGAGTTCCTGGCACGGCGTGAGTCGGTCGAGCGCACCATGGTCGTGCGAGAGAGCAGCAGCTCCGCCGACCGCACGACCCAGATCGGCGTGCTTGAGGACGGCGTCCTCGTCGAGCACTTCGTGACGTCGTCCGGCAGCGGCTCCATCGTCGGCAACGTCTACCTCGGCCGGGTGCAGAACGTGCTGCCCAGCATGGAGGCGGCGTTCGTCGACATCGGCAAGGGCCGCAACGCCGTGCTGTACGCGGGTGAGGTCGACTGGGACGCTGCCGGGCTGGAAGGCAAGTCCCGCAAGATCGAGCAGGCGCTCTCCACCGGCGACCCGGTGCTGGTGCAGGTCACCAAGGACCCGGTCGGGCACAAGGGCGCACGGCTGACCACGCAGATCTCGCTGCCCGGCCGCTTCCTGGTGTACGTGCCCGGCGGCGGCGCGACCGGCATCTCTCGCAAGCTGCCGGAGAACGAGCGGCGCAGGCTCAAGGACATCCTCAAGCAAATCGTCCCTGACGACGCCGGTGTGATCATCCGGACGGCCTCGGAGGGCATCAGCGCCGAGGAGCTCGAGCGCGACGTCCGCCGCTTGCAGGCCCAGTGGGAGACGATCAAGGACAAGGCGGACAAGGGCACCAACGGCAACGGCAAGTCCGCCAAGAACAAGAAGGCCCCTTCACTGCTGTACGAGGAGCCGGACCTGCTGGTGAAGGTCGTGCGCGACCTGTTCACCGAGGACTTCGTCAAACTGGTGGTGCAGGGCTCCGTCGCCTGGGAGACGATCAACTCCTACGTGCAGAACGTCGCGCCCGACCTGTCCGATCGATTGCAGCGCTACACCGGCACCGCGGCGTCCTCGGATGTTTTCGCCGACTTCCGCATCGACGAGCAGATCATCAAGGCGCTGGACCGCAAGGTGTGGCTGCCGTCCGGTGGTTACCTGGTCATCGACCGCACCGAGGCGATGACCGTCATCGACGTCAACACCGGCAAGTTCACCGGATCGGGCGGCAACCTCGAAGAGACGGTGACCCGCAACAACCTGGAGTCCGCCGAGGAGATCGTGCGGCAGCTCCGGTTGCGCGACATCGGCGGCATCATCGTGATCGACTTCATCGACATGGTGCTGGAGTCGAACCGCGACCTGGTGCTGCGTCGCCTCACCGAGTGCCTGTCACGCGACCGCACGCGGCACCAGGTCGCCGAGGTGACCTCGCTCGGACTGGTACAGATGACCAGGAAGCGCGTCGGCACCGGGCTGCTCGAGGCGTACTCCACGCAGTGTGAGCACTGCAAGGGCAGGGGCGTCGTCGTGTCGTCCGAGCCGCGTCATGGCGGGTCCGACACTGGTCAGCAGGGCCGCAAGCGCGGCAAGGGCAAGGGCGACGACTCGGTGCCCAAGGTGCCAGAGCCGACGCCGGAGCAGCGGGAGACCGTCGCCAGCGCCGTCGCGGCGATGGCGAACGCCTCAAAGGCCGCCGCGGGCAAGGACGGCGGCAAGGAGCCCCCGAAGGACAGCGGCAAGGACACCGCGAAGGACAGCGGCAAGGACAGCGGCAAGGACGCAGCGGCGCAGACCGCCGCCAGCGCGGAGTCCGGCAAGGCCGCGGACACCGCCGCCAGTGCGGAATCCGGCAAGGTCAAGGCCGCGAAGAAGTCCGGCAAGGCCGCGAGGTCCGGTAAGGCTGCCGCTCCCAGCGAGGTCCCTGCCGCCGACACGGACACCAGCGCCGCCAGCGCGGAGCAGGCCCCGCCGACGGGCGCGGAGTCGCCTGATACGACCGGCACGGTGTCGACCGGTGTCACCGGCAAGGTCACCCCGGGGGTCACGGGCAGGATCGGTGGCCCGGTGAAGCCCGAGGCGGCCGAGCAGCCGGCAGCGGAGCAGCCGACGACCACCGGCAAGACCGACGGTCCGACGGCGCCAGCCGAGCCGCAGGCACCTGCCGCGCCCGCAAGCGCGCCGACGCCCGTGACGGCTCCGGCCGCGCCGGAGGCCCCGGCGGCAGCGGCGCAGCAGACCCCGGCGCAGCCGTCCGAGCCGAAAGTGAAGCCGGTCAGGTCCACCACCCGAGGCCGCGTCACCCGGCCCGCAGGGGCGGCGTCGCACGAGTCCGCGTCGATGCCGTCGGTGACGTCTCCGGCTTCCGAGCCGTTGACCAAAGCCGCGTCCGAGGCAGCGCGGGGCGACGCGCCGCAGGTGCCCGCGCCCGCCGTGCGGACGGTGCGCAGCCGTGCGCGGCGGGCGGCCGCACGACCCGCTGGTCCCCCCGTCGGCGCGTCCGCGCAGGGTTCGGCCGAGCAGGAGGACGCGACCTGACCCCCGGTGTGATCGCCGTTTCGGCGGCAACGTAACCTGTAAGTCGGCCCGCAGGTAATGCGGCCCTACCGCGTGCCTCCGTACGCAGCCAAGTGCAGCGTTCGGACGGCGCACGAGAACCCACCCACTATCGAGTAGCAGGAGCATCCGTGTCGGCGTATGCGATCGTCAAGACCGGCGGCAAGCAGTACAAGGTTGCTGTCGGCGACGTCGTCGAGGTTGAGAAGCTCGAGGGCGAGCCGGGTACCGAGCACACCTTCCCAGCGGTCCTCCTCGTTGACGACGGCAAGGTCACGGCCGACGCCGACAGTCTCGCGAAGGTAGCGGTGACCGGCAAGGTCGTCGAGCAGACCAAGGGCCCGAAGATCCGGATCCACAAGTTCAAGAACAAGACCGGGTACCACAAGCGGCAGGGTCACCGCCAGCAGCTGACCCGCGTCGAGGTCACCGGCATCAAGGCATAAGGAGCTGACCAAGCATGGCACACAAGAAGGGCGCATCGAGCTCTCGCAACGGTCGTGACTCCAATGCCAAGCGGCTTGGCGTCAAGCGGTTCGGCGGGCAGGCAGTCAACGCGGGCGAGATTCTGGTCCGCCAGCGTGGCACCAGGTTCCACCCCGGCGTCAACGTCGGCCGTGGCGGTGACGACACGCTGTTCGCGCTGGAGTCCGGTGCGGTGAAGTTCGGTGAGAAGCGCGGCAAGAAGACCGTCAACATCGTCCCAGCGGAAGCCTGACCGGGTTTTCCGCCACAGAAGTCCACGCGAGGGGCGGGGCCGGGAGCGATTCCGGCGCCGCCCCTCGTTTCGTGTATTGAGCGCGTCTAGCAGGAGGACGTCGAGATGTCTCGGTTCGTTGATCGTGCGGTGATCCACATCGCCGCAGGCAACGGCGGGAACGGCTGTGCCTCGGTGCATCGCGAGAAGTTCAAGCCACTCGGCGGTCCCGACGGCGGCAACGGCGGCAACGGCGGCGACGTGATGCTTGTCGTTGACCCGAACGTGCACACCCTGCTCGACTTCCACTTCCGCCCGCACGCGCGTGCCTCGAGCGGCAAGCATGGCCAGGGCAGCAACCGGGCCGGTGCCGTTGGGGAGTCGTTGGAGCTTGCGGTGCCGGACGGCACGGTCGTGCTCAGCACGGATGGCGAGGTGCTCGCGGACCTCGTGGGGCCCGGCACGACGTTCGTCGCGGCCAGGGGCGGCCGGGGCGGTCTCGGCAACGCCGCGCTCGCGTCCAAGGCGCGCAAGGCCCCCGGCTTCGCGCTGCTCGGCGAGGAGGGCGAAGCGCACGACCTGGTGCTTGAGCTGCGCTCGGTCGCCGACGTCGGCCTCGTCGGGTTCCCTTCGGCGGGCAAGTCGTCGTTGATCTCGGTGCTGTCGGCGGCCAATCCCAAGATCGCGGACTATCCGTTCACCACGCTGGTGCCCAACCTCGGTGTGGTGACGGCGGGGGAGACGTCGTTCACCATGGCCGACGTCCCCGGTCTGATCCCCGGCGCGAGCGAAGGCAAGGGCCTCGGGCTCGACTTCCTGCGCCACATCGACCGGTGTGCGGTGTTGGTGCACGTCGTCGACTGCGCCACGTACGAGCCAGGCCGCGACCCGATCTCCGACGTCGACGCGTTGGAGGACGAGCTGGCGCGCTACACGCCGAGCCTCGGTGACGAGCTGGCCAAGCGGCCCCGCGTCGTCGTGCTGAACAAGATGGACGTCCCCGAGGCCGCTGAACTGGCCGAACTCGTGCGCCCGGAGCTTGAGGAACGCGGGCTGCCGGTGTTCGAGGTGTCCACCGCGACGCACCAGGGGCTGCGCGAGCTGACGTTCGCGTTGGGTGAGATCGTCGCCGAGCACCGGGCGTCGCAGCCACCGCCGCAGGCGAAGCGCATCGTCCTGCGGCCAGCCGCGGTCAACGACACCGGCTTCACCATCGAGACCGATCCCGAGGACCCGGACGCGTTCATCGTGCGCGGCGAGCGGCCGGAGCGGTGGATCGCGCAGACGAACTTCGACAACGACGAGGCCGTGGGCTACCTGGCGGATCGGCTGGCGCGGCTCGGCGTGGAGGAAGCGCTGGCCAAGGCGGGTGCGAAGCCCGGCAGCGCGGTGACGATCGCCGGGGTGACGTTCGACTGGGAGCCGTCGACCCCGGCTGGCATCGCGATGCAGCTTGGCGGGCGTGGCTCCGACCTGCGGCTGGATCAGACAACGCGGGTCGGCGCGGCCGAGCGCAAGCGGTTGCGGCAGTTGCGGCGCGACGGCGCGCCGGAGGACCCCGACGCTTCCGATGGTCCCGACGGCTCGGACGGCTCGGAGGATGAGTCGTCGTGACCGCGTCGGCCTCCCGCGCGGCGGTCACCGAGGCGAAGCGGCTGGTCGTGAAGGTCGGCTCGTCGGCGTTGACGACGGCCGAAGACGGGCTGGACCGCGCGAAACTGGACCGGCTGGTGGACGCCATCGCCGGGCGGGTCAAGCAGAGCGCGCAGGTCGTGCTGGTGTCGTCCGGCGCGATCGGCGCGGGCGTCTCGCCGTTGGCGCTGCCGGTGCGGCCTCGCGACCTCGCCACCCAGCAGGCGGCGGCGAGCGTGGGACAGCTCGCGCTCGCGCACGCGTACGCCGAGTCATTCGGCCGCTACACGCTCACCGTCGGGCAGGTGTTGCTGACCTCGGACGACGTCGTGCGCCGCGCGCATTACCGCAACGCTCAGCGCACCTTCTCCCGGCTGCTTGCCTTGGGCGCGGTCCCGGTGGTGAACGAGAACGACACGGTCGCCACGGAGGAGATCCGGTTTGGCGACAACGACCGGTTGGCGGCGTTGGTGGCGCACCTCGTCGGCGCGGACGCCCTCGTGCTGCTGTCCGATGTGGACGCCCTCTACGACGGCGACCCGCGCCACGGCGCGACCCGCAAGATCACCGAGGTCTCCGGCGCGGCCGACCTGACTGGACTCGACATCGGTATGTCCAGCTCGGGGCTCGGCACCGGCGGCATGGTGTCGAAGCTGTCCGCCGCGCGGATGGCCGCCGCCGCCGGGATTCCGGTGCTGCTGGCGAGTTCGGGCGACGCGGAACGGGCGTTGAGCACGGCCGACGTCGGCACGGCGTTCACCGCGGCCAGGTCCCGGCTGACGGCGCGACGGTTCTGGCTGGGCTACGCCGCGGGCGCGACGGGACGTTTGCACCTGGACGACGGCGCGGTCGCCGCCGTCGTGCAACGACGTCGTTCGCTGCTCGCCGCTGGCGTGACCGGCATCGACGGCGACTTCGTCGCGGGCGACGTCGTGGACCTGGTCGATCCCGAACAGCGGGTGGTCGCCCGGGGCGTCGTCGGCTTCGACGCGGGCGAACTCCCGGAGCTGATCGGGCGCTCCAGCCACGAGATCCCGGCCGACCTCCGCCGGGAAGTCGTCCACGCCGACGATCTGGTCCCCCTCAAGCCCTAGCGCCCCGTGTCCCCCGTTCAGCGCGCTGTGTCCTGCACTCTCGACGTTGTGTCCGACGTTCCCGCCGCTGTGTCCTGCACTCACGACGCCGTGTCCGACGTTCCCGACGAATCCTTGGTCGAACGCGAGATGGCTTTGAGCAACGCCCATGCGATGAGGCCGGCCGCTGTTCCAACGAGACTGCCCGTCACAACACTGCTGATTGCCGCGAACACGCGAATGATCACGGTCTGAACGTCGGGGTCGATGTCAGCCAAGTTGCCGCCAAGCATCACTTGGTCATCGCCAGTGTTGATGTGCCAGAGGACTTGGTGGCCGATCGCGAGCAGTGCGCCGTAGAACACCCCGACCACGAACAGCGTCAGGATGGGGTGGTCGATTTTGTGAAGAACCGCTACCGCGATCCATATCAGCGGCGGAACGAACACGAACAGGGCGTTGACGACTGTGCCCTCTTCGATAATGCCCAGGTCATGGAGAACGAGCCGGGGCGCGGCGAGGAGTGCGAGGGCGAAGGCGGCTGGCAATGGCAGTCCGATGCGGGGGGCACATCCGGGTAGCTCCCGAGATATTCCCTGATGTCGGCGGCGGCACCCGGATGTCAGCTCGGACAGCTGGCGGACCCTCGCGTCGGCAACGTCGGACACAGCGTCGTGAGTGTCGGACACGGCGTCGTGAGTGTCGGACACGATGCGGGGCTTACCCGGCTTCCGGCTCAGTTCGTGGTGGCGAGCGTGAAGGGGAGCACGGCGGGGGCACCTGCGGAGCGGAGCAGCCGAGCGGCCAGGGTCAACGTCCAGCCGGTGTCTGTGTAGTCGTCGACCAGCAGCACCGGGCCGTCCAGTGACCCGAGCGCGTCCGCCATCGCCGCAGGCAGCGCCATCCGCTCGGACAGATCCGCCACCCGGAGGGCGCTGTTCGCACGGCGTGCCGCGACGTCGCCCAGCTCAAGGAACCCGAGGTCGCGCAGCCGTCCGACCGTCGAAAGGCGTTCCACCAGGCTCGTCACGAGCGTGGGCCGCGTCGAGGACGGCACGCCGACGACCGCCACCGGTCGCGCGGCCCAGTCCCACTCCGCGAGCACTCGTATGCAGGCGTCGAACATCGCGGCGGGCACCGGGCCATCGGCCGCGCCTGCGCCGAGCACGTCCCGCAGCCGGGAGCCCCAACCGATGTCGGTCAGTCTGCCAAGCGCATGACCCGGCTCGGCTCGCTCGTCCGCCTTGATCCGCCCGGACAACGACACGCCCAGCGACCCGAGCCCCGTCGGCCACTGTCGGCGTGGCGTGATCTCGACACCCGGCTGTGCCAGCCGCTCACCCGTCGCCTCGACAGCGGAGGCATCCACCTGAGCGGACCATCGTTCGCCAGTGCAGTTGTCGCACCGTTCGCACGGCGTGGCGTGCGGGTCGTCGAGCTGCCGGAGCAGGAACTCCATCCGGCACCCGGCCAACTGGACGTACTCCCGGATCGCGGCCTGCTCGGCGCGCCGAGCCCGCGCGACCCGCTCATAGCGTTCCGCGTCGTAGTGCCAGCCTTGCCCGGTCGCTTCCCAACCGCCCTTGACGCGGCGCACCGCGCCATCGACGTCCAGCACCTTCAACACCAGTTCAAGCCGCGAGCGGGACAGCTCCACCATTGGCTCCAGCGCGGCGGTGGACAACGGCTTCTCCTGCCCGTCCAACGCCCGAAGCACCTGCGTGACCCGGTCCTCGCGCGGGAACGACAACGACGCGAAGTACTCCCAGATCGCCTCGTCCTCCTGCCCTGGCAGCAGGATCACCTCGGCGCGGCGGACACCACGACCGGCGCGCCCGATCTGCTGGTAGTATGCGATCGGCGACGACGGCGCGCCGACGTGGACGACGAACCCGAGGTCCGGCTTGTCGAACCCCATGCCGAGCGCAGACGTCGCCACCAGCGCCTTGACGTCGTTGTTCAGCAACTCCTGTTCGGCCTGCAACCGCTCGGTCGGGTCGGTCTTGCCCGTGTAGGCGGCGACCGCGAAACCGCGGTCGCGCAGGAACGACGCGATGTCGTGCGCGGCGGCGACCGTCAGCGTGTAGATGATGCCCGAGCCGGGCAGCTCATCCAGTCGTTCGGCCAGCCACGTCAACCGCGCCTGCGGCGTTGGCAGGGTGACGACGGCCAGCCGCAGGCTCTCCCTATCGAGCGGCCCGCGCAGTACCAGCGCTCCCGAGTCGGACGACGCCGCTCCTGGCACCACCTGGTCCGCGACGTCCGCCACCACCCGGTCGTTCGCCGTCGCGGTGGTCGCCAGGACCGGCACGCCGTCCGGCAGGTCAGCGATCAGCGTGCGAAGGCGCCGGTAGTCCGGGCGGAAGTCGTGGCCCCAGTCGGAGATGCAATGCGCCTCGTCGACCACCAGCAGCCCGGCCGTGGCCGCGAGCTTCGGCAGCACGGCGTCGCGGAAATCGGGGTTGTTCAGCCGCTCAGGGCTCACCAGCAAGACGTCGACCGTGCCGTCCGCGATCGACGCCTGCACCTCGTCCCAGTCCTGCTGGTTGGCGGAGTTCATCGTCACGGCCGCGATCCCCGCGCGGCGGGCCGCGTCGATCTGGTTGCGCATCAGCGCCAACAGCGGCGACACGATCACCGTCGGCCCCTCACCATGCTCCCGAAGCAGCGCCGTGGCCACGAAGTACACCGCCGACTTGCCCCAGCCGGTGCGCTGCACGACGAGCGCACGACGTCGGTGCGCGACCAGCGCCTCGATCGCGCGCCACTGGTCGTCGCGCAGGACGGCGTCCTCGCCCGCGAGGGCGCGCAGCAGGGTGTCGGCACGGGTGCGCAGCGAGCTGGTGTCCACCCAGCAACGTCTACCGCATGCCACCGACAACCACCACGCGGGTGTGCCGAACGACGTGTGGCCGCGATCACCACTACTCACGCTCCGAATACGCATCATGACCCGAGTGCCGGGAAGTCTCTGAGGCGTATCGGTGCTCGCGGGGGAGCGCGGATACTGCCGGTGACCTGAGTTCACCGGTCGGCGTGGTGCGCGGGTGTTGCTGTCAGGGGATTCGGGGTCCACCCGCGCACCACGTCGAGCCTCGGCCTCCCCACCGACGTAAGCTCGGGGCCGTTATGGCACCACATCGACGGATCGGCGTCATGGGCGGCACGTTCGACCCGATCCACAACGGACACCTCGTCGCGGCGAGCGAAGTGCAGTCGCGGTTCTCCCTCGATGAGGTCATCTTCGTCCCGACCGGTCAGCCGTGGCAGAAGTCTGACCAGGTGGTCAGCGACGCCGAGGACCGCTACCTCATGACCGTCATCGCGACCGCGTCCAACCCGGTGTTCACCGTCAGCCGCGTGGACATCGACCGGCCCGGCCCCACCTACACCGTCGACACGCTGCGGGAGCTGCACGAGCGCTATCCCGGTGCCGAGCTGTACTTCATCACCGGCGCCGACGCGATCGCGCAGATCCTCACGTGGCACGCCGTGGACGAGATGTTCGACTTCGCCCATTTCATCGGCGTCACCCGGCCGGGTTATGACCTCAGTGACCACCACCTGCCTGGGGGCAAGGTCAGTCTGGTCGAGGTCACGGCCATGGCGATCTCGTCTACCGGCCTGCGTGATCGGGTACGCAAGGGTGAGCCCGTCTGGTACCTCACCCCGGACGGTGTGGTGCGCTACATCGACAAGCACAAGCTGTACCGGGACTGACAGACCGGGCAGGTACGCTCGACCAGCGCAACCCAGCGACACGGCGAAGGAGCGAGCGACGGTGACAGCGACGGGCCAGGCACGCGAGCTGGCTGAGACGGCGGCACACGCCGCCGCGGACAAGAAGGCGTCCAACATCGTCCTGCTGGACGTCTCGGACCAACTGGTCATCACCGACGTCTTCGTCATCGCATCGGCGCCCAACGAACGCCAGGTGGGCGCGATCGTCGACAACGTCGAGGGGAAGCTGCTCGCCACGGGGCACAAGCCGGTGCGCCGCGAGGGCGCGCGCGAGGGCCGGTGGGTGCTGCTGGACTACGTCGACGTCGTCGTGCACGTCCAGCACGACGAGGAGCGCTCCTTCTACGGCCTGGAACGGCTCTGGAAGGACTGTCCGCAGCTCGAGGTCGATGGACTGGAGCGGGCCGACCTCGGCGATGAGCTGTGAGTGAGTCCGGCGTGCGCAGGATCATCCTGTGGCGTCACGGCGAGACGACGTACAACGCCAGTGGCCGGATGCAGGGCCACATCGACACCGAGCTGACCGAGGTCGGCTGGAACCAGGCGCGGTTCGCCGTGCCCGCGCTCGCGCGGTTCGCACCGGACCTGGTCGTCGCGTCCGACCTGCGGCGGGCGACCGACACCGCCACGGTGTTCACCGAGGGCATGGGCGTGCCACTGCGCATCGACAAGCGGCTGCGCGAGACCTGCCTCGGCCAGTGGCAGGGGCTGACCGGCGCCGAGGTGGACGAGGGCTGGCCTGGCTATCGACGTCGATGGCGGGCGGACGCCACCTGGGCGCCGCCGGGCGGTGAGTCGCGCGTCGAGGTCGCCGACCGGGCGTTCGAGGTGGTCGAGGACCTGGGGGAGGAGCTGGACACCGTCCTGCTCGCCGCGCACGGCGGGCTGATCGTGGCGCTCACCGCGCGGCTGCTCGACCTGCCCGTGGCGCACTGGACGGTGCTGGGCGGCATCGGCAACTGCCACTGGGTGGAGCTCGCGCGGCCCGAAGGCCGGTGGCGGTTGCACGCCTACAACGCCGGGATGACCGGGTAATGCCATGAGGGCTGTCCACGGCTCGTCTGGTTCGCTTGGCACGCTGCTGGTGTTCGGCGACTCGCTGTGTTTCCACGGCCCCGACAGCGCGTACGCCGCCGACGAGCCGAGGCTCTGGCCGAACCTCGCTGCCGCCGAGTTGGGCGGCGAGGCGATCATCGTCGCCCAGCGTGGCTGGACCGCTCGCGACGTCTGGTGGGCCATGATCGGCGACCCGAGGGTGTGGGCTGACCTGCACCGGGTGGACGCCGTGGTGCTCGCCGTCGGTGGCATGGACTCGCTGCCGTCGCCGCTGCCGACATACCTGCGCACCGGGCTGCGCTACCTGCGGCCGGAGTGGCTGCGCCGGGCGGTGCGTGGCGCCTACCGGGCCGCGCAGCCGAGATTGTCCGTGGTGCTGCGGGGACGTCCGTTGGTGCTGCCCACGACGTTGACCGTCCGGTACCTCGACGCGGCGGTGACCGCGCTCCGGACGTTGCGCGCCGACCTGCCGATCGTCGGCGTGCTGCCGCCTCACCACCGCGCGGCGTCGTACGGCTTCGTGCACACCGGCCGCGCGCGCACCGCCGCCGCCATCAGCGCGTGGGCCGAGCGGGTTGAGGTGCCGATCCTGGACCAGGCGGAGGTCACCGGGGAGCACGTCATGTCCGGTGGCGGCAACCCGGACGGCATGCACTGGGGCTGGGAAGGCCACGCGCAGATGGCGGCGGCAATGGCGGGCGTGCTCCGGCCGCTGCTCACCGTGCGGCACGATGGGCACGGCGCGAGCTGATTTACGCTGGACGACGTGCAGGTCGCTGTCGTCACCGATTCCACCGCCTATCTGCCGGAGGGCTACGCCGTCCGGCACGCCATCACGGTCGTGCCGCTGTACGTGCTCATCGACGGTGAGGAGTACCTCGACGGCGTCGACGTCGACCAGGACACGCTGGTTGACGCGCTGCGGGCGAGGCGCAAGGTGACGACGTCGATGCCGACGCCGACGTCGTTCAGCAAGGCGTACCGGGAAGCGCTGGACAACGGAGCGGACGTCGTCCTGTCGGTGCACATCTCCAGCGAACTGTCCGGCACCTGGGGTGCTGCGGTCGCCGCCGCCGACGAGGTCAACGCCGAGCGCGGAGAGGGATCGGTGCGTGTCGTCGACTCCCGGACGACCGTCATGGGACTCGGTTTCGCCGCGGTGCGGGCTGCGGATGTCGCCACTCGCGGGGCAAATGGCGCCGAGGTTGAAGCTGCTGCGGTGTCGGCAGCAGCCCGTTCGCGGACGTTGTTCGTCCTGGAGACGTTGGAGCATCTGCGCCGGGGCGGCCGGATCGGCGCGGCCACGGCGGTGCTCGGGACGGCGTTGGCGATGAAGCCGCTGTTGCACATCGACGACGGCAAGATCACGCCGTTGGAGAAGGTGCGGACACTCAGCCGGGCGATGACGCGGCTTGCCGATCTCGCGGTGGAAGCCGCCGGTGACCAGCAGGTTCAGATCGCGGTGCAGCACCTCGGGGCGTATGAGCGGGCCGCCCGATTGGCGGAACAGTTGGACGCGCGGATCCCGGGCTTGGACGGCTGCGTCGTGGCCGAACTGGGTGCGGTGATCGGGGCGCACACCGGCCCCGGCGTCGTCGGCGTTGTGGTCCAGCCGGTGTGACGCCGAGGCGGAGACGCGCCGTCGCATCCACAGGTCGTGAACCGTCCACAGCCCCAATCGGGTGTCTGGCGCTGGTCACGGGCGGCTTCTAACGTCGCCGCCATGTTTGCGCAATTACCCTTCGTGAATCAGCCGGGCACCGTACGTGGTGCCATCGCCCGTGCGAGGTTGCGTCGGTTGTGGCAACCGCCCGAGGTGGTGGCTGGCGATCGGGACGTCGAGTGTGGTCCTGCGTCGGACGTCGCGCCGATGTCACCTGACGTGCCGCCCCGGCGTGCTCGCCTCATGCGGGTCGCCGTCGGCATCGGTGCGCTGAGCTGCCTCGTCACGATCGCCGTGTTGTTGCTGTCAGGCGCACAGGAGCCACCGCCGACACCGTCGCTGCCGCTGGCCGTGCACAAGACCGCGACGACAACAGCGGAACCCACCGTCGCGAGCGACGACACCTCGCAACTCGTCGTCAGCGTGGTGGGCAAGGTGGCCAAGCCGGGCCTGGTCACGGTCGATGAGGGTGCCCGGGTCGCCGACGCGGTGCAGGCCGCAGGCGGCCCCGTGGGCAGGGCCAACCTGGCGACGATCAACCTCGCTCGCAAACTGTCCGACGGCGAGCAGATCTACGTCGACGTCCCCGTCCCGAGTGGCATGACCGAGGCAGCGACGGTGGGCAGCCCGGACGGCACGGAGTCGGGGATCGACCTGAACGCGGCCACGGACGCGGAACTGCAGGAACTGCCCGGTGTGGGGGAAGTGACAGCCCAGCGCATCCTGGAGTGGCGTGCCGAACACGGCGGCTTCACGGACGTTGAGCAGTTGCGTGAGGTCTCTGGCATCGGCGAGGCGACGCTGGCCGACCTCCGGGATCGCGTGACGGTTGCCGCTGGATGACGTCGTGTTCTGCTGCTATCCGCCAGCTCCGGAGTTTCCGACGTCCGACACCTCCGACACCTCCGACATCGGTCGACAGCGTCGACCACGACTTTCGCCTGGTGCCCGCCGCCCTCACGGTCTGGCTTGCCGGGTTGCTGGGGTTGCTCGGCACGTGGTGGATGGCGGCGCTGTGCGGCGTTGGTGCGCTGGTGGCGTCCGTGCTTCCCATCGTGCGGCGTTCCGGATTCGGCCGCCGCCATGGCGCCGCGGCGCTCGGCGTGGCGGGCGTGTTGAGTGCCGTGCCGTTGACGGTGGTGCTCCACGGTGCCGAGCATGACCCACTGCGCGCGGTCGCCGCCGATGGTGGTCACGCGGTGCTGGACGTCGTGTTGACCAGTCGGTCACGAGCTATCCGCGCGGCCGGGTATGCGGGCCAGCGTGCGGGCAGCGAACGTGTCGTGCTGCATGCCGACGTCGAGCGGGCCGTGGTGGCTGAGCGGATCGTCAGGAGCACAGGCCGGGTGCTGCTGATCGCTCCCGCCGACCGCTGGTCCCGGTTGGTGCCGGGGCAGCGGGCGCGGGTGTCCGGAACGCTGCTGCCAGCGTCGTCCGGTGAGCTGCTGGTGGCGGTGCTGCGGGTACGTGCTGCCCCTGGACGCGTCACGGCGGCGCCGTGGTGGCAACGCGCTGCCGCGTCGATGCGCCACGCGTTGCGCGCGGTGTCGGCGGATGTGCTTGGCCCTGACGAAGCGGGGTTGCTGCCGGGGCTCGTTGTCGGGGACACGTCGGCGCTGCCGTTGCGGGTGGAGGAGGAGTTCCTAGCGGCAGGTATGTCGCACCTGACGGCGGTGTCCGGGTCCAACGTCGTGATCGTGGTCGGAGCGGCGTTCGTGCTGCTCCGCCTCGTGCGGCTGGGGCCGAAGGCGTCGAGTGCCGTCGCCGGGGTGGTGTTGCTCGGGTACGTGGTCCTCGTCGGTTCCGAACCGAGCGTGCTGCGGGCAGGCGTGATGGGTGGGGTCGGACTGCTCGCGCTCGCGCTGGGCCGGAACCGCTCGGCGCTGCCCGCGCTGGCCTTCAGCGTGATCGTGCTGGTGTTGGTCGATCCGGCGATGGCGATCAGCATCGGCTTCGCGTTGTCGGTATTAGCGACGGCGGCGCTGGTGCTACTCGCTCCGAGGTGGGTGGCTGCGGCACGACGCCGTGGTGTGCCGGCAGTCGTGGCAGCGGGGATCGCGGTGCCGTTGGCGGCGTTCGTCGCGACGATGCCGATCATCGCGGGATCCTCGGGCGAGATCAGCCTGGTGACGGTGGCAGCGAACGTGCTGGCCGAACCTGCGGTCGCGCCCGCCACCGTGCTTGGCGTGGTAGCCGCAGTCTGCGCGATGGCGGTACCCGTGTTGGCCGAGGTCGCGGTGTGGTTGGCGGGGCCAGCGGTGAGCTGGCTGGTGCTGGTCGCGAGGGAGGCCGAGGGCGTGCCCGGCGCCGTGATCGGATGGCCGGACGGCTGGTGGGGCGGACTCGCCGCCGCGCTCGTGTGCGTCGGTGTCGTCCTGGCTGTGCGTTCTCGGCTGCTGCTCACGATCTTCAGCGCAGGTGCGGTCGGCGTCGTTGTGGTGGCGATTCCGGTCGTCGTTGTGACGCCAGGGTGGCCGCCGTCGGGGTGGGTGTTCGTGGCCTGCGACGTCGGTCAGGGCGATGGTCTTGTGTTGTCGACTGGGGAGCGTGGCAGCGCCGTCGTGGTCGACACCGGCACCGAACTTGGCGACATCGACCGGTGCCTCGACCGGCTGGACGTCGAGCGGGTGCCGCTGGTGATCCTGAGTCACCTGCACGCCGATCACATCGGCGGCTTGGTTGCGGTGCTGGACGGCCGTGCGGTGGGCGGTATCGCCGTGGGCGAGGGCCGTACGCCAGAGTGGGCGTGGCGGCAGGTCGTGGCTACGGGCCGCCGATTCGACGTCGCGGTGCTGGAACTGGCGGTGGGTCAGCGGCTGACTTGGCCGAGCCTGCGGATGCGGGTGCTCGGACCCCAGTACGTGCCACCGCCTGACTCACGCGCGGACGGTGCCGACGTCAACGACGCATCGGTGGTGCTCAAGGTGGAGACACCGGCCGGGAGCGTGCTGCTGACGGGGGACGTCGAACTGGCTGCGCAAGCCGACCTGTTGGCATCGGATGAGGATCTACGCGCCGACGTGCTCAAGGTGCCGCATCATGGCAGCAGGGGCACGCTGCCCAGCTTCCTCGACGCCGTGGACCCTGCTGTCGCCGTGATCAGCGTTGGCGCGATGAACCGGTACGGCCACCCCAGCGCCATGGTGATCGAGGAGCTGCGTGACGGTGGAGCGCTCGTCGTGCGCACCGACACCGAAGGCGACATCGCGCTGGTTGCGGTCGACGGTGGCCTGCGGGTCGTGCCCGAGCGAGCGCGCTCGCCCTAACTGATCCAGACCGGCGAAGATCTATGCGCAGCTCGGCTCGGTGGAAACCTCACCGGCTCGGCTCCGCTAGGGAGATTGCGCGATTTGCGCCGGATTCGTGTCAATTTGTCATGTTTCCGCGACCATCTACCTGGCGAAGTGCCGCTCGCGGGGTCAGGAGCGGGGGACACGGCGGCGGGGCGTCAGCGGTATTCGCGGAGGCGCTGCCAGACGCCCGCGCCTGCCGCGAACGCGGTGAGCAGGCTCAGGATGGCCACCCCGGGCGTCATGGCGGTCAGGGTGGAGCGGGCCGTGGTGATCTCGGTCGTCGCGCGATGTCGGACGTCGTCGACGGCGGAGCCGAGCTCGTCGTCGACCGTGTCGAAGGCGTCCGAACCCGGCGAGCCGAGGAGGGTCTCGACGGCACCGGCTTGCGCCACGCCCGCGGTGCTCAGCACGGTTCGGTGTTCGTGCAGCCACACGTCGGTGGCGGCAGCGGTGGTGTCGATCTGATCCTGGATCGCCGGATCGTCCGTGGCCGCCTTGGCGAGGGCGAGTCCCCCGCGCGCGTGGCCGACGTCGCCGGCGTCGGCGCTCCCGATGCCCGAGCCGCCGGGAGAGGAGGGACTCCGGCTTGGAGCGATGATGTCCGAGGCGTTCCCCGACCCCACCAGCCGTTTCCGCAGTTCAACGAACCGTTCCTGGTAGCGGTCGGTGTCGTGGTCGTCGCGGGCGGACACCAGCAACAGCGCCTCGTTGGCGCGCGCGGCGAGCGCGGTGATGCGGGCGTCGGTCAGCGCGTCCCCGACCTGGGTGCCGTCCTCGGACGACCGTTCGACGTGCGATCCCGCCGCGTTCGCGCCCACCGTCGTCCACAGCAGCATCGTGACCGCCATCGCCGTCGCCGCGACCAGACCGACGTTGATCAGGCGGTTCGTGCGCCGCCGCAGCCACACCTGCGCGCCGACCAGCGCGGCGATCAGCAATCCGATCAGCGCCAGCTCCAGCAGTGGGAACGACATCGTGGACAACTGCCGGTCGGTCACCTGCGCCCGTGCGGCCTGGTGCAGCTCCCGCGCGGCGGGCAGCAGATGCGCGCGCATCGCGTCGGCGGCGAGCAGCTGATACGTCGACGCGATCGGCTCGCCCTCCCGGTTGTACGACCGCGCCGTCTCCACCAGGACCGTGTACTCCGACAGCCTGCCGGGCAGCGTGCCGAGCAGGTTGCGACGACCAGGGTCGGCGTCCTCGTCGCGCGCGGCGACCAGCGTCGCGAGCGCGGACTGCGCCTCGCCGATCGCCGTTTCGTACGAGGTCTCGTAGCGCACCCGGTCGGTCGCCCGGTCCTGGTCGCGCGCGAGGAACGCCGCCGCTGCCGCTATGTCCGCTGTGGACAGTGACCGGTGGAACTCCGCGGCGGCCACCCTAAGCTGGCCGGACGACGTCGCCAGGTCGGACAACGTCGCCTGCCGCGAGTGCACGCTCAACGACGTCACCAGCCCGACGACGAGCCCCGCGATGACCAGCGCCACCAGGAGCGCACCCCACTGGCCCGGCGTGCTGCGCAACAGATCCTTGCGGCGCATCCCCAACGCCGACGGGCGCTCCGCCCGCTCGGCGACGTCGTCGATCACGGTGCCGGTCTCGCCGGAAGCATCAACCAAGCCGGAAGGGCCAACCGAGCCGGAAGGGCCAACCGCGCCGGAAGCATCAACCGAGCCGGAAATAGCGACCGCGCCAGCGGCGTCGGAATCTGCGTCGGTGTCGTGCTCGGTCACGCGTCACCGCACAGTTGGTCGGTGGTCATGTCCGGCGGAGGCGCGTTTCGCTCGCTGAAACCGAACGGCTTCACGATGCGCAGCCACTCACCGGACTTCTTGAGCTTGCGCAGCTCGGTGTCGAACGCGGTGACGAAATCGGTCGCCCCGCGCGGGAAGGTGAACGCGCCGACACCCGGCTCCGACCGGTGCGGGAACGGCTCGGTCTTCTCCAGTCCCGACCCCGGGTTCCGCTCAAGCAGCCACGCCGCCGTCGTGTCCAACGTCGCCGCGCCGTACACCCGGCCGTCCTGCACCGCGCGGAACACGCTGTCCTGGTCGCCGAGCGTCACGATCTGCTCCTCCGGCACCCCGGCCTCGACCGCGTACCCCAGCTCAACCGCGCCGGTGAGCACGGCGATCAGGACGTCCTTGCCGGGGATGTCGGTGAACCGGGTGATGCCCTTCGGATTGCCTTTCGGCACCAGGAACGCGGACTCGACCTGGTAGTCCGGGATGGAGAACGCCGCGTCGGCGCAGCGCGACGGGTTGATGAACATCCCCGCCGCGACGAAGGCGTACCGGTTGGCCTTGAGACCGGGGATGAGCTGGCGGAAGTCGGCGAGCTCACCCGCCAGCTCCGTGATGCCGAGCGGCTTCAGCACCGCCCGCGCCACCTCGGGCGCCTCGCCGGTGAGCCTGCCGGTCTCGTCGATGAACCCGTACGGCGCCTCGTTGGCGAAACCGACCTTGATGGTGCCGGTCCGCTGCGCCTCCTTGAAGCTGGTGCTCGCCCCTTCCGACCCGCAGCCGGTCGCCGTGACCAGGCCGGTCGCCGCCACCCCGCGCAGGAGGGTGCGACGGGTCAGAGCGCGTGGTCCAGTGCCGGTGGACACGTCGCGGGCACCTCTCCGTTCTCCTCGACATCCTCGCGGGGCGGTGGCGTTAACGTAACCGGCGACAGCCTGTCACGACACCGTTTCGCCCGGATTGGGCACCGCTGGGGGTCGACACGCGATCACGTCGAGCGCCCCATCGAGCCCAGCTAGTCGCGCCGGTCCGGCGGCGTGGGGGACGACGATGGTGGTGCCTCGCGCCAGCGGCAGGGATGGGCCGTCGGCGGTGTGCAGCGTACCGCTGCCGTCCAGCACGACGAGCACGGCGAAGCCCGCCGCCACCGTCGCATCGCCCGACAGCCGGTCGGCGCGAAAGAAGCCGGCCGCGGCGTCGGCCAGCAGCGACCCGGACTCGCGGCGGGTGAGCAACGTCGCCAGGCGGTCCTCGTCCCAGGCGGATCGGTCCAGCGCGGCCAGCGCCCGCTCGAAACCGATCCCCAGGTGCGCCTGTTCCGCGGTGTCAAGGAACCCCTGCCACTCCAGCGTCAGCGACAGATCGCTCGGCTGCTGCAACTCCAGCACGAACACGCCATCGCCGATGGCATGCGGCAGCCCTGCGGGGATGACCAGCGCGTCGCCCGCGCGCACCGGGATCTCGTTGAGCGCGCCGAGCAGCGCGGCACGATCCTGCTCGGACACCCACTGCCGCGCCGTCGCCTCGTCGACGTCGTCGCGGAACCCCGCCCAGACCCGGGGCCGCTCACCGGTCGTGCCCAGCACGAGCCACGCCTCCGTCTTGCCGCACCCCGCGCTGAGGTGCGTCCGCGCGAAGTCGTCCGAGGGGTGGCAGTGCACCGGTAGCCGCTGCCCGGCGTCGAGCAGCTTCACCAGCAACCCCGTGCTGTCCCCGAACCGGGCGACGTGCTCGGCGCCCAGCCAGCCGTGCGGATCGGCGCGAACGGCGTCCGCAAGCCGGTTGCCATCGGCGAGCACGCTCAGCCCGGTGCTGGCGGTGCCGAACCGCGCCGTCGTGGACGCGACCCAGTCCTCTGGCCGGTAGTCGTCCAGCATCGGCAGGCCGCGGAACTCCGCGATCGCCACGCCGCCCCGGTAGAAGTGCGGCGGCTGGTTCGGGGGCAAGGGCTCGGCTTTCGGCTGCCGTTTCACGTCGTTCATACCGCCCAGTGTCCCGGTGACAGCCGTCACGCTTCAGAATGACTACCAGAGCGGCAGTCACGCCGCCGTTGGCGGGTTCAGCGCTGAGCCCACATCCCCACTCAGTGAGCGAGAACCGCCTTTTCATGTGTCTGGAGGAAATCGTGGTTGGCAAGGCCGCAACGGTGTTCCGGATTATCGCCGTCGCCGAAGCGCTGTCCTGGGTAGCGCTGCTCGCGGGCATGTTCGTCAAGTACGTGGTCGAGTTCGGCGAGGGCGGTGTGCCCGTCATCGGGATGGTGCACGGCATCCTGTTCGTCGTCTACGTCCTGACGGCGCTGGCCGTGCACCGGATCTTCGGCTGGGACGGCAAGACGCTGCTGCTCGCGCTCGCCGCGAGCGTGCCGCCGCTGTGCACCTGGTGGTTCGAGCTGTGGGCGCTGCGCTCCGGCAAGTTCGACGGCCCGGAGATCGACCGGCACGCCGGTGTCGCGCTGTACCTGTCGCGCGGCCGCGAGCAGGCGCCCGCCTGATCACTCGAAGTCGCCGGTCGCCTTCCGCACCCTGGTCAGCAGCTCGATGAGCTGATCGGTCTGCCGGTCGGTCAGCCCGTTCAGGCCGAAGTCGATGTCGGTGACGGCTTTCGTCGCCTCCTCGCAGCGCTGCCTGCCCGCAGGGGTGATCTCCACCAGAGTGGTGCGCCGGTCCGTCGGGTGGGGCAGTCGGGTGACAAGGTCGTCGGCTTCCAGCCGGTCGACGATGTTGGTGACGCTGGTCGGGTGCAGTTGCAGTCGTTCGCCCATGACGCGCATCGGCAGGCTGCCGCGCCGGGCGAACGTCAGCAGCACCAGCGCCTCGAACCGGGCGAAGGTCAGCTTGTGCTGCCTGAGCGCGCCGTCCACGGCGGACTGGATGATCTGCTGCACCCGCATCACGCCGGTGGTGGCGGCCATGGTCCGCGCTGGTCCGATGCGTTCGTCCCAGAGTTCCGCGGCGCGGGCGATGGGGTCGAACGGCAACGGATCTTTCATAGCGGTGAAGCTACCAACACCACCGGCTTGCGGCGGCGGCCGACCGGCCGCGAGGTGTAATGGTTCACGCCGGTTCAGCCGCCGGGTCGTGGTGAGCGTGTCGGCGTTTCGTGCCAGGATGGTGACGTGATACAACCACCCGGATCCGCACCGAGACCAGGTGCGCAATCAGCACAACCTTCCCCCGCGGCCTCGGCCTCGCTCGCGGGCGCGGTCGACCTGTCCGGACTCAAGCAGCGGGCGGAAGCAGCCTCCCAGCAGCAAGTCGCAGGCGGCGGGCAGCAGGCAGGGCCGCCAAGCGCCGGTGGTGCCGTCATCGACGTCACGGAGTCGAGCTTCCAAGCCGACGTCGTTGAGCGCTCGATGCAGCAGCTCGTCGTCGTGGACCTCTGGGCGGAATGGTGCGGGCCGTGCAAGCAGCTCGGTCCCCTCCTCGACAAGCTGGCCAACGAGGCCAACGGCGCATGGGTGCTCGCCAAGGTCGACGTCGACGCGAACCCGCGCATCGCCCAGCTCTTCGGCGCGCAGTCCATCCCGACAGTCGTCGCCATCGCGGGCGGCCAGCCGGTCGACGCGTTCTCCGGCGCGCTGCCGGAGCCGGAGATTCGCAAGTGGCTGACCACGCTGCTCGACGCGCTGCGGGACAAGTTGCCCGGCGTCCAGGCCGCGGAGCAGGCGGGCGAGCCGGCCGAGGTCGATGAGCCGGAGGACCCCCGGTTCACCGAGGCGGAGGCCGCGTTCGAGCGGGGTGACTTCGCCGAGGCCGAGGCCGCCTACCAGCGCGTCCTCGACGAGGAACCGGCCAACACCGAGGCCCAAGCCGCGCTGAACCAGGTGCGCTTCGCCGCCCGCACCGACTCGATCGACCCCAGCGTCATCGAGGCGTCTAACGCCGACCCCGCCGACCCGAAGGCCGCGATGTCCGCCGCCGACGTCGAGGTCGCGCGGCAGCAGCCGGAGGACGCGTTCGCCCGGCTGATCGCCGCCATTCGCGTCAACGCGGGCGAGACCAAGGACGAGCTGCGCAACCACCTCGTCGAGCTGTTCGAGCTGTTCGACCCTGCCGACGAGCGCGTGATCAAGGCCCGCAGGGACCTGGCCAGCGCGCTGTTCTGACGGTGGTATGAAGGGCTTCTTACTTGCGTCAGACGCAAGTAAGAAGCCCTTCATACCACCACCGGCGTCAGCTGTAGCGCGTTGCGCAGGTGTCCGGGCCGTTGGTGTAGCCGACGCGGAACGCCTCGATGCGCAGGAACCCGCTGGGCACCGACGCGCCATCGACGTCGGAGGCGATCAGGCTGTCCGGCTGCAGCATCTCCAGCACCGCCTCATCGACGTCACCCGGTGAGAGCCGGACGACCTTGTCGACCTGTCGCGGCTGGTTGGCGGCCCCTGCCCACGAGCCGACGAGGCACGCGGTGCGCAGCCCGGTCAGCGGTCCGTCCAGCGGCAGGCCGTCGGCTTCCTGCACCGACAGCGTGTAGCGGGAAGCGATCGACGCCCACGCCGCGAAGTCACCCTGGCCTGTCGAGCCGCCCTGGCGTTCGGCTTCGATGTCGAGCGGCTGCGCGATCCGCGTCAGCTCCGCCACGTTGAGCACCACGGTCCGCTCGCCAGGGCAGTACACGGCGGCTCGCCCGCCGTGGTCGCAGGGGCCATCCGCGACGATGTCCGCGCCGCTAGTGCCGCCAGTGCCGCTGAACGCCGCGTCGAGGCTTTCCTTGATCAGCGCCACGTTCTCCGGCGTGACCGGCAGGTCGCCCTGGTTGGTGTCCTGCTCGCTGAACTCCTGCTGCGTCGTCCGCACCTCGATCAGCGCCTTGTCGTACTCCGCGCACGTCTCCGGCCCGCGCTCGAAGCCGTCCTGGAAGGCGTAGGCGCGGTCGAACGACGTGCCGTGCGCGCCCTGCTCGCCGTGCAGCATGCCCGGCGCGTCCCGCACGAAGTACAGCGAGCTGAGCACGGCGTTGAGGCCATCGGCGGTGGAGACGCGCAGGTAGTCGCTGTTGTCCGCGACCACCCAGCGGAAATAGGCCCCAGTGAAACAGTCCGCCTGGAGCTCCTTCACGATCGACGCCGTGTCGTTGGTGATGCCTGCCGTGACGCCGAGCCGGTGCTGCACCGCGTGGCCGTACTCGTGCGCCATGACGGTCACCGGCGCCAACCGCCCGTACTTCGCCATCATGCCCCGCAGCAGCACGCCCCTATCCCACGCCACGATGTCGCCGCGCTCGCAGAAGAAGGCGTTCGGCTGGTTGAGCGTGCCGCACGGCGTGGGGATGTCGTCCGTGCTGGAGTCGTACGAGATCAGCCTGCTGACCGGCTGGAACTCCACGCCGAACTCGGCTGGCAGCGTCTTGCCCCAGTAGTCGTTGAGGTCGGCGATGGTCGCGATCGCCAGCGCGTCGACCTCGTCGCCCGTCGCGTTCTCCACCGTGACGTCCGGGGCGGGCGCGTCCGGTTTGCGGCCGCTCTCGAAGCGCGTGACGTCGAAGCCACCGACCTTGGTGACGTCGACCGGCATCGCCTGCCCCTCGGTCGCCTGCTCGCACCCGGTGATCGTGACGAGCATCAGCGCGACCGCGAGTGCCGCTCTGCCGCTGCGTGCGGGAAACATCCTGTGACTCACTCCTCATTGGCCCCCAGCCAGGCCGTTTCCTCGGCACCGACAAGCCGAACCCTACCGAGCGGCCGACGCGCCCGCGCGCGGTCTGTGCCGCTCGACGTGCCGAAGGGCACCTTGGGTACCGCATACGTACCCAAGGTGCCCTTCGGCACGTCGACGTTGCGCCGCGCCCGGTGGGATGGCACGCGGCCGGATCATGACCATGCGTCACCGGCTGCCGATACCCTCCAGTTATGAAGGCAGTTCGACGGTTCACCGTGCGCGCTCGTGTGCCCCAACCGCTGGCTGGTCTGACCGAGCTGGCGACCAACCTGCGCTGGACGTGGCATCCGGAGACCAGAGAACTGTTCCAGGCCATGGACCCTGCGCTTGCGGCCGAGGTCGGCGGCGACCCGCTGCGCATTCTGACCGGCGTGACCCCGGCGCGGCTGGACGAGCTGGCCGCCGACGAGGAGTTCATCGCCCGCGCCCGCGCCGCCAGCGAGGAGCTCCACCGCTACCTGACCGAGCCTCGCTGGTACCAGCACCTCGCCGAGCACGACGACTATGGCAGCGATGGCAGGCCGTTGCCGCGCGGCATCGCGTACTTCTCGATGGAGTTCGGTGTCACCGAGGCGCTGCCGAACTACTCAGGCGGGCTCGGCGTGCTCGCCGCCGACCACCTGAAATCCGCGTCCGACCTGGGCGTCCCTGTCATCGGCGTCGGGCTGCTGTATCGCTCGGGGTACTTCAGGCAGTCGCTGTCGATCGACGGCTGGCAGGTGGAGCACTACCCGGTGATCGACCCGAGCGGGCTGCCACTGTCTCGCATGGAGGACGCCGAGGGCGAGCCGGTGCTGGTCGACGTCGCGATGCCGTGCGGGCGGGACCTGCTCGCGCAGGTGTGGCAGGCCACTGTTGGCAGGGCGCCGCTGCTGCTGCTCGACACCGACGTCGAGGAGAACGACGAGGACCTGCGCTCGGTCACCGACCGGCTCTACGGCGGCGACACCGACCACCGCATCCAGCAGGAACTCCTCGCCGGGATCGGCGGGGTGCGGGCGGTGCGCCGGTACTGCGAGCTGTCCGGCCACCCGACCCCAGAGGTCTTCCACACCAACGAGGGACACGCCGGGTTCCTCGGCGTCGAGCGGACGCGGGAGCTGGTCGCCGAGGTAGGGCTGTCGTTCGACGAGGCCGTGTCGGCGGTGCGGGCGGGCACCGTGTTCACCACCCACACCCCGGTGCCCGCCGGGATCGACCGGTTCCCGATCGAGAAGATGCGCCGCTACTTCGGCGACGGCAGGCTGGTGCCCGGCATCGACGTCGAGCGGGTGCTCGAGCTCGGCGCGGAGGACAACCCCGGCCTGTTCAACATGGCGCACATGGGCCTGCGGCTGGCACAGCGCGCCAACGCCGTGTCCCGGCTGCACGGCGCGGTGTCGCGGCGGATGTTCGCGCGGTTGTGGCCCGGCTTCGCGCCGGACGAGATCCCGCTCCGCTCGGTCACCAACGGCGTGCACGGCCCGACGTGGACCGCGCGCGAGATGAGCGACCTGCTCGCCGACGACGGCGTGACCGACGCCGACCTCTGGCGCGTGCGCTGCGAGCTGCGGCAACGGCTGATCGGTGAGATCAGGCGCAGGCTGCGCGACTCGTGGCTGCAACGCGGCGCGTCGGCGCTGGAGCTGGGCTGGACGGACCGGGTCTTCGACCCCGACGTCCTCACGGTGGGCTTCGCGCGCCGCGTGCCGACGTACAAGCGGCTCACGCTCATGCTGCGCGACCCCGACCGGCTGCGCCGCATCTTGCTGGACGAGCGCAGGCCGGTGCAGGTCGTCGTCGCGGGCAAGTCCCACCCTGCCGACGAGGGCGGAAAGGCGTTGATCCAGCAGATCGTGCGGTTCGCCGATGAGCACGACGTCCGCCACCGGATCGTCTTCCTGCCGGACTACGACATGTCGTTGGCGCGCTACCTGTACTGGGGTTGCGACGTCTGGCTGAACAACCCGACCCGGCCGCTGGAGGCGTGCGGCACGTCCGGGATGAAGTCGGCGCTCAACGGCGGGCTCAACATGTCCATCAAGGACGGTTGGTGGGAGTACTACTACGACGGCAGCAACGGCTGGGCGATCCCGACCGCAGACGGCATCCGGGACCCGCTGCGCCGCGACGACCTGGAGGCCGCCGCGCTGTACGAGCTGCTGACGCAGCAGGTCGCGCCGCTGTTCTACGACCGAGATGGTGACGGCGTGCCGAAGGGCTGGCTGTCGATGGTCTGGCACACGCTGGCCACGCTCGGGCCGAGCGTGCAGACGTCGCGGATGCTGCGCGAGTACGTCGAGCGCTACTACGTGCCAGCGTCGGCGTCGGTCGCGGTGACGTCCGCCGACGACTACCGGGGCGCGCGCGAGCTGGCGGCGTACCGCGCCCGGTTGGAGGAAGGGTGGGAACACGTCAGGGTGACGGACTCGTCGCTGACCGTTGTCAACCCCGACGGCAAGGGTGAGCTTGTCGTCGGCGCCCCGGTGCGGGTGACGGCGACGGTCGAGCTGGCGGGGCTGTCGCCGGATGAGGTCGACGTCCAGGCGGTGCTCGGCAAGGTCGGCGACACCGACGACCTGGACGACGTCGTGACGACGTCCATGGGGAAGACGTCCGACGGCGGGTTCGCCGCCGAGGTGCCGTTGCCCCATGCGGGCGCGCTCGGTTACACCGTGCGGGTGCTGCCGCGTCACGATCTGCTCGCGAGCCCGGCCGAACTGGGCAAGGTCGTGTTGCAGTAGCACGCTGCGGGTCGCGCGAGTGTGCCGGTACTGTAGGCGCAACGCCAGGGTCGGTGCCGCCCGTTACCGATGTGGGTGATGTCATGGTGGCGGATCGTGGCAATCGGTGACGGTGCTTCTTCGTGCATGGTGACGCTGGCCGACTCATGGCGGGCCTGATGAGCGAGCGTGAAGCGCTGCCGAGGGAACGACGGCGAGGTGATGACGGCCGATGGGGTGGGCGCGCTCAGCGATGCAGATGCTTGAGCAGTGGCGCAAGCCGCTCGGTGAGCAAGACGAGCACGGGACGGGCGTCGGAGGGCCCGAAGGCCAGCTACGACAGAATGGCGCGGTGACCCCCGATCGATCGACGCCGGACGCCTCGGACAACACAGCCACCACCGACTCGTCGCCGCTCGTGCTGGCAGATCTCGTCATCCACATGGACGACGTCGTGGTGCGGCGCGGCCAGAACCAGCTGCTCAACAAGCTCACCTGGTCGGTTGAGCTTGACGAGCGGTGGGTCGTGCTCGGCGCGAACGGGGCGGGCAAGACGACGTTGCTGCGGATCGCCGCCGCCGAGCTGCATCCCACGTCCGGGTCAGTGCACCTGCTGGGGGAACAGCTCTGCAAAACCGACGTCTTCGAGCTGCGGCCCAGGATCGGGTTCACGTCGGCGGCGCTGGCCAACCGGGTGCCGCCGGACGAGACCGCGCGCGACGTCGTGCTCAGCGCCGGGTACGCGGTGATGGGCCGCTGGCGCGAGCACTACGACGAGATCGACCACGACCGCGCGGACGAGCTGCTCGGCGGGCTGGGCATCGCCGCGCTGGCCGACCGCAAGTACGGCACGCTGTCGGAAGGCGAGCGCAAGCGCGCGCTGATTGCCCGCTCGCTGATGACCGACCCGGAGATGCTGCTGCTGGACGAGCCGGCGGCCGGGCTGGACCTCGGCGGCCGCGAGGACCTGGTCGCGCGGCTGTCCGTGCTGGCCATGGACCCGGACGCGCCAGCGACGGTGCTTGTCACCCACCACGTCGAGGAGATCCCGCCCGGCTTCACGCACGTGCTCCTGCTGCGCGACGGCGAGGAGGTCGCCAGCGGCCTGATCGACGACGTCCTCAGCAGCGAGAGCCTGTCCGAGACGTTCGATCAGCGGTTGCTCCTGGAACGTTCGGGTGCCCGCTTCTTCGCGCGCCGTCGTTGATCCGCCTCGGCCCTTCCGGCGCACGGTAGGTTGGCGGCAGACTGTGGCCCCGATGACGGGGTCTTGATCACAAGGTGCTGCGCAGTGCGTCGAAACGTGTTCTCATTTTGTCGGCCTGGCCTGTCGCGGCGCCGAAGATACTCACGAGTAGCATTCGGGCACGCCATCCGTGGCCGTGGAGATGAGGAGGAAGCGCGTGGCAGAGTTCGTACGCTTTGAGGTCGAAGCCGGCGTCGGCACGATCCGGCTGGACCGGCCCCCGGTGAACGCGCTCAACAAGCAGATGCAGGAGGAGATCCGCGCGGCTGCCCACGAGGCGACCGAGCGGGACGACGTCGCTGCGGTCATCATCTACGGCGGCGAGAAGACGTTCGCCGGTGGCGCGGACGTCAAGGAGTTCGCCGCGATGTCCTACGCCGACATGCTCGATCGCGCGCCCGGCCTCAGCTCCTCGCTGTCGTCGGTGGCCGAGATCCCGAAGCCGACCGTCGCCGCCATCACCGGCTACGCCCTCGGCGGCGGACTGGAGTTGGCGCTGGCCGCCGACCGCCGCGTCATCGGCGACAACGTCAAGGTCGGCCAGCCGGAGATCCTGCTCGGCATCATTCCCGGCGCGGGCGGCACGCAGCGACTCGCGCGGCTCGTCGGCCCGAGCAAGGCCAAGGACCTTGTCTACACCGGCCGGTTCGTCAAGCCCGATGAGGCGCTGTCGCTCGGCATCGTGGACGAGGTCGTCGCGCCGGACGACGTCTACCGCGCCGCACGCACCTGGGCCGAGCAGTTCGTCGGCGGCGCGAGCCGGGCGCTCGCCGCCGCGAAGGCCGCCATCGACGGCGGGCTGGACAACGACCTCGCCAGCGGACTCAAGCTGGAAAGCCACCTGTTCGCTGGGCTGTTCGGCACCGAGGACCGGGTGGAAGGCATGCGCTCGTTCATCGACAACGGTCCCGGCAAGGCGACCTTCTCCGGAAAGTGAGCAACGCCAGTGACCGAAGCCATCAAGCCCGACGAGGCTGACCCCGCGCCGCACCCGCACGCCACCGAGGCAGAGGTGCAGGCCGCCTACGACGACCCGAAGCTCGCCAACGTGCTCTACCACGACTGGGAAGCGGGCACGTACGACGAGAAGTGGTCGATCTCCTACGACGAGCGCTGCATCACCTACGCCGTCGACGTCTTCCGTACGGCGGCCGGCGTGGAGGACACGCCGTACGAGACGGCGATGGAGTTGGGCAGCGGCACCGGGTTCTTCCTGCTCAACCTGATGCAGGGCGGGGTGATCAAGAAGGGTTCGGTCACCGACCTCTCGCCGGGCATGGTGCAGGCGGCGCTGCGCAACGCCGAACACCTCGGGCTCGACGTCGACGGCAGGGTCGCCGACGCCGAGCGCCTGCCCTATGACGACGACAGCTTCGACCTCGTCATCGGGCACGCGGTGCTGCATCACATCCCGGACGTGCGGGCGGCGTTCCGCGAAGTGCTGCGGGTGCTCAAGCCAGGCGGGCGGTTCGTGTTCTGCGGCGAGCCGACCCGGATCGGCGACACGTACGCCCGCAAGCTCGGCCAGCTCACCTGGTGGGCGACGACGAACCTGACTCGGTTGCCCGCGCTGCGCTCCTGGCGACGTCCGCAGGCGGAACTGGACGAGTCATCGCGGGCAGCCGCCCTGGAGGCCGTCGTCGACCTGCACACGTTCGACCCGGCCGAGCTGGAGCGCTGGGCGCTCGGGGCGGGCGCGATCGACGTCAAGGCGGTGACGGAGGAGTTCGCGGCGGCGTTGTTCGGCTGGCCGGTGCGGACGTTCGAGGCCGCCGTGCCGGACGAGAAGCTGACGCCGCAGTGGCGGCTGTTCGCGTACAAGGCGTGGCTGCGGCTGTCCGCGCTGGACAAGCGGGCGTTGGCGAAGATCCTGCCGCGCTCGGTCTTCTACAACGTGATGATCGCGGGGACGAAGCCGCCGGGGCCGGTGGCGCTGTAGCGGCGGCGTCACTCCGCGCCCCGCGCCGTGTGTCGTGGGTGCGTGGATCTTGAGCGTTTGTGGTCGTCCGAGAGACTGTTGCATTATGCTCTCGAGCGCCGCCCCTAACACGCAGTTGATCAACCTTGCTCCCTGTGTTACCAAATTATGTCCGCTTTGCCGGGTATTTTCGTCACCCAGGGACAGCTTCATGAGCGACAGCGTCATCGGGATCGTCGGCGGCGGCATCGGCGGGCTCGCCGCGGCCATCGCGTTGCGCGGCTACGGGCACCGGGTGCGCGTCTTCGAGCAGGCACCCGGGTTCGCCCGCGTCGGCGCTGACGTCAACCTGACGCCGAACGCCGTCACCGCGCTCGACGGTCTCGGCCTCGGTGAGCGGCTGCGCGAGACGGCCGCGCGACCCACGCATCGCATCAGCCAGATGTGGGACACCGGACAGGAGACGTCCCGGCTGGAGATGTCGCACGCCGCCGAGGAACGCTACGGCGCGCCGCAGCTCACGATCCACCGCGCGGACCTGCTCGCCGCGCTCACCGACGCGCTGCCGGACGGCGTGATCGAGTTCGGCAAGCGGCTGGCAGGCGTGGACCTCGGTGAACGGTCGTGGCTGCGCTTCGATGACCGCACCGACGCGGAGGTCGACGTCCTGATCGGGGCGGACGGCATTCACTCGGCGGTGCGTACGGCGTTGTTCGGCCCGGAGCATCCGACGTTCACCGGCGTGGTCGCGTACCGCGCTGTCGTACCCACGGAGCGGCTGCGCGGGGTACCGGACATCGGCGCGTTCACGAAGTGGTGGGGCCCGGACCCGGACACCCAGATCGTGACGTTCCCGCTGAACCGGGGCACCGAGACGTTCGTGTTCGCCACCGCGCCGCAGGACGACTGGACGCACGAGTCGTGGACCATGCCGGGCAGCGTGACCGAGCTGCGGGAGCGGTACCGCGCGTTTCATCCGGACGCCCGCGCGCTGCTGGACGCCTGCGACGAGGTGCTGAAGTCCGCGCTCTACGTGCGCGACCCGCTGCCGCGGTGGTCGGCGGGCACGGCGACGTTGCTCGGCGACGCCTGCCACCCGATGATGCCGTTCATGGCGCAGGGCGCTGGCACGGCCGTGGAGGACGCCGTCGTGCTGGCACGGGCACTGTCCGAGTTGGACACCGTGGACGCGGTGGGCTCGGCGTCGGTGGTGGATGCGGCGTCGGTGGTGGCGGCGCTGCGGCGGTACGAGGCGGCGCGGCGGGAGCGCACCGCGCGCATCCAGCTCGGTTCGCGCGGCAACAACTGGCTGAAGGACTCCGGCGACGCGGACTGGGTGTACGCCTATGACGCCTGGCGGGTGCCGCTCGGTCCGGCGGGGCAGGCCGCGTCCGTGGCGGTCTGAGCCTCGCCTGCTGTGCCCGCCTCCCGCCTGGCCCGCGTCCTCGCCGTGCCCCGCTGACCGAAGTCGATCAACTTGCTGCGCGCTGTGACCACTGTGTGCCGGTTTTGTCTGGTTCTCGTGGTCACAGCGCGGGGGAAGCTGATCAACAACGGGTGCGAAGCGGAAGCGTCCAGCGGATCAGGCCCAGCCGGAATGGGCGCGAAAATGGGCCAGAACGGTCGGAAGAATTGACACGAGGTGGATAATAAAAAGTCGGCGTGTTCGCCAGAAAATGGAGAACTCGCCGATTCCACTTTCATATTATCCGCTGTGAGGGGAACGTGTCAAATTTGGCGTACGACGACGAATTGCGGGCGGAGCGGAGCTATGTGGCCGGGCTCTACGCGCGGCTCGATGCCGAGCGCACGCGAGTGAAGCGCGAGTACGAAACGGCGTTGCGGGGAAACGGCGAGACGCCGATGGAACGGGACGTCGAGGTGCGCGCGCTGGCCAACGAGATGAAGCGACTCAACGTCGCGGACAACGGATTGTGTTTCGGCCGGTTGGACAGCATGTCGGGGGAGCATTCCTACGTCGGCCGGATCGGCCTTTTCGACACCGAGAACGACTACCAGCCGGTGTTGCTGGATTGGCGGGCACCGGCGGCGCGGCCGTTCTACGTCGCCACTGCGGTGAATCCGGAGAACATGCGTCGACGTCGCCAGTTCCACACGCGCGGACGTCAGGTCGTGGACTTCACCGACGAGGTGCTTGGCCGTCCTGGCGACGCGGAACGCGGTGACAGCGCCCTTCATGGCGACGCGGCGCTGCTCGCGGCGGTCAGCGCTCCGCGTGGCGACGGGATGCGCGACATCGTGTCGACCATCCAGGCCGAGCAGGACGAGATCATCCGGCTCGACCACTCGGGCGTGCTGGTCATCGAGGGCGGTCCGGGCACGGGGAAGACGGTGGTGGCGCTGCACCGCGTCGCCTACCTGCTCTACACCCACCGGGAGCGGATGGCACGCCACGGCGTGCTCGTGATCGGGCCGAATCCGGCGTTCCTGCACCACATCAGCCGGGTGCTCCCGTCACTGGGCGAGTCCGACGTCGTGTTCATGACACCGGGTGACCTCGTGCCCGGCCTGCGGGTCACCGCCGAGGACACACCGGACGTCGCGCGGTGCAAGGGGTCGCTGGCCATCCTGGACGTCCTCGCGGCCGCGATCGCTGATCGGCAACGACTCCCGGAGCAGCCACTGCCGATCGACCTTGGCGGCGTCACACTGCGGATCGACGCCGAGATGGCGGAGTGGGCGCGGGAGGAAGCACGCGCGAGCGGGCAGTCGCACAACGAGGCCCGCGCGGTGTTCACCGAGATCGTCACCTATGTGCTCACCGAACGAGCGATTGCCCGGATCGGGCGAGGCTGGCTCACTCGGAAGGATCGGAACGGATGGGAGCGGTTGCGGGCGGAGCTGACCGCTGAGCTGGCGGGCAACGATGCGTTCACCGCCGCGCTGGACGAGCTCTGGCCCATCCTGACGCCGGAAACGTTCTTGGCGGAGCTGTACGAGTCGCCGGAACGGTTACGGGCGGCTGGTGCGACTCCTGCGTTGTGGCGAGCCGATGGCGACGCCTGGACGGTGCCGGACGTGCCGTTGCTGGACGAACTGGTCGACCTGCTTGGCCGCGACACGGCGGTCGACAAGGCAGCCGAGCAGGCCGTCGAGCGCGAACGCCAAGCTGAGGCGTCCTACGCCGACGGCGTGCTGGGCATGCTGAAGCTGGACCGCGAGGAAATGGACGAGGACATCGGCTTGGCCGCCGAGAACCTGCTCTACGCCGAGGACCTGTCGGACCGGTTCGTGGAGCACGACACCCGTGACCTCGCCGAACGCGCCGCCGCGGATCGGGACTGGACGTACCGGCACGTCGTGGTCGACGAGGCGCAGGAGCTGTCCGAGATGGACTGGCGAGTGCTGATGCGGCGGTGCCCGAGCCGATCGTTCACGGTGGTCGGCGACCTCGCCCAACGCCGATCGGCGGCAGGCGCGACGTCGTGGCGGGACATGCTGGAGCGCTACGTGCCGGGCCGGTGGGCGTATCGGCCGCTGACGGTGAACTACCGCACCCCGACGGAGATCATGTCGGTCGCCGCCGCACTGCTCGCCGAGTTCGCGCCGGACATCGAGCCGCCGGACTCCGTCCGCGTGTGCGGCGTCCAGCCGTGGTCTCGGCAGGTCACGCGGGACGACCTGCCCGCCGCCATCGAGGACTTCGTGCGGGACGAAGCGGACCGCGAGGGCACCAGCGTCGTCATCGGGCCACCGGGCGTGCCGGGCACGGTGCCGCCGTCGGAGACGAAGGGGCTGGAGTTCGACGCCGTCCTGATCGTCGCGCCGGAACGGATCCTCGCCGACGGCCAACGCGGCGCGGCTGAGCTGTACGTCGCCCTCACCCGCGCCACCCAACGCCTCGGCGTCCTGCACCTGGGGCCGTTGCCGCAGGTCCTGGGCGGACTCGCCGACGCTGGGACTACGCCTCGACCATGTCCGAGGCTTGCGCCGGACTCGCAGGGCGGTGGAAGATCCGGCTGGTGACGGTCGCCTTGGCCATCAGCGTGCCGTTGTCGTCGCGAACCAGCACGTCGGTGAGGGTGCGTCCACGTGTGCGGTGCACGACCGTGGCGTCAGCCAGAAGGTCGCATCCCCGTGCGGCGTCGAGGTAGGACACCGACAGCTCGGACGTCGCGCCACCTGTCGCGGTCTGATCGTCGATGCCGGATGCTGACGCACAGGCACCCGCGATGTCGATCAGGGTGGCGATCACGCCACCGTGCACGACGTCGGCGACGGTGACCAGGTGCGGGCCGAACGGCAGCCTGATCCGTATCCGCTCTCGTTCGGCCGTGACCACCCGCACTCCGAGCTGGCTCGCGACCGGTGAGCCTGCTAGCACTTCTTCGATCCACCAGCGGGCTGAGTCGTGCATGATCGTCCTCTGCCGTCGGTTGCGCGGGTGCGCACAGCATCGCGCGGCCGAGGTACGTAGGGCGATTACGTGCCAGGTAATGATGCGGCTGCCGCGGGCTCGCCTTTGCTCGCTGCCTCGAGCAGGCGACGGGTGGGTTCGTCCGCGGGATAGAAGGCCTCGATCGCCAGTTCCGAGACCGTGACCTCACGTGGGGTTCCGAACACAGTGGTGGTACTGACCAGCGAGAGTTCCGTCTCACCCGCGGCGAGGCGCAGCGGCACCACGAGGGAAGCGTCGTCCGGCGGCGGTGGCTCCTGCTCGACGTCCCCGTAGCCGCGCGCCTCGTCGAGTAACGCGCTCAGCGCTGGGTCGCCCGTCGCGCGCACGTCACGTTCACGTCGGCCGAGTAGGTGGCTTCGCCATTCGCCAAGATTGCGGATCCGGGGTGCGAGCCCGTCGGGATGCAGGCTGAAGCGAATGACGTTCACCGGCGGTTCCAGCAGACCCGGGTTGGTTGCGGTGAGCAATCTCGACGCCGCCGCGTTGGCTGTGACCAGGTCCCACATCCGATCGATCACCAGCGCGGGGAACGGGTCGTGCGCGGTGAGAATCCGTTCGATGGCGGCGTTGACCGCCGCCAGTCGTGGTCCGGTCAGCGGTTCCTCGGGGTAGGCAGGGGCGTAGCCGCCCGCCAGCAGCAGGCCGTTCTGCTCCCGCAGCGGGATCGCCAACTGTTCGCAGAGTCGCAGGATCATGGCGCTGGTGGGCTGTGACCGGCCCGTCTCGACGAAGCTGAGATGGCGCGCGGAAACACCGGCGCGGCTGGCGAGCTCCAGTTGTGACAGCCCGCGCCGCAGTCGCCAGTCCCGAAGATGCCTGCCAACGCCGGGGCGGTCCGTGATCGCGGTCACGGGGACGACGGTACCGTGCGGCGGTCATGGCCACACCCGCCGCCAGCGCCACGGATGCCGCGACGTTGGCCGATTTCGGGAACGCGGCGGTGACCTGCCGCGCCGGTCCGCGCATGAGCTCCATCGGTGCGGTCGCGGTGTGCAGCCGGGCGCGTTCGTCGTCGGACATCCACGGCTGCACCAGGCTCGCGGCGCGCTTCGTCGTCACGATCGCCACACTGTTCAGCGGACCCATCCGCGCGGCGGCGCGTAGCAGGTCCAGACCACCGATCGCGCCGGTCGACAGGTGCAACGCGCCGGGACCGGCCGCGAGCAGCCGGTTGAACAGCGCGGTGTCGGCCAGCGCACCAACCGACACGACCAGCAGGTCGGTGCCCGCGTCGAGCATGGCGGGACCGTGCTCGGACAGCGCTCGCTGTCCGGCGGCCTCCACGATGAGGTCGGAGCCCGCGATCACGTCGTGCAGTGGCAGCGTTGGCAGGCCGTCCGGGTCGGTGGCGTCGTTGTGGGTGACGCCGGTGAGCGCCGCGCCGGGCACCTCGCCGTCCCGCAGCGCCCGCGCGACGATGCCGCCGATCGCGCCCGCGCCGAGCACGCCGACTTTCATGCCTGCCACCACGCGGTGTAGCCGGGGTCCGGCACGCCCTTCATGTGCGCGCGGACGTCCTTCGACGGCGGACCGGCCGTGCCCCACAGGTCGGACAGCTCCGGCACGCGTCGCCACACCCGGCACAGCCAGGCGTCCTCCACGATCTGCTCCACTTCGGACGTGTACTCGCACACCAACCCGGCCGGGTCGGCGAAGTAGCTGAACGTGTTGTTGCCCGGCCCGTGCCTGCCGGGCCCCCACAACGGGGTGATGCCGTTGTGCCGCAGCCTGCCGATACCGCGCATGAAGTGGTCGATCGAGGGCATCTCGTAGGCGACGTGATTGATCGACGGAAACTCGGCCTGGTTGAACGCGATCACGTGGTGGTCGGCGTTGCAGCGCAGGAAGGCCATCTGGTGTTCGGACCAGTCGGAGATCCGCATGCCGAGCACGCGCGTGTAGAACTCGCAGGACGTGTCGATGTCGGCGGTGTTGAGGACGACGTGGGCGATCTTGCGCGGCACGGCGGGGTGCCCGTCGGGGTCGTCCGGCACGACGGCGTCGACGTCGGCGGACAGTTCGATCAGCCGTCCCTCGGGGTCGGCGAACCGCAGTCCGTAGCCGCCGCCGACCTGGTCCAGCTTGCCCGGCTCGGTCACGAGCGGCACACCGTGCGCGGCGAGCCGCTGGGCGGCAGCGTCGACGTCGGCGGGAGTCGCGACGGCGAAGGCGATCTTGCCGAGCGCGTTCTGCTCGGCCTGCTGGAGTTGCAGCACATGGTGCTCGGGGCTGGTGCCGCGCAGCCACACCGCGCCGGTGTCGTGCTCGACCGGCCGCAGCCCCCACACCTCGTGGTAGAACTCGGCCGCGTCGGCGCAGGCGGTGGAGCGCAGCGTGACCGAGCGCAGCGCGCGCAGCCGCGCGACCGGCGCTGGGGTTGTCGACGTCATGGGGTGCTCCTCGTTGTGGCGGCGACCGGGGCCTGGCCGTTCGCGGACTGGGTGCGGGCGGCGGCCTGTGTGCTCGCCTCGGCGCGCAGCATGCGGCGCATCCGGATCAGCGCGATGTCGTGCTGGTACGGGTTCTCGCGCGCCCAGGCGTCGGCGGGCATCGCCTCGGCCATGCCCCTGTCCTGCTCCAACACCTGCCAGTGCCGGGCTTCGAGGCGGTTGCGGTAGAGGAAGCGCCACGAGTCGCGCTGCCAGCCGGTCACCTTGCGGCAGCGCCAGAAGAACCCGGCGTGCTGGTGCTCGTTGATCGCCACCAGCGCGGCGACGATGGTGAACGCGCCACCGGGGCCCGCGCTGTCGGGGTAGGGGATGTCGAGGGTGATCCACTGCGCTCCGGCGTCGGTGAGCTGCACCCAGTCGAAGTTCACGTCGCGCTGGTCGGTCTTCTCGAACACGAAGCCGTTGTCTGCGGCGCGGATCTGGAACTCCGCCTCCTGCTTGCCAGCGAACATCGTGTGGCTGTCGCGGTGCAGGAACGCGCCGTGCATCGGGTCGAGCAGGTTGTCCAGCGAGTACAGGTACGGCGCGTCCCACTCGACATAGCACAGGAAGTGCGCCCAGTCTCTGCCCGCGATCGGGTCGGGCACGTGCAGTGGTGCGGGTGGAGCCTGCTCGTCGAGACCGAACCAGGCGAAGATCGCGCCCGCGTGCTCCTCGGCGGGGAACGTCCGCAGCGCCCGCTTGCCCTCCAGCGCGCAGCCGGGGCTGCCGGGCACGGAGACGACCGTGCCTTCGGCGTCGAGCTGCACGCCGTGGTAGTTGCAGGCGATCCGGTCACCCATGTGCACGCCGAGTGAGAGCCGCGCGCCCCGGTGCGGGCAGCGGTCCTCCTGGACGTGCACCGCGCCGCTGGCGTCGCGCCACAGCAGCAGTTCCTCGCCCGCGCGGTCGATGCGGGTCAGCTCCCCGCGTCGCACCTGCTCGGACGGGCACAGCGGGTACCAGCGGTCCCACAGTCCCAGCGCGAGGATGCCGTCGGCGGTGTCGAGCGTCATGGGCGTGCCTCCTCTGCGTTACCGAGCCTGGCGAGTTCGGCCGTGAACGACTCCTCGGTCCACTCGGCACCGGTCGGCGGACGCACGCCGCCGTCGTTGAGCGCGGCGACGACGCCCGTCAGGTCGTGCACGCCACGGCCGTAGATCGACTCCAGCTCGTCGGCGAGCGCGTTTTCGTAGCTGGTCGGGGGATGGGTCCGGGTCTGCACTGGTCGGAGGGTGAGCGACATGGGTTCTCCTTGGGGTTAGCTCGCGCGGTCGAGCACGTCGGACAGTTCACGGAGGCCTTCATGGTCGGCTCCCGCTAGCTGAGGTCGAGGACGAGCTCGGACGACCGGCAGCGGGACACGCAGGGCAACATGGTGGCGCCCGACGTCTTCTCGTCGTCGGCCAGCAGGACGTCGCGGTGGTCCGGGTCGCCGGAGAGCACCTTGGTCTCGCAGGTGCCGCACACGCCTTCGCGGCAGGAGCTGGGCACCGCCACGCCCGCGGTGGCGAGCGCGTCGAGGATGGAGACGTCCGTGTCGACCCGCACGCGGGTGCCCGATCCGGCGCAGACGACGTCGAAGGCGGTGTCCCCTGTGTACCCTGCGGCGCTCGTCGTCGGCGTGCACGGTGACCTCGTCGCGTGCCAGTTCGGGCAGGAACGCCATGGAGTCCCGCGATCGGCCGCAGTAGAGCAGCCGCCACGGCCGACCGCGGGTGGCCAGGTGGCGCGCCATCGGCAGGATCGGGGTGATGCCGATGCCACCCGCGATGAGCAGGTAGCGCTCGGCGTCGGTGAGCGGGAAGTTGTTCCGCGGGCCGTCGACGTCGAGCAGCGTGCCCGCCGTCAGTCGCTCGTGCACCCACGCGCTGCCGCCGCGCGACGCCGGTTCGCGCAGCACCGCGACGGAGTAGACGTGGCGGTCCGCAGGGTCGCCGCAGAGCGAGTACTGCCGTTGCAGCCCGTTCGCCAAGTGGAGCGTCAGGTGCGCGCCCGGTTGCCACTCCGGCAGCGCGTCGCCGTCCGGGCGGCGCAGGTCGACGCGCACGACGCCGTGTGCCAGCCAGGTCGTCTGCTGTACCCGTAGCGTGATGGCCATGTCCCTCACCTCGTGTTTCCCGCCGGCCTGCGGTCAGTCCCGGCTCAGGCCGTGCATCGGCGAGGTTGGGGGATAGGTGGGCAGCTGCGGCTTCTGCGCGCCGATGACCACGCAGAACAACGCGTCGACGTCGCCGATGTTGCGCAGGCTGCGCGGCACCCCGGCGGGCACGCGGATCAGGTCGCGGTAGCCGAGTTCTCGGCTGGCGGACTTGGTGCCGTCCTCGACGTCGTGCACGGTGACCTCGAGGGTGCCCTCCAGTACGAAGAAGACCTCTTCGACGTCGTGGTGGGTGTGCTCGGGGCCGATCGCGCCGACCGGAAGCCGCATGTTGGAGAACGTGAAGTGCTCCGACGGCAGGATCCGGTCGTCGCCCTCGTGATTGCCCGTGGCGCCGGATCCGATGTAGCGGATCTGCGCGCGGCGGAACTCCGGTCCCGCCTGCGCCTGAAAGCCGAGCGTGTCCCAGTCCTCGTGGCGCGACTCCTTGCTGGCGATGCAGGAGTCGAGCAACGACTCCAGATTCACTGTCGTGTCCGACGGAGCGCTCATGTCCACACCTCACTAAATCTCTTAGAGCTAAGCGAACTACTTCTAAACTTGTAGCACTGGCCGGGCGTGATCGCAAGCTTTGTCCAGTCATCCGGCGGCGATCTATTTACGGCGGGTATCGCTGTCGCCAGGGACTAGCGCTCGCTCGCGTCGTCGGATAAATCTTAGAAGTAAGTTAACTAGTGATGAGTGGAGGAGTCATGGCGGATGCTCCCGGTGCGATCCTGGTCGCTGGGCAGTGGCGGCAGGGCCGTGGCCCGGTCATCGAGACGGTCGACCCCGCGACGGGTGAGGTGATCACGACGCTGCGCGGTGCCCGCGCCGACGACGTCGACCTCGCGGCCGAGCAGGCGGCACGCGCGGCATCGGACGTCGAATGGCGCGACATGCTGCCGCACCAGCGTGCGCGGCTGCTCGCCACCGCGGCCGACCTCATCGAACGCGACGCCGAGCGCCTCGCGCGGTTGCAGACCCGCGACACCGGCAAGACGCTGGTCGAGACCCGCGCGCTGGTCGGCAGTGCCGCTGGGACGTTCCGCTTCTACGCCGCCGCGTTGGAGACCGCGTCGTCCGAGCTGACGCCCGCGCGTGGTCCGCACCTGGCGATGAGCGTGTACGAGCCGATCGGCGTCGTCGGCGCGATCACGCCGTGGAACTCGCCCATCGCGAGCGACGCGCAAAAGGTCGCGCCCGCGCTCGCGGGTGGCAACGCCGTGCTGCTCAAACCGGCGGAGGTGACGCCGCTGGTCTCGCTCGCACTGGGGGAGTTGCTGCTGGAGGCTGGCTTCCCTGCGGGACTGATATCGGTGCTACCGGGGGCGGGGCGGGTCGTCGGCGAGGCGATCGTGCGGCACCCGCGTGTCGGCAAGGTGTCGTTCACCGGCGGCACCGACACCGGGCGGCTCATCGGCAGGCTCGCCGCCGACAAGGTCATGCCGGTGACGACGGAGCTGGGCGGCAAGTCGCCGACGATCGTGTGCGCCGACGCCGACCTGGACCACGCGGTCGCCGGGGTGCTGTACGGGATCTTTTCCTCCACCGGGCAGAGCTGCATCGCCGGGTCGCGGATCTTCGTGCACCGTGACGTCAAGGGCGAGTTCGTGGACCGGCTGGTGCGCGCGGCGACGTCGTTGCGGGTGGGGCCGGGTACCGACGCGGCGACGCAGGTTGGGCCGCTGGCGACGTTCGCGCACCGCGATCGGGTGGTCGCGCTGGTGGATCGGGCGCGCGAGGAAGGCGCTCGCGTGCTCTGCGGCGGCGAGGTCGCGGACGACCCGGCGCTTGCGCGCGGGGCGTACTACCTGCCGACGTTGCTGGCCGGGCTGCCCAACGACAGCAAGACCTGCCAGGAGGAGATCTTCGGGCCGGTCGGGGTGCTGCTGCCATTCGACGACGTCGACGACTTGGTCGAGCAAGCGAACGACACGGTCTACGGGCTCGCGTGCGGGATCTGGACGCGGGACTACCGCCAGGCGTGGTCACTCGCGCGGCGGATCGAGGCGGGCACCGTCTGGGTGAACACGTACAAGCAGTTCAGCATCGCCACGCCGTTCAGCGGGATGAAGGCGAGCGGGATCGGCACGGAGAAGGGGCGGGACGGCATCCGCGCCTACCAACGGCAGAAGAGTGTGTACTTCGGGCTGAACGACGAGCCGCTGCCCTGGGCGCGGGTCTAACTCGTGTCGCCTCGGGCGCTGCGTTACTCCGCGCTCGAGGTCGCGTGCATCTCGGCCAGGTCGAGCGAGTGCTCGAGGCGGCTCAACAGCTTCGCGAGCTGTGTCTGCTCCGACTGCGTGAGCCCGCTGAGCATGCGCGCCTCGTTGGCGAAGTGCGCCGCGGCGACCTCGTCGATGAGCGCGAGGCCCTTGTCGGTCAGTTCGACGTAGACGACCCTGCGGTCCACTGGGTCGCGGTCGCGGCGGACAAGGCCCGCCGTCTCCAGCTTGTCGACGCGCTGGGTGATGCCGCCGGTGGAGAGCAGGATGGTGTCCGCGAGCTGGCCCGCCGTGCAGCGATACGGCGCGCCGAGCCTGCGCAGCGCGGCCAGCAGGCCGAACCCGGCCATGCTCAGGTCGTAGCTGTCGAAGAGCTTGGTGAGCTGACTCTGGTATCGGTTGAAGGAGCGGTGCAGCCTGCCGAACACGCCCAGCGGCGAGGTGTCGACGTCCGGGCGCTCGCGGCGCCACTGCTCCAGCATCAGGTCGACCGCGTCCGGCTGTGGCGTCCCGCGTCGTGCCATGGTGTTCCCCTAGCTTGTTTATGAGTAAGAATGCACTCGCTAAGATATTAGCGTAGTTCGGGTGGTTGGCGACAGCCTCGTATTGCGGCGGACGTCGTCGCAGTGTGGCCGGTGCCGTGGCCACCCCGAGCGTCCACCACGTGATGCTTCGCCAGGCATATTGCGCGTTCCGCGCCGGACTTGCTGCTGAATGTCCGTTTCTCGTGACCATTTGCCTGGCGAAGTCGGTCATGGCTGCCCTTCCGGACCGCGCCCTGCTCGGCCGGTATCTGCCCGGTAGCGTCTGCCGCGTGGGGTATGCCTTCACCATGGACGACGTCGCGTTCCTGCGCTCGACGGCGGGAGCCGACGCCGTCGCCGCCTGCGCCGACCTGGCGCTGACCGACGCGACGCGGCTGCGCGACGTCCGGCGCGCTCGGGAGCTGGTCGGCGAGGACCGCGCCGCCGCCGTGCTGGAAACCGTGCTGCTGCGGCGCAAGGCGGCGTCCAAGCTGGACGCGGCGGACGACTGGTTGTTCACTGACGACGCGTTGCAGCAGGCGAGTCCCACCGCCGTCGCCCGGCACCGCGCGCAGCGGCTCGCCGGGCGCGATGTCCACGACGTCACGTGTTCCATCGGCGCGGACCTCGTGCCCATCGCGGCGACGGCGCGACGGTGCGTGGGCTCCGATCTGGACGAGGTCCGGCTCGCCATGGCCCGGCACAACTGCGAACGCGCGGACGTCGCCCCCGCACTGGTACGCGCGGACGCGTTGCGGCCGGTGACTCGCGACGCCGTCGTCGTCGCCGACCCCGCTCGCCGTGACGCACGGGGCCGCAGGCGCTGGCGACCGGACGACTTCCAGCCACCGCTCGACGCGCTGGCCGACGCGTACCGGGAACGCGATCTCGCGGTGAAATGCGCGCCGGGTCTCGACCGGGACGCCGCGCCGTGGGCGGACGAGTTCGAGGTGGTGTCGCTCGACGGGCAGGTGCGCGAGGCGTGCCTATGGGCGGGGTCAGTCGCCTCGGCGGGACGTCGAGCGAGCGTGCTCCGCAGCACGGGCGAGGGCTGGAGCATCACCGACGCCGAGCCGGACGACTGCGACGTCGGCGAGCCGGGGGAGTGGCTGATCGACCCGGACGGCGCGGTCGTGCGGGCAGGGCTGGTGCGCCACTATGCGGCGCGGCACGAGCTGTGGCAGCTGGACGAGCGCATCGCGTACCTGACCGGCGACGAGCCACCGCCCGGCGTCCGCGCGTTCCACGTGCGGGAGTTCGGACCGTACCGGGAGAAGGAGCTGCGGTCGCGGCTGCGGGAACTCGACGTCGGCAGGGTGGAGATCCTGGTGCGCGGCCTCGACGTCGACCCGAACGCGCTGCGGCCCCGGTTGAAGCTGCGCGGCTCCGGCGAGCTGAGCGTGGTGCTGACGCGCATCGGCCGGAGTCCGATGGCGTTTCTGTGCGAGGCCAAGCGGATCCCGTGACGACTACCCGAGCGAGCTCTCGATGTCTTCCAACGTCTCCAGCGGGAACGGCGGCGTGCCGACGCCGGTGACGCGCACGTGCCCCCACGGGTCGATCTCGCCGAGTCGGGCGGGTGCGGGATCGCCGTCTAACAGCGTCACAGTCACGTCCGAGTGCCCCGACTCCTTGAGCGATCGCACGCGAGCGTCGGCGTTGACCCGGCCGTACCAGTGGTACTTGCCGTCCAGCGGTTCTCGGTGTCCGGCGAGTACCACGGTCACGGGGATGCGGGTATCGCCGCAGGTCAGGGTGGCGGGGCCGCGGTAATCCTCGCTCACGCCAGGAACCCCCAGTGCCGCCACGACGCTTTAGTGAGCCGTCCCATGAGGCCGACGTCGTCGAGGAACGCGGCCAGCCCCGCCGCGCCGGTCTGACGGGCCTGGCGGAAGTGCGGGTTGGTCATCGCCTGGCGCTTGGCCTCGTGACCGTCGAGTCCGGCACGGACGTACATGTGCCGGTTGGTGAACAGGTCGGCGAACAGCGGCGCGGCGATCGCGGTGAGCACCTGGACGTAACGACGTTCCCACCAGGGCAGCGTGCGGACGTCGCGGGCGATGGCCTCGCGGGCGAACCGGATGTGGCGGGCTTCCTCGGTGACGTGGATTCGCATGAGGCGCGCGACCAGCGGTTGTAGCTCGGGGTCGGACATGACGCGCCGTTGCAGCGCGTCGAAGATCTCCTCGCCGAGCAATGCCCCCGTCCAGACCATTGACCTGCGCATGACGAACGGCAGCACCTTGACGAAGACGACGGCGAGGCCTTTCGGCCAGTACGGCCGGGCGCCAACCCGGTCGATGACCTTGCCGAACATCACCATGTGCCGGCACTCGTCACCCATTTCGGTGAGCGTGTAGTGGGAGTGCGTGCTGGTGGGGTTCTCGTTGATGAGTTCGCGCAGCAGCATGCGGTTGAGGACGTTCTCGAACCAGATCCCGGCGCTGAGGACGTTGGCGAGCTCCTGGCGGGACAGCTCCCGGCGCTCTTCGTGCGACATCCGCTGCCATATCGGCGTGCCGTACAGCGAGATCACCTCGGCAGGCAGGAACAGCTTGTCCGGATCGAGCGGCGCGTCCCAGTCCATGTCGACGATCGGGTCGTAGGACCGTTTGACCGAGCCGTCGAGCAGCCGTTTCGCGACCTCGTCGCGCGGATGGACGCCGAGCTTCTCCGCCATGTCCGAGCTCCTTTGCTCCCACCGTAGGTATCTATTACTACGTGTCACACATACATTAAGTGAGACGTCGTGTCACAGGCAAGTCCATGGCGGTATCGTGCTCGGTGTGTCGGACGTGACCGAACGCGGCGCCGACGGCCGCACCAGCAGGTGGGACGAGCACAAAGCGCAGCGCAGGCTGGATGTGCTCGACGCCGCGATCGACGCGATCGAGCGGCATGGCATCGAGGTGACGGTCAAGCAGATCGCCGATGAGCTGGGGCTGCCGAGGCCGGTGGTGTACCGGCACTTCCACGGGCGCAGCGACCTGGACGAACAGATCAGGGCACGCATCATCGAGCAACTGCTGGCCGAACTCGAGCCCGCGCTGCGTCCCGATGGCACGGTCGCCGACGCCGTCCGGCACGCCGTGGGCACCTACCTGGCCTGGGTGGACCAGCATCCACGGCTGCACCACTTCCTTGGCGCCGGACGTCACCACGAGCGCGTTACTGGCTCGCCGGTCGTCAGCGGCGCGCGGAACGCCATCGCGGCGCAGCTCGCGGCGCTGTTCACGACGGCGCTCGCGCATTTCGGGAAAGACACCTCGTTCGCGAGGCCGATGGCGTACGGGGTGATCGGCCTGGTCGACGGGGTGGTCAACGCGTGGCGCAGCGATCCTGACTCCGTCGTCGCTCCTGCCGAGGTCGTCGGCAGGCTGAGCGACTCGATCCTCGCGCTGATCGAGAGCAACGCCCGCGCGCTCGGGGTTGCGATTGACGCTGACACGCCGGTCCAGGAGCTGCTGCGCGAGTCGGAGGCGCAGCCCGGCGGTCTTGACCCGTAGAGTGGACCCGTGCCTGGGAAGCGACTTGACCGGATCGAGGTAGAGGGCTTCACCTCGATCCAATCGGCCACGGTTGAGCTCAGTTCGTTGAATGTGCTTGTTGGCGCCAATGGTGCGGGAAAAAGCAACTTCGTACAGGCATTAGGACTGCTCGGTCGAATTGTTGACGGCGACCTCGGCTTCTTTGTGGGTATGAGCGGCGGGGCCTCGTCGTTATTGAACGCGGGGGGATCGACCCAGATCACCGTTTCCCTGGCCGCGCCGCCTAATAGTTACCAAGCGGCTCTCCGGGCAGGTTCCCGCGATGAGCTGATTTTTGCTGAGGAATCAATCAGCTACCACGGGCCGGATCATTCAACTCCGTGGACCAGTTCCATTGGTCGCGGGCATAGGGAGACTCGGCTCCATGACGTCGTCGCGGAGCGTGGCGATCCATCCCCTGCTTCTCACGTTGTTGAGCTACTAAAAGGCTGTCGCGTCTTCCATTTCCACGACACGAGTGCGGACGCGCCCGTCAAGCAGATGGTGTCCACAGCGGACAACATCGCACTCCGTCAGGACGCGGGCAACCTCGCAGCTGTACTGCTCAACTTGCAGGCCAACGATCCGGCAGCGTATCGGCGGATCGTGGGCGCCATCCGTCAAGTGGCTCCCTTTTTCCGAGACTTCGTCTTGCAACCCGAAGCCGGAGACCACATCAGGCTTCGGTGGCGACAGGTTGACTCGGATGCCGTGTTCTCCGCTAATCAGATGTCGGATGGCACGCTGCGTTTCGTGTGTTTGGTGACACTGTTGCTCAGCCCGACATTGCCCGCTCTGGTGGTGCTCGATGAACCGGAGTTGGGGCTCCACCCGTACGCGATCGTGCAACTCGCCGGGCTGCTGCACCAAGCGTCGACTCGAAGCCAAGTGCTGATCGCCACGCAGTCGGTGACGTTGATGAACCAGTTCGCTATCGAGAACCTGATCGTCGTTGAGCGAAAGGGTGGGGCATCGACTTTCGAGCGGCCGGATCCAGCGCACCTCCAGGCATGGCTCGACGAGTACTCACTGGGCGAACTGTGGGAAAAGAATCTTCTTGGCGGTCGTCCTGGCAGCGCGGAAACCGATGGCTGACCGTCGCGGGCGGCTGCACATCCTTGTGGAAGGACAGACCGAGGAAACGCTCGTTCGCGACGTCTTCGAGCCGCATCTCGCTGCTCACGGTTGGTTTGTCACTCACTCGATCGTCAAGACCAAACGGCCTGCGGGAGCGTCGGCGCACAAAGGTGGCGTGACGGGATGGCGGCAACTCGAGCGCGAAATCCGGTTGCTGCTGCGCGACTCCAGCATCGGTGTACTCACCACGATGTTCGATTACTACGGGTTTCCGCTTGAGGCACCAGGAATGCGGGACCGCCCCGGTACGGCGCCCGTTGATTGCGTGAGGCACGTCGAGCGAGCGCTGCGTCAGCGTTTCGCTGATCGACGTCTCGTGCCGCACCTGGTACTGCACGAAACAGAGGCGTGGGTCTACGCCGCGTGCACCGAACTTGGTGAGGTGCTTGGTGACAAAGCGGTCACCAGGCTGATGCAGAAGGATGTCGCAGCGTCTGGCGGCCCTGAGCTGGTCAATGACGGGCCGAACACCGCGCCGTCGAAGCGGCTTGAGCGTCACAGTCCCGGATATGTGAAGACCATCGACGGTCCCTTGGCGATCGCTGAACTGGGACTGGATGAGCTTCGCGCCCAGTGTCCGCATTTGGAGGAGTGGCTGCGCGGCTTGGAGTCGTAGCGCGCCGGAACCCTGCCGGTATGTCCACATCGACGTCCGATTCGATCGGATCGGGGTGGGCATATCGGCAGGGAGTTCGAGATCAACTCCTTGCACGCTCAACCGGTGCTCGCAACACCCGGATCATGAACACGTAGCTCGGGATCACCAGCAGCAGTCCGACGGTCAGCACGCCAACGATCAGCCCCGCGGTGGTCGATGGCGCGGGGGACAACGCCGTCACGCCGGGCAGCGCCCACGGATACAGCGCCACCGCCCAGCCCGTCAGCAGCGCGGCCGGTGCACCCGCAGCCGCCACCCGCGCGAGCACGAACTGCCCGCGCCGCATCAGTTCCAGCGCAAGCGCACCACTGACGACGCTCACGGTCACCGCAAGCCACGGCAGTTGGTTGCGGAACGCCTCGGGCAGCAACGGCAGTGCCAGCAGTGCCAACGCGCCGGCGACCGCACCGCTCGCCAACGCCCGCACGCGCAGCCGCGCCACGAGTCCAGGCTCGGCGCGGGCGGCGTCCGTGGTCAGATACACCGCCGCGATGAACGCGCACGCCGCGACCGCCAGCAGCCCGGCGACCAGCGGCAACGGCTCCAGGAACGGCGCGAGGAACCCCGCCGAACCGTCGGCGCGCAGCGTGCCGCTGGTGATGCCGCCCGCCGCCGCGCCGAACGCGAACGGCGTGATCAACGACGACACCGCGAACACCCGGCCCCACAATGCCGTCCCGCGCACCGGCGGCCCACCGTGCGGCGCGCCGTACTGCCGGAACGCGAACGCCGCCCCACGCAGCACGATGCCGAGCAGCGCGATCGACAATGGCCCGGTCAGCGACCGCGACAACGCCGCGAACGCTCCGGGGAACCCGGAGAACAACGCGATCAGTACGAAGATCAGCCACACATGGTTGGCCTCCCACACCGGCCCCATCGCGCGGACGACGAGGTCGCGCTGCCGCCGGTCGCGCGTCAGGTCCCACACTCCCGCGCCGAAATCCGCTCCGCCCAGCACGGTGTAGGCGGTCAGCCCGGCCAGGACCAGCAGCGCCAAAACGTCCGATGTGGTCATACCGCACTCCCTTCCAGCACGCGATCGGGCGCGGGATGCGGCCCGGCCGCGATCCGGCGCAGGATCGCCACCAGCGCCACCGACAACGCCAGGTAGACGACGATGGTCACGTAGAAGTACGTCTCAAGCCCGGTCTGGCTGGTCAGCGCCTCCGGTGTCCGCATCACCTGGTAGACGATCCACGGCTGTCTACCGACCTCGGTGACGATCCACCCCGCGATCAGCGCCACGAACGGCAGCGGACCCGCCACGGCAATCGCGATGAGCAGCCCGCGTCGGTCGGTGGGCCGTGCGCCGCGTTTCCGGTCGCGGTACCACGTCCACGCCGCGTAGGCGCCGAGCGCGATCAGCGCGACGCCGATGCCAATCATCACCTGGAACGCCAGGTGCGTGATCCCGGCGGGTGGCCGGTCGGCGGGCGGGACGACGTCCAACCCGGCGATGCGCGCGTTCGGATCGAACTTCAGCAGCAGCGACAGCAGGTTCGGGATCTCCCACGGGCCAACGGAAAACGGCGCGCCGTCCGTGGTCTCCTCCAGCCCTTCCATCGCGGCGAACTTCGCGGGCTGGTACTCGGCCACCACGCGCGACGCCCAGTCGCCGACCAGTGCTTGCGGCACCGCGAGGCCGAGTCCCATCACGGCGCCCGCCGCGAACCCGCGCCGGTGGTAGCCGTCCCGTTTGGCCGGGTCGCGCAGCATCGCCACCGCGTACACCGCCGCGACCGCCAGCCCGGTGCACAGGAACGCCGCGATCACCATGTGCACCACCTGCGGCCCAGTGGTGGGTGCGAGGAACGGGCCGAGTGGTTCGGTCGAGACCAGCTCGCCGTCCGGGCCTTCGACCAGACCGACGGGTCCGTTCATCCAGGCGTTGGCCGTGGTCACGAACAGCGCCGAGGCCACACCGGACACCGCGACCGGGATGCCGCACAGCAAGTGCGCGCGGGGGCTGAGCCGGTCCCAGCCGTAGAGGTAGAGCGCGAGGAAGATCGCTTCCAGGAAGAACGCGAAGGACTCCAGCGTGAACGAGATCCCGAACGCCGAGCCGAACCGCGCCATGAACTCCGGCCAGAGAATTCCGAACTCGACCGACAGCACCGTCCCGGACACCGCGCCGACCGCGAACAGCACCGCGACTGCCTTCGACCAGCGCCGCGCCAACGCCGTCCAGCGGCCATCGCCGGTGCGTAAGCCGCGCCATTCCGCCCACTGCATCAGCCACGGCATCCCGACCCCGAGCACCGCGAAGATGATGTGGAACCCGAGCGAGAACGCCATCTGTTCCCTGGCGGCGGTCAGATCATCCAGCATGACACCACCGTACTTCTACACGACGTAGAATTTCTACGTGATGTAGAATAAGTTGCGTGGCGCCTTTGGGAGATCTAGAACGCGCGATCATGGACGCGCTGTGGGGTGCGTCCGAGCCGATGACCGCCCGCGACGTGCAGGACGCGTTGGCCGAGCGTGCGCTGGCCACGACGACGGTGCTGACCGTGCTGGGACGTCTGGAGCGCAAGGGCCTGGTGGCCCGCGCGAAGGACGGCCGCGCGCACCGCTACCGGCCGACCGCCAGCCGCGAGGACCACATCGCCGAGCTGATGCGCGACGTCCTCGACGCCGCCCCGGACCGGAACGCCGCGTTGGCGAGCTTCCTCGGCTCGGTGCCGCCCGACGACCGCTCCACGCTGCGCGACCTGCTGAAGTGACCTGAGATGCATAACGCCTGGCCGATCCTCCTTGTGCTCGGGATCGCCCTGGCTGAGCCGGTCAGTCGCTGGCTCGCCGCCGCGTCGTGGACCGAGCGTGACCCGGTCGGCGCGCTGATTCTCTGGCAGGCGATCGGCCTGGCTGGCGGGTTGTCGCTGCTCGGGGCGGGTGTCACGTTCGGTCTCGCGCCGCTCGGCGACGGGCTGCTGGCCGCAGGCCGTGCGATCCTCGACGGCCAGCTCCACGACCTCGGGCTCCTGCACGACGTCGTCCTCGCGGTGACACTGCTGGTCGCCGCGTGGTTGCTCGGGGTGCTCGCGCTGATCACCACCCGCACGCTGCGGGCGCGGCGCAAGCATCGCGATTTGCTGGACGTCCTCGCGACGCCGTGGCCGAGCGCGTCCGGAGCGCACGTGCTCGATCACCCGGTTCCGGTGGCCTACTGCCTGCCAGGTCCGCGCTCGCGACTGGTCGTCAGCGCGGGGGCGGTGTCGACGTTGGCGCAGTCCGAACTGGACGCTGTCCTCGCGCACGAACGCGCGCACCTACGCGAGCGGCACGACGTCGTGGTGTTGCCGTTCGTCGCCTGGGGCGCGACCGCGCGCTGGGTACCGGGGATGCGTGCCGCGCAACGCGCCGTCGCGCGGCTGATCGAGATGCGTGCCGACGACGTCGCGGCGGGCGAGGTCGGGTCGGCTGAGCTGGCGGGGGCGTTGCGTTCGGTCGCGGGTGGCGCGGAGTCCGCCGCGCTGACGCAGTTCTCGGCGTCGATGGGCGAGCGGTTGCTGCGGATCGAGTCCCCGCCAGAGCCACTGCCGCGCTCAGCGCGGTTCGCGGTGCGGGGCGCGGCGGTGGCGCTGGTCGTGGTCCCGACGTTGCTGTTGTTGTGAGCGGCGCCTAAACCCGCTCGACGCGCACCTCGCCCGAGATTCGCGACGCCAGTGCACGCATGTCGTCGACGTCGGATGTCAGGATCACGACCGGCTTGGGTGCGGCTTCGGCCGCTTCCCCCACGGTGGCATCCACGACCGACACGCCGGTCGCGGCGCGCAGGCGCTGTGCGGAGTTGGCGGCTTCGCCGGTCAGCGCGACGTCGCGAGCACCGGATACCCGATTGATCACCGCGGCTTTCCGGCTGGTGCGGTCCCAGCCCGCCTCGATGCGGACGGCGACCGGGACCAGAATTCGCTGCGACGGGTGACGCGCGCGCCGTTGCGCGATCCCTTCCACGTAGGTGAGTAGCGTCCGATGCTTGGGGTGTCGAGGGTTGGCGAGCGCAGCGACCGCCTCATTGTCGAGCACCACGGTGGCTGCGGGCTTGCCCATCAAGCCGCCGGCTGATGGGCAAGCAACGCCGTTGCGTAGGTGAGCACGTCGTCGGCGGTCGCGTCAGGACGGATACGTGTCAACTCGGTCGCCGCTTGCTCGATCACGTCCGGCCGGTTGGCAAGTTCACTGGCGTCCATCCGCGCCAAAGCGAGCGCGACCTCACCGACCGCAGGCCGCGCCTCGGGATGGTCGGCATAGTGGGCGTCGAGCCCAGCACGGTGGGCGATGGCCTCGATGCGGTCGCGGGCGCCCTGGACAAGCAACTCGTTCCACGACGACACCAGCCCAGCGTCCTGCAAGACCGTTGCCGCATGACGCAACCCTTGCGGCACCCGCACGGAGGTGACCACGGACTCGCGCGCCTCGTCCAACTGCTCTAGAGCCCGCGCGACGTCGCCCGCATCGAATGCCATGACTTGCTCCTTTCCCGTAGTAATGATGATACTACAGGTTCCCTGCCCTGATTTGGCGCATCGCGTCCGCGCGCCTGTGCGGTGTGCCGCCGTGGCGCTGGTCGTCGTCCCGACGCTGCTGCTGTTATGAGCTGCGCCGAAATTGTCGGTGCCGCGTGGATACTTGGCTCATGGCTTACGACCACGAAGCCGCAGACCTGGCGCTGACGCGGGTGCTGAACTTCCTCGACACCCTGGGCACCCGTTAACCCCGAGGCTTCGCCGTCTCCGCCAACGTCACCGGCACGCTTCCCGCGTCGGACCACGCGCCCGACCACGTCAGCACCGCGATCCCCGACGTGCTCAGCTCCGCCCGCTCCCCGGACAACGCCGTGACCAGCTGCGACACCCCGGGGTTGTGCCCGACCAGCACCGCCGTATCGACGTCGTCCTCGATGTCCTGCACGACGGCCAACAGGTCGCCGGAGGAAGCCTCGTAGATCCGCTCGTCATAGCGCGTGTCCGGCGTGGCGGCCAGCTCACCGGCCGCCAACGTCCACGTCTCGCGCGCACGGGCCGCGGGGGAGCACAGCGCCATGTCGATGGTGCCCAGGTTGTCCGCGAGCCACCGCCCGACGGCCGGGGCATTACGCTCACCGCGCTCCGCGAGCGGTCGTTCGATGTCGGGCACGCCTTCGGGCGAGGCGGCTTTGGAATGCCGCAGAATCACCAGTCGCCGGTCGCTCATGCGTTCATCTTCCCTTGTATTCCCTTCAGGAGTAGCGCTCGCAGTCGATCGATGTCGGTGTCGACCGCGACATCCACCCGGCCTCGCACGTCGAGCGGCACCGTGTCGTCGATCTGCGCCTGCCTGCGACGGTCCGCGATCACCGCGCCGCGAGACGGCCCGAACGAGCACTCGACGTCCAGCGGCCACGACTCCGTCACCAGCGTCCCCGGCGTGATCGCCTCGACGATGGCCACCGCGTCGTGTACCACCATCCCCGGCCAGCCCAGCGCACCCGTGTAGTGCCGGACGTACTCCGGCGTCAGCGCATGCAGTGCCTCGCCCACGCGCCCGGACGCGGCCAGCTGCGCCAGCCATTCGGTGTCGACGGCGCAGCGGTACGTCAGGTCCAGCGGCACCAACACGCTCGGGACGTCGTCGGCGACCAACACCCGGCGCGCCGCCTCCGGGTCGCTCCAGACGTTGAACTCGGCCCGCGCGGAGACGTTGCCGCCTTCCAGCGCGCCGCCCATGATCACCAGACGTTCGATCTTCGGCTTGAGGTGCGGATACGCCGCGAGCAGCGCCGCGATGTTGGTCAGCGGGCCGATCGGCGCGATCGTGACCGGCCCGTCGGCCCGCTCCAGCAACGACGCCATGAGCCCGACCGCGCCACCAGCGACCACCTCCCGCGATACCGGAGGCAGCACGTCCGCGTGCCCGGACAGGCCGTCGTCGCCGTGCGCCGAGCTGTCCCGCCGCGCCTGCGGATGGACTAGCGGCATGGCCGCGCCCGCCGCGACCGGGACGTCGCCGCGCTCGCACAGCTCCAGGATGCGCAGCGCGTTGCGGGTGGTCTTGTCCAGCCCGACGTTGCCGAACACCGTCGTCACCCCCAGCAGGTCGGTGCCGGGGTGCAGCGCGGCGATGGCGATCGCGATGGCGTCGTCAACGCCCGGGTCGGTGTCGATGATCAGCCTCGTCATGCCCGCGATCCTGCCATCGCACTGCTCGGGTCCGCTGGCGCGCCAGCCGATGCTCGAGGCCGGGCGAGTCAGCGAGCCCCTGACCACGTCGGATACCGTGCAATCGTGACATCGATGTGGGGTTCACCGGTCGCGCACCGGGTCAAAGCATGGCGGGACAACCGCAACGATCCGCGCCAGGCGAAGTTCCTGAGCAGGGATTCCCTGCGCTGGGTGTTGCGCAACCGCGCGTACACGCCCTGGTACCTGGTCCGCTACTGGCGGCTGCTCAAGTTCCGCATCACCAACCCGCACGTGATCCTGCGCGGCATGGTGTTCCTCGGCAAAGACGTCGAGCTGCACGCCCGTCCCGGCTACGGGCGGCTGGAGATCGGCCGCTGGGTGCACATCGGCGACGGCAACGCCATCCGCTGCCACGAGGGCTCCTTGCGGATCGGCGACAAAGCCGTGTTCGGACGGCAGAACGTCATCAACTGCTATCTCGACATCGAGATGGGCGCGGCGACGCTGGTGGCCGACTGGGTCTACATCTGCGACTTTGACCACGTCACCACCGACATCACCCTGCCGATCAAGGACCAGGGCATCATCAAGGCGCCGGTGCGGATCGGCCCGGACACCTGGATCTGCACCAAGGTCACCGTCACCAAGGGCACCCGGGTCGGGCGCGGCTGCGTGCTCGGCGCGCACGCCGTGGTCAAGGGCGACGTCCCTGACTATGGGGTCGCGGCGGGCATCCCGGCGAAGGTCGTCCGCGACCGGCAGGCCGCGTACGAGGCGGACCGGGCGCGCCGGGAAGCCGTGGCGGACATGGCGCGCAAGGCCAACGCCGCGCTGCAGCAGACCTTGGAAGAACACTGACGAGCACTGAGCCTGTAGACGTTGTGGTCATTATAGCGACCACAACGCCTCAAGATCCACTGCTTACTCCTCCTTCGGCACCGCCGGGTACGGCACGAACGTCGACGTGTTCTCGTCCACGGTGAGCTGCTTGCCGATCGTCGGGAACGCCCGTTGCGGGCACGCCTGGCGTTCGCAGACTTTGCAACCCATGCCGATCGGCGTCGCGGCCGAGCTGTCGTCCAGGTCGAGCCCGGTGGAGTACACCAGCCTGCGGGCATGCCGCAGCTCGCAGCCGAGGCCGACCGAGAAGATCTTGCCTGGCTTGCCGTAGCCGCCGATGTTGCGGGAGACCGTGCGCGCCACCCAGAAATATTTCTTGCCATCCGGCATCTCGGCGACTTGGGTGAGGATCTTGCCCGGCGAGGCGAACGCCTCGTAGATGTTCCACAGCGGGCACGAGCCGCCCACTCGCGAGAAGTGGAACCCGGCTGCCGACTGCCGCTTCGACATGTTGCCAGCCCGGTCGACCCGCACGAACGAGAACGGCACGCCGCGCTGCTTCGGCCGCTGCAACGTCGACAGCCGGTGGCACACCGTCTCGAACCCGACTCCGAAGTGGTCGCACAGCCGCTCGATGTCGTAGCGGTAGCGCTCGGCGGTGGTGTGGAGCGCGGTGTAGGGCAGGATCAGCGCGCCCGCGAAGTAGTTCGCCAGCCCGACCCGCGCCAGCGACCGCGCGGCCGAACCGGAGAACGCCCAGGAGTCGGCCAGCTCGTTGATCAGCTCGGAGTACTCGAGCAGCGCGATCTGCGACGCCATCCGGAACGCCTGCTGGCCCACCCGCAGGCTCGGTGCCATGCGGAGCACCTTCGCGTCCTGCTCGTAGCGGTGCTGCTCGCCGGTGCGTTCGTCGATGCCCTCGGTGGTGGCGATGACGCCGTAGACGTCGGCGAGCTTCTCCCGCAGCGCGTTGCGAAGGTCGCCACGGCGCAGGTTCATGTCCAGCGACATCCGCTCGGCGCGTTCGTCCAGCTCGGCGACGTAGTTCTCCCGCTCGTAGAAGAAGTCGCGGACCTCCTCGTGCGGCAGGGGAGCGGCGGTGCTGCCGTGGGTGCCCCTGCCGTCCTCGGTGACCAGCGCGGCCGTGTTCTCTACCGCGTCGCGGTAGCGCCGATGCAGCTTGACCAGCGCCGTCGCCACGCCGGGCAGGTTCGTGGCCAGGTCGTTCAGCTCGCCGGTGCCGATGTCGGCGTCCACGGCGTCGTCCAGCAGCGCCTCGCGGACGTCGGCCACCAGCCGGGCGATGTCGTTGCTGGCGAAGAACTCGGCGTCCACCCCGAATGCTTGCGTGATGCGCAACAGCACCGGGACGGTGAGCGGCCTCGCGTTGTGCTCGATCTGGTTGAGGTAGCTGGGTGAGATCTCCAACACTCTCGCGAGATCCGCTTGACTCATCTGGCGGCTCTCGCGGAGGTGCCTGAGCTTCGCCCCGGCGAAGGTTTTCTCCATGAAGGGCCTTTCTACCCGGAGTTTCTTCAGGTTAATCCTGCGTTTCGCCGTCGTTTTGATCAGCGTCGCGTAGGTGGTCTTCGCAGCCTTTGCAATATGCTACCGATCGTTCACAGAAATTTGCAAATTCGCTTGGTAGCGCGGTTTTCGCTGCTTATGTAATGGTCATGGCAAGCAGATGCGGGATAGCAACCTTTGCAAACTTTGAGCTTGGTCCGCGTCTGCGCACCCCGCGCCAAGCTCACTGACACGAACACTGGAGACCGGATGACGGACACGACCAAGTCGCGTGAGCAGGCAGCCGCCGAGCTCGCCAAGGAGTGGGAGACCAACCCGCGCTGGAAGGGCATCGAGCGCTCCTACAGCGCCGAAGACGTCGTCAAGCTGCGCGGCAGCGTGATCGAGGAGAACACGCTCGCTCGCCGTGGTGCCGAGAAGCTGTGGGACCTGCTGCACACCGAGGACTACGTGCACTCGCTTGGTGCGCTGACCGGTGGCCAGGCGGTGCAGCAGGTGCGCGCCGGTCTGAAGGCCATCTACCTGTCCGGCTGGCAGGTCGCCGCCGACGCCAACCTGGCTGGCCAGACCTACCCGGACCAGAGCCTCTACCCGGCGAACTCGGTCCCGGCCGTCGTGCGCCGCATCAACAACGCGCTCGGTCGCGCTGACCAGATCAACTACGCCGAGGGCAACACCGATATCGACTGGTACGCGCCGATCGTCGCCGACGCCGAGGCCGGCTTCGGTGGCCCGCTCAACGCGTTCGAGCTGATGAAGGGCATGATCGCCGCTGGCGCCGCCGGTGTGCACTGGGAGGACCAGCTCGCGTCGGAGAAGAAGTGCGGCCACCTCGGTGGCAAGGTGCTCGTCCCGACCAAGCAGCACGTCCGCACGCTGAACGCTGCCCGCCTCGCGGCCGACGTCTCCGACGTGCCGTCCATCGTCATCGCGCGCACCGACGCCGAGGCCGCCACGCTGATGACCAGCGACGTCGACGAGCGCGACGCGAAGTTCCTCACCGGGGAGCGCACCTCCGAGGGCTTCTACAAGGTCCGCAACGGCATGGAGCCCTGCATCGAGCGGGCGAAGGCCTACGCGCCGTACTCCGACCTGATCTGGATGGAGACCGGCACGCCGGACCTCGAGGTGGCGCGCGAGTTCGCCGAGGCGGTCAAGGCCGAGTTCCCGGACCAGATGCTGGCCTACAACTGCTCGCCGTCGTTCAACTGGCGGAAGAACCTGGACGACGCGACCATCGCGAAGTTCCAGCGCGAACTGGGCCACATGGGCTACAAGTTCCAGTTCATCACGCTGGCCGGCTTCCACGCGCTCAACTACTCGATGTTCGACCTGGCCTACGGCTACGCCCGTGAGGGCATGACCGCCTACGTCGACCTCCAGGAGCGCGAGTTCGCGTCGGAGGACCGCGGCTTCACCGCGGTCAAGCACCAGCGCGAGGCTGGCACCGGCTGGTTCGACTTCGTGTCGACCGCGATCAACCCGGAGAGCTCCACCACCGCGCTGACCGGCTCCACCGAGGAAGCGCAGTTCTGATGCCCATCCCCCGCTAGCGGTACGTGGTGCGGGCGGCCTCCCGTCGCCCGCACCACCCGCTCCCGGGGCGCGCACTCCAGCGTCCGCAGTGTCTAACTCGAAGGGACGACAAATGGCTACCAGCTTGGGTTACCGAATCGCGGTCTCACCGTCGACGTCCGACCGTGCCGACGAGATCCTCACCCCGGCGGCGCTGGAGTTCGTAGCGCGGCTCGACAACGAGTTCGCCGGACGTCGTCGTGAGCTGCTCGACACCCGCCGCGTTCGCAAGGACGAGCTGAACAGCGGCGAGCGTCAGCTCGACTTCCTGCCCGAGACCGCTTCGGTCCGCGAGGACGACTGGCGCGTCGCGGGCGCCGCCGCTGGCCTTGCGGACCGGCGTGTCGAGATCACCGGCCCGACCGACCGCAAGATGACGGTCAACGCCCTGAACTCCGGCGCGAAGGTGTGGCTGGCCGACTTCGAGGACGCCACGTCGCCGACCTGGGCGAACATCGTCGACGGACAGGTCAACCTCTACGACGCCATTGGCCGCGACATCGACTTCACGACCGAGGCTGGCAAGCACTACGCCATCGGTGACGACCCCGCCACCATCGTCGTTCGGCCGCGTGGCTGGCACCTGGTGGAAAAGCACGTCCGCATCGACGGCCGTCCCGTGTCGGCGTCGCTGTTCGACTTCGGCGTGTACTTCTTCCACAACGCCAAGCGGCTCATCGACGCCGGTGTCGGCCCGTACTTCTACCTGCCGAAACTGGAGAGCCACGAGGAAGCGCGGCTGTGGAACGACGTCTTCGTGCTGGCGCAGGAACTGCTTGGCATCCCGCGCGGCACGATCCGCGCCACGGTGCTGATCGAGACGATCACCGCCGCGTTCGAGATGGACGAGATCCTCTACGAACTGCGCGAGCACGCCGCTGGCCTCAACGCGGGTCGCTGGGACTACATCTTCAGCGTGATCAAGAACTTCGCCAAGCAGGGCGCGGACTTCGTGCTGCCGGACCGCGCCGAGGTCACCATGACGGTGCCGTTCATGCGGGCCTACACCGAGCTGCTGGTGCGTACCTGCCACCGGCGCGGTGCGCACGCGATCGGCGGCATGGCGGCGTTCATCCCGAGTAAGGATCCGGACGCCAACGCGCTCGCGTTCGAGAAGGTGCGGCAGGACAAGGAGCGCGAGGCCGGTGACGGCTTCGACGGTTCCTGGGTCGCGCACCCGGGTCTGGTCCCGGTGTGCCGGGAGGTCTTCGACGGCGTGCTCGGCGAGCGGCCGAACCAGCTCGACCGGCTGCGGGACGACGTCTCGGTGACCGCTGCGGACCTGCTCAACGTGGCCAGCGCCGGCGGCGACGTCACCGAGGACGGGCTGCGCGCCAACCTCAACGTCGCGCTGCGCTACGTCGACTCCTGGCTGCGTGGCACCGGCGCCGCGGCGATCTTCGGCCTGATGGAGGACGCCGCGACCGCTGAGATCGCGCGCTGCCAGGTGTGGCAGTGGATCTACAACGGCACCAAGCTCGCCGACGGCACCGCGATCACCGCCGAGCTGGTGACCGAGCTGCTGGACGAGGAGCTGGCGAAGGTGTCGGCCGACCTCGGCTCTGGCGGCACGCTCACCGACGCCAGGCAGATCGTCGTCGAGACGGCGATGGGTGAGAAGCTGCCCAGCTTCTTCACCACCAGTGCCTACGCCCGGTACCTGACCACGACCTAACCGCCGTGTCCGACACTCACGCCGCCGTGTTCCGCACTCAGGACGTCGTATGGCACGGTCGCGGCACCTGAAGACGTCCCTCCCACTCGCGTCGGCGATCACCCGCCGCCGACGCGAGGGGAGGGATTTTCCACAGTGGGGTCGACAGGAATCGGGGATGGACAGCGCGCGTTGGGGCGGGTATGACCGCACTGGTGAGCTACGCACCCTCGAATGCACTACGCCTGGTGCTCGCGGCAAACGACCTGGTCGTGGTGGCGGGCATCCCCGGAGCGGGCAAGAGCACCTTGCTACATGAAGCGGACAATCGAGCGCATGCGGTCGTTGTGGACTCCGAGCATGTCGCATGTCGACTGTCCACAGTGGTCCCGGAACGGCTGTCGTACCGCTGGTACCGGCCGCTGGTGCACGTCGTCCACCGGTACCGGATTCTGCGCATGGCGCTGCGGTACTCCGGCCCGGTATTCGCGCTGCTGCCCGCGACGTGCGCCAGCACCCGACTGCTGCTGGTCGTCATCGGGATGCTGTCTCGCCGTACGCGGCGGCTGCTGTGGATCAGTGTTGATGTCGATGCCGCCTATGGTGCGCAGGTCGCGCGCGGCCGGGTGAACCCGCCACGCTCGTTCGCACGCCACGTGCGCCGCGCGCGTGCTATCGAGGACACGTTGCGGGACGGCAGCCGCTTGCGTGGGTGGCGTTCGGTGAAGGTGCTCCGTAGGCCACCGCGCGGGAGACGGCTGGTGCTGGCGGCGGGGTAGCGCCCAGCGGTCGCCGTGTGGGCGTTCCGGGCCCGTGGATCTTGAGCGTTTGTGGTTGTTCGCACGACCAGAAGCGCTCAAGATCCACGGGCTTCGGACGCTGCGCCGATGATCATGAGGCGTACTGGCGATACGTGTCGCCACGGTGTCGCATGATCGGGTGGCTACGCGTCGATGTCGAAGACGTTGCCGGTGGGGATCTTCGGCCGCGCCATGGCGCGCGGGCCGGACGGTCGTGCGCGGCGATAGACCTCGACGGTCTCCTCCGCGATGGTGGTCCAGTTGAACGACCCGGCGAGCCGGGCGGCGGCGGCGTCGGCGCGGCGGGCGGCGGCGTCCCGGTCGTCGAGCACGGTGCCGACGGCGGTGACCAGCGCATCGACGTCACCGGGTGCGAACGCCAGACCCGTCTCGCCGTCCAGCACGACCTCGCCGAGTCCGCCCGCCGTGGACGCGACCAGCGGCGCTTTGGCCGCAGCGGCCTCCAGTGCGACGATGCCGAACGGCTCATACCGGCTGGGAAGCACCACGGCGTCGGCGGCGGACAGCACCGCGCGGAGGTCGCGGTCGGACAGGTGCCCGGTGAAGTCCACCGCGCGCCGGATGCGCAGCTTGCGCGCCTGCTCGATCAGCGGATCGAGGTGCCGCCCCTTGCCCGCGACGACGAGCCGGGTGCCCGGGTGCTGCTGGCGGATGCGGGGGAGGGCAGCGAGCAGGTCCTGCACGCCCTTTTCGTACTCCAGCCGTCCAAAGTAGAGCAGCAGCGGCGTGTCTGCGCCGTGCCGTTGGCGGGCCTGCGTGATTTCGGCGTCGCTGACGCGCCAGCCGCGTTCCTCGATACCGTTGTGGATGACGTGGATGTTGGCGGCTTCGATGTCGAAGAGGTGCGCGACCTCGGCCCGCATCGCGACTGAACAGGTGATTAACTCGTCCGCGCGTTGCGCGAGCCACCACTCGACCGAGTGCACCTGCTGGTTCAGTGGGTGCGACAGCCAGCCGGAGTGCCTGCCCGCCTCGGTGGCGTGCACCGTGCCGACCAGCGGCGCGCCAGCGGCCTCGGACAGCGCGATCGCGGGGTGCGTGACCAGCCAATCGTGCGCGTGGACGACGTCCGGCTGCCACTGCCGCAGCAGTTCGGTGCCTGCCCGCACCATGGCGTGACCCATCGCGAGCGTCCACGCCACGAGGTCACGCTCAAAGGTGACATGCATCGGGTCCTCGGCCACGCGGATCACGCGAACGCTGTCGACGACCCGGTCGGTCGTGGGGTGCGTCTGGCCGTCGGTGCCCGCCACATGGCGGCACAGGACGACGACGTCATGGCCGTCGGCGGCGAGGTGTCGGGCGAGCGCGTGCACGTGCCGGGACAGCCCACCGACAACCACGGGCGGGTATTCCCACGACATCATCAGCACGCGCATAGACGTCGATCCTCCCATCTGGTGAAAACGGCCCTGCGCACGGCCTGCTCCTGTCTACCCGGGAGTAGGACGGTGCGCCAGAGCGGTGACTCAGAGTCGCCGGGCGTCGAGCTGGCTGGTGCGATTGCCGCCATGGTTATACCGAGTTATACTCGATGTGTGAAGACCGCCATTTCGGTACCGGACACGACGTTCGAGCGGGTGGAGGAGTACGCCGCTCACTCCGGCATGAGCCGTTCGGAGTTCTACACCAAGGCGGCGCAGCGTTACCTCGACGAACTGGAGTCGGAAGAGCTGTCCGAGAAGATCAATGAGGCGATCGCGCTCGTCGGCGAGGATGACTCGAACGATGCCGCAGCGGCTGCGGGACGTCGGAGTATCGCCGCGCTTTCGGGTGACTGGTGATCCGCCGAGGGGGCGTGTACTGGGTCGACCTCGGTGAACCGGAGGGGAGCCGACCCGCCAAGCGCCGTCCCGTGCTGCTCGTGCAAGCGGACTCGTACAACGCCAGCAAGCTGGCGACCGCGTTGGTCGCCGTGCTGACGTCGAACACCGCGTTGTCGGCGATGCCGGGCAACGTCTTCATCCCTGCAGTGGCCAGCGGTTTACCCAAAGACTCCGTGGTCAACGTCACGGCGCTGGTGACCGTCAACAAGGACGACCTCGACCGGCCGGTGGGGCAGCTGCCGACGAGCCTCATGGAGCAGGTCGATCGCGGACTGCGGCAAGTCCTCGGCGTCGGCCAGTGACTCAGAGTCGCCGGGCGTCGAGCTGACCGAACGGGTAGTCCTGCGCCCGCAACGCGGCGGCGCGGGCGGTGGCGGCCGGGTCGCCCGCGCGCAGCAGCCGCGCCAGCTCGCCGAACCGTGCGTGGTGCTCACCCGCCCGGCCGCGTGCGTAGTCGGCGGCGGAGTCCTTGGTGACCATGAACGCCCAGTCGCTGGACAGCGCCAGCAGCGCCTCCCGCACGGCCTGGTCCCGCGCGGCCGAGCGCACTCGCGTCGGGGAGCCGAGGACGTCCAGCAGTTCCCGCTGGAGCGCGGCGTTGTCGGCCACCATGTCCGACACCTGCTCGCCGTCCCACACGCGCCAGTCCTTGCCGGAACCCCAGGACGACGCGGGCAGGTCGTAGCGCGGCCCGAGGTGTCCGGCTTCCAGCGCGCCGCGCAACGTCGTCACCCGCACCCCGGCCTCTGGTAGCGCCCGCAACACGCCCTCCAGCCACGCCGGGCCCTCGTGCCACCAGTGCCCGTACAGCTCGGTGTCGTACGCCGCGACGACCAGCCCCTGCTGCCCGTGCTGCTGCCGCAGTGACCGCAGTCGCTCCACGACGGTGTCGACGAAGTCCTTCACGTGGGTGTGCAACGTCTGCTGCGCCAGCTCGGGTTCGTACGGCGCCTTGTCGCGCGGCTCGATGTGCTTTCCGGTGACCCGCGACGGTTTGATACCGACGTCGTGGTCCCAGGTGTGGAAGTCGCGGTAGTGCGCGTGGCCGGGATATCCCGCTTTGGGTGACCACACCCGATAGGTGACCTCGAGGTCGCGGCCGAAGCACACGACGTCGGAGTCCCCGACGGTGCGCGCCGACGCCGTGTCGCCCCGCATCGACGGGCCGTCCACCAGGAACCGCCGCACACCTGCCGCCGCGTAGTGCCGCTCCATGCCCGGCGCGTAGCCGCACTCCGGCGCCCAGATTCCCTCGGGCGTGGTGCCGATGCGCAGCGCGGTGTCGGCAAGGCCTTCGCGCAGGGCGAAGTCGGTGACCCTCGGCTCAAGCAGCGGCTGGAACGGGTGGGTCAGCGGCCCGCCGAGCAGTTCGATGACGTCGTCGTCCACCAGTGAGCGAAGCAGCGGGGAGAAGCCGTGCCGCCACTGCGTCTCGAACGTCTCCAGCGCGTCGGTGGCCTGCCGGTGCTCGGCGGCGGCCAGGTCCCGCAGCAGCGGGTCGCGCCAGATGTCAGCGGCGTGCTCGGCGCGCAGCTGCCAGTGGCCCAGCCAGTCGTGGCAGGCCCGCAGCGTGTACGGGTCGTCGAGCTGCGCGGCGAGCACCGGCGTGACGCCGAGGGTCAGGACGTCCCGCTTGCCCTCGTCGGCGAACCGCCGCAGCAGATCGACCACCGGCAGGTAGGAGTGTGCCCACGCCTGGTAGAGCCATTCCTCGCCGACCGGCCACGACCCGTGGTGCGGCAGCCAGGGCAGGTGGCTGTGCAGGACAAGGCAGAACGTGCCCTCGTGCTCGCTCATGGCCGCACCGCGACCGCGACGAGATCGAGGCTGGCATCGACGTCAGCGACGTCGTCACCGGTGATGTCGAAGTCCTCCGCCCGGATGGCGTCGACGTCGGCCAGCAGGTGCTCCGGCCACGGCGCCGTCCCCGGCAGATGCCCCATGACGACGTCGAGCTGCGCGTCGATGATCCCGCCGTAGCGTTCGTCCAGCGCGCGGACGCCCGCGCCGTGGTGGAGCCCGTGCAGCAGTTCGACGTCGAAGCCCGCGTCGCGCAGCAACTCGGCCAGCTCGGCGGGGGAGAGCTCGCGGGTGTGGTACGGGTTCAGCGGGGTGTCGGAGTCCGGCGTGAACGTGAGCCGGTTCGGCGTCGTGCACAGCAGCCTGCCGCCCGGCCGCAGCACCCGGAAGCACTCCGCGAGGAAGCCGTCCTGGTCCCACAGGTGCTCGATGACCTGGAAGTTCGCCACGACGTCGATGCTTTCGTTCGCGAGTGGCAGGTAGGCGAGGTTGCCGCGCGCGACGTCGATCTGCGGATACCGCGCGGCGATGTGTTCGGTGGACGGCGTGTCGTAGTCCAGTGCGAGCACGCGGGTGGCGGTCTCGGCGATCAGTGCCGCGCCGTAGCCCTCACCGCAGCCCGCCTCCAGCACGCGCGCGTCCGCGCAGTACGGCAGCAACGCGCGATACGCCGCTTCGTGCCGCCGGAACCAGTAGTTCTCCTCCGGGACGCCGGGCGCGGTGCGTTCGCCCGTCAGGTGCAGCGCGGCGGCGCGGCTTGTCGGCACGGTACTCACATCGGCGAGGTTAACGTGCGGGTAGGAAGCGCCCGCGCGCCGGACGTCGGTGAGGTGTCGCGCGGGGCGCCCGGAGCGCGGGCGACCAGCTCGCCATCCGGTGGCGGAGATCACGCCCCGGTTTCTCAGGCCCATCTCAGCTTTCGCGACGCGGGTAAGGGCAATTCCCCTACTCTCGCGGCGCCGGATCGATTTCCACATGGGGTGAATCTCAGGGCCATCCCTGATGCCTTGAACATCCCATCGCCGCCAGTCTGAGCGCGTTAATCCGGTTTTTCCTTGCGAGGGCTGTGAAAAGGAGTATCCCGTGTCCGTGTACCTGTACCGGTTCGGCAAGCTGGCCTACCGGCGCAAATGGGTCGTATTACCGATCTGGCTCATCGTGCTCGTTGGCCTCGGCGCGCTGGCCAGCGTCGTCTCCCAGCCGATGGAGGACGACTTCACCATGCCGGACCTGCCGTCGGAGCGGGCCACCGAGATCATGGACGAGCATTTCCCCGGCATGTCCGCCCAGTTCCAGTTCGACGCCGTGACGGGCACCTACGTCATCGCAGCGCCCGAGGGGGAACAGCTCACCGACCCGGAGAACAAGCAGGCCGTCGACGCGCTGGTCGGTGAGCTGAACGGCCTGGACATCGTCAACCACGGCACGCCGCTGGCGAACCCGGTCGACGTCGCCGCCGAGATGGGCTGCCTCACGCCGGATCGCGCGGGCCAGGAGTTCACGTCGCGGTGCTCCGGCGCGCCGTTGAACGTCCTCGCCGACGAACGGCCGGACAGTGTGGCGATGCTCGACGTCCCGTTCACCATCGAGAACTGGCAAGACATCACGCAGGCCGACCGGGACGCCGCCTACGATGTCGCCGACGTCGCCCGCGACGCCGGGCTCCAGGTCGAGATCAGCGGCTCCATCGCGATGCAGCAGGAAGCGCCGGGCGGCACCGCCGAGTTGATCGGCATGGGCGTCGCGTTCCTCGTCATGATCATCGCGTTCGGCGCGATCGTCGCGTCCTTCGTGCCGATCATCACCGCTATCGTCGGCCTGGGTGCCGCGACGGCCACGATCATGATCGGGACGTCGGTGATCGAGATTCCGAGCTTCACGACGTTCCTCGCGTCCATGATCGGCATCGCGCTGTCCATCGACTACGCGCTGTTCATCGTCTCGCGGTTCAAACACGAGCTACACGCCGCGCCGACGCCGGAGGAAGCGGCCGGCCGCGCGGTCGGCACCGCGGGCACCGCCGTCGTCTTCGCGGGCATGACGGTGATCATCGCGCTGTCCGGGCTCAGCGTCGTCGGCATCGAGTTCCTGACGTTCATGGGTCTCGGCGGCGCGCTCGCGGCGGCGTTCGCCGTGCTGGTGGCGCTGACGCTGATGCCAGCGCTGCTCGGGGCGTTCGGGCGGTTCCTGTTCAAGCCGAAGATTCCCGGCGTCGCCAAGCACGACCCGGAGGACGACCGCTACGTCACCAACGGCCAGCGGTTCGCCCGCCTCATCGCGAAGGCCCCCGCGCTGACGCTCGCCGCTGGCGTGATCGTGCTGGGCTTGTTGGCCATTCCGGCCCTGAACCTGAGCCTCGGCCTGCCCGGCGACGAGAGCGCGCCGGAGGACAGCACCGTGCGCCAGGCGTACGAGCTGCGCACCGAGGGCTTCGGCGAGGGCTCCAATGGCGTCCTGATGGTCGCCGTCGACCTCAGCGACACTCCGGAGGGGCTGCGCGAGCGTGCGCTGGGTGACTTGCGCAGCGAGCTGGAGTCGTACGACACCATGGACTACGTCGTCGGCCCGCGCATGAGCGAGAACGGCGACGGCGCGATGTTCCAGGCCGTGCCGCTGTATGGGCCGAACAACCAGGTCACGAAGGACCTCGTCGCCGAAGCGCGCGATGCCGAGGAACAGCTCGCGGCGAAGTACGGCATGGCGTATGGCGTCACCGGCGCGACCGCGATCTACGCGGACATCGACGACAAGCTGCTGGGATCGATCGTGCCGTACATGGTGATCGTCGCGAGCGCGGCGTTCCTGCTGCTGATCCTGGTGTTCCGCTCGATCCTGGTGCCGCTGACGGGAGCGCTCGGCTTCCTGCTGTCGATGGCGGCGACGTTCGGAGCAACCGTGCTGATCTTCCAGGAGGGCGCGTTCGGCCTGATCAGCGACCCACACCCGATCGTCAGCTTCCTGCCGATCACGTTGATCGGGCTCGTGTTCGGCCTCGCAATGGACTACCAGGTGTTCCTGGTGACGCGGATGCGCGAGGAGTACGTGCACGGCCGGTCCCCGAAGGACGCGATGATGCACGGCTACCACCACGGCGCTCGCGTCGTCACCGCCGCTGCGATCATCATGATCTCGGTGTTCAGCGCCTTCATGTTGGAAGACGACATCGCGGCGCGGGCGATGGGCTTCGCGCTCGCGGCGGGCGTGTTCTTCGACGCGTTCATCGTCCGGATGGTGATCATTCCGTCGCTGCTGACGCTGCTCGGCCGGTGGGCATGGTGGCTCCCGGCGTGGCTGGACCGCATCCTGCCCAAGGTCGACATCGAGGGCGAGAAGCTGCGGCCATCGGCGGAGTCCGAGGAGCGTGAGCTGGTGGGCGCCGGGCGATAGCGCCCGGCGCACCGTGGCCCGGCCTGCGTTCGGGGGCAGGCCGGGCCACGTGGCGTCTGGCGGGCGGTGGCCGGAGCCTGCCCGACCCCGCGCGGGCGCTAGTACCAGCGCCGCAGCGTGTGGATCATCAGGCGTTGTGGCGATCCGTGTCGCCAAACCGCCTCAAGATCGACTGGTTACCACGCGGGCGGTCACTCCGGGCAGTGCATCGAATCGGGCACGGCTGTCGGTGGTGAGAATCGTCCGGTCCGTCGCGTGGGCGGTAGCCGCGACGATCAGGTCGTGCGGACCGCGCGGTTTCCCTTCGGCTCGGGTGCTCGCGATCAGCTCAGCGTGCGACTCCGCGACGCCGACGGTGTAGTCCTCAACCGGAATCGCGTTCAAGACTTTCGCGAGAAAGTCCCGTTTCGCCGCGCACCGACCTGGGTCTTTGTCGAGCTGGACGCCGACGAGGTATTCGGTGATGACAATGGCGGGCACGGCTGGATCGCTCTCGTCGGAGATCTCGTCCAGCGCCAACCGTCCACGGGCCGCTTCGACAAGGACACCAGTATCCAGAATCAGGCGTTCCACGGATCAACATCCTCTTCGGGGTCTACCGCAGTGAGTGCTTCGTCGATGGTGGTCGTCCAGTCATCGTCGACGATCGGGTGAGTGCGGTAGTCCTCGAACACGGCACGGAGAGCACGCCCACTCGACCGCGGTGCGGGCGTGATCAACGCGGCTCTGCGGCCAGAGCGCGTGACCAGCACTGTCTCGCCGTGTTCCGCTGCGCTCAGCACGGCTGAGAAGTTGCGCGCCGCCTCGGCGGCCGACATCTCTTTCATGCGATCAGATTATCAGATTCTGATTGTCTGTGCACGCGATAGCGCCCCGATGCCCAGGACTTCCCGGGCACGGGGCGTGCCCAGGACTTCCCGGGCACGGGGCGTCGCTCGGTGCGATGCTCAGTCTTCGCTGTCGGACGACGTCGCCTCGGCGGGTGCCGCCGCAGCCGGGGTCGCGCCGCGCTTGACGGACTCCAGCAGCAGCTGCGAGACGTCCTTGACGCCGACGTTGCTGCCGACGTTCTCGCTGGACCGCTGCGTGAGTCCGTCGGACACCATCACCTTGCAGAACGGGCAGCCGGTCGCGACGGTGCCAGCGGCGTCGCCGTTCGCGCCAAGCGTCTCGATCGCCTCGTCGACCCGCTCCAGGTTGATGCGCTTGCCGATGTGCTCCTCCATCCACATCCGCGCGCCGCCCGCGCCGCAGCACAGCGACCGGTCGGCGTGCCGGGGCATCTCGGCGTGCTTCATGCCGGTCGCCTCGATCAGATCGCGCGGCGGGGAGTACACCTTGTTGTGCCTGCCCAGGTAGCACGGGTCGTGATAGGTGACCGACGGTCCGCTGCCGTTGTCGGCGGGCTTGACCGGGGTGAGCTTGCCGTCGCGCACCAGCTTGTTCAGCAACTGCGTGTGGTGGACGACCTCGTAGTGGCCCTCCAGCTGCGGGTACTCCCTGCCGAGCGTGTTCAGGCAGTGCGGGCACGTCGTCACGATCTTGCGCTTGACCGGCTCACGGTCCTCGAACACGCTGTTCAACATCTCGACGGTCTGCTGCGCCATCATCTGGAACAGGAACTCGTTGCCAGCCCGGCGCGCGGAGTCGCCCGTGCAGGTCTCCTCTTTGCCGAGCGTCGTGTACTTCACGCCCGCCAGGTGCAGCAGCTCCGCCGTGGCCTGCACGGTCTTCTTCGCGTTGTCGTCGAACGCGCCAGCGCAGCCGATCCAGAACAGGTACTCCGTGTCAGGGTCCAAGGACTCACCGGCAGCGGCATCCAACACCGGGACCTCGAAGTCCAGGTCCTTGGCCCAGTCCATCCGCTCGGAGTTGTTCTGCCCCCACGGGTTGCCCTTGTTCTCCATATTGCGGAACAGGGTGCCCAGCTCGCTGGGGAACTCCGACTCGATCAGGACCTGGTAACGCCGCATGTCGACGATGTGGTCGACGTGCTCGATGTCGACAGGGCACTGCTCGACGCACGCGCCACACGACGTGCACGCCCACAGCACGTCGGGGTCGATCACGCCGCCCTGCTCTGCGGTGCCCACCAGCGGACGCACCGCCTGCTCCGGCCCGGATCCCACGATGCGCTCGAAGCCGGACTCCGGCACCGCGTGACTGCCCTGGTTCTCGGGCTTCATGTCCAGCATGTCGGTGCCGGGCATCTCCTTGCCCTCGATCAGGTACGGCGCCTTGGCGTTGAGGTGATCCCGCAGATCCATGATCACCAGCTTCGGCGAGAGCGGCTTGCCGGTGTTCCACGCCGGACACTGGCTCTGGCACCGGCCGCACTCGGTGCACGTCTCGAAGTCGAGCAGGCCCTTCCAGGTGAAGTCCTCGATCTTGCCGCGCCCGAAGATGGCGTCCTCGTCCGGGTCCTCGAAGTCGATCGGCTTGCCGTCGGACTCCATCGGCAGCAGCGGGCCGAGGCCGTCCGGCATGCGCTTGACCGTGACGTTGACCGGCGCGAGGAAGATGTGCAGGTGCTTGGAGTGCAGCACGAAGATCAGGAACGCGAGCATCACGCCGATGTGGGCGAGCAGACCGACGCGGTCCAGCACGAAGTTGACGTCTTCGCCCAACGGCTCCAACAGGTTGCCGACGCCGAGCGAGACGAAAGCGCCGCTGTCGTACGGGAAGTGGCCCGCCGCGGAGGCCGCGCCCCGGAACAGGAACATCGTCCAGATGACGTTGAAGATCATGAACAGCGTGATCCACGCGCCGCCGAGGTGCGAGCCGTAGAACCGGGACGCGCGCTGCTGCCGTTCCGGCGCCTGCCGCAGCCGGAGCACGGTGAACACGACCAGCGAGAAGAACACCGCGACCGCGATGAAGTCCTGCAGGAAGCCGAGTGCCGCCCAGTCGCCGATCAGCGGGATGGCGAAGCCCTTGTCGAACAGCGCGCCGTAGGCCTCGAGGTAGACCGTGGCGAGGATGACGAAGCCCCAGAAGGTGAAGAAGTGTGCCAGTCCGGGAACCGACCATTTCAGCAGCTTGCGCTGACCGAACACCTCAAGCAGGTGCACCTTGACACGTTCGCCGGCGCCGTCGGTCCTGCCTGGGGCTGGCTGGCCGGACATGATCAGGTTCTTCAGCCACAGCACGCGCTTGGCCGCGAAGCCCAGACCGACAACGGTCATGAGCAGGCCAAGGATCAGCGTTATGAGCACAGCGCCTCCGCATCACACGATCTGTAATTGCGCCAACGTAGCGCGCCGTCGGCGCCTGTGTGAAGTGAGACACGGGCGGTGCCGCTGCTCCGGCGGCATTCTCACCACCAGTGGTGACTTTCGCGGGCGGAAGTCGTCTCCCGCCGCGAACTGGGCGTTCAGTCGCGGGGCGGGTCGGTGTAGTAATGAATCGCGTGTGCCGCACAGCGCATCTTGCGTACGAGCCAGTATTTCCGGAACAGCGCGGGGTTGCGCAGTTTGTCCGGATGCAGGCCCAGGCGCTCGTAGTGCTTCGCGCCGAAGTGGCGTTCCTCGACGCCGTGAGCGAACTGGTCCGTGGCCCAGCCTAGCCACGCGCGGCGCAGCGCGATGCCGTAGTGCTCGACGTCGTCAGCGGCGGGGTCGCCCGGCGTGGTGTGGCACTTGCGCATGCGGTTACAGAACCGGTGCAGCACGCGCAGTGGGGCGTCCGGGTCATGGGCGGCAGCGGGGCCGTCGGTGTGCTCGACGATGCCGTAGCCGGGGTGGCGGTGGTCGCCGTCGGTGCGCACCGGCAGCTCGCAGTACGCGCAGGTGTAGCCGTCCAGCCAGGGGTGCACGCAGCCGTCGACGCGCTCGGCCAGCCATGCGGAGTCATCGCGGTGCGCGGCGAGCAACTGGGCGGAGAGCGCGTGATCGGCGAGTGCGGTCGAACCTGACGGTGACGGGTGCGCGGTCTCCAGCCCCATGAACGGTCCTCTCGCTCGGCAACCCGGACAGTGTGACGATCGCCACGTCAGGTTGTCAACGAGAACCGATTGACGTGCGCCGACGTGAGGCGTAAAGAACCTGCACGAAAGTGCTAATAACTATTTGGACGATGGTCCAAGGAAAACGCGCATCCAGGTGAAAGCTGTCACCCAGGCGTTGCCGACGCGCGAAAGACGCCTAATCTACCGGTCAGTAAGGCCGAAGGAATGGACGTCGTCGATGCGTCCGGACAGCGGATTCACCGACGTGCGCTTACGTTGAGTGCGCGAGCGCGTGACGCCGCGGAGACGAGCACCAGCGCCGCGCGACCGGCAACGCCGGGGTGAGGCAGAGATACGGAGGTCGAAGAGGACCCATGACCAACATCGTTGTCCTGGTCAAGCAGGTGCCTGACACCTACTCGGAGCGCAAGCTCACCGAGGGAGACCACACTCTTGATCGCGAGTCCGCCGACGCGGTGCTCGACGAAATCAACGAGCGCGCCGTCGAAGAGGCGCTCAAGATCAAGGAGGCAGGCGAGGGCGAGGTCACCGTCCTCTGCGTCGGCCCCGACCGTGCCACCGACGCCATCCGCAAGGCGCTGTCGATGGGCGCGGACAAGGCCATCCACGTGTCCGACGAGTCGCTGCACGGCTCGGACATCCTCGCCACCGCCAAGGTCATCGCAGCGGCCATCGGCAAGGTCGATGGCGTGGACCTGGTCATCGCAGGCAACGAGTCGTCAGACGGTGGCGCCGGCGCCGTGCCCGCGCTGCTCGCGGAACTGCTCGGCATGCCGCAGCTGACCTACGCGCACCACGTCAGCGTCGAGGGCTCGGCCATCAAGGTGGACCGCGAGACCGCCGACGAGGGCATCACCCACCTCGAGGCGAACCTGCCCGCGGTCGTGTCGGTCACGGAGAAGATCAACGAGCCGCGCTACCCGTCGTTCAAGGGCATCATGGCGGCCAAGAAGAAGCCGGTCGAGACGCTGACCGTCGCCGACCTCGGCGTCGACGCCAGCGAGGTCGGCCTCGACAACGCCTGGTCCAAGGTGACAGAGGCCGCGCCGAAGCCGCCGCGCAGCGCTGGCGAGAAGGTCGAGGACGACGGCGACGGCGGCACGAAGATCGCCGAGTACCTGGTCGGCCAGAAACTTATCTGACGAGCTGCGGCGAAGAGGAGGAATACAACCATGGCTGAAGTCCTGGTACTCGTCGACCACGTTGACGGCGAGGTCAAGAAGGTCACCACCGAACTGCTGACCGCGGCTCGTGCGCTCGGTGAGCCGTCGGCGGTCGTTGTCGGTGCGTCCGGCACGGCTGGCAAGGCGAAGGAGACGCTGGCCTCCTTCGGCGCGGCGAAGGTCTACGCCGCCGAGTCCGACGACGCCGCGACGTACAACATCGCGCCGGAGGTCGACGTGCTCGCCGCGCTGGCGGAGAAGACGTCGCCCGCCGCGGTGCTGGTCGCCGCGACGCCGGAGGGCAAGGAGGTGTCCGCCCGCCTTGCGCTGCGGACCGGCTCCGGTCTGCTCGTGGACGCCGTCGGCGTCGAGGGCGACGGCACGGTCGAGCAGTCCATCTTCGGTGGCGGCTTCACCGTGAAGTCGAAGTCGACCAAGGGCGCACCGGTCATCTCCGTGCGTCCCGGCGGCGTGGACGCCGAGCAGGCGCAGGGCGCGGCCGCTGAGGAGAGCGTCGACGTCCCCGCCGTTGACGCCGCGAAGGTCGCCAAGGTCACCGGTGTCGAGCCGGTCGTCGGCGGTGACCGGCCGGAGCTGACCGAGGCGTCGGTCGTCGTCTCCGGTGGTCGTGGTGTCGGCAGCGCCGAGCAGTTCTCGGTGATCGAGGGCCTCGCGGACGCGATGGGCGCCGCCGTAGGTGCCTCGCGTGCCGCCGTCGACTCCGGCTACTACCCCGCGCAGTTCCAGGTGGGCCAGACCGGTAAGACGGTCTCGCCGCAGCTCTACATCGCGCTGGGTATCTCGGGCGCCATCCAGCACCGCGCCGGTATGCAGACGTCGAAGACGATCGTCGCGGTCAACAAGGACGCAGAGGCGCCGATCTTCGAGATCGCCGACTACGGCATCGTGGGCGACCTTTTCCAGGTCGCCCCGCAGTTGCAGGAGGCGGTCGCCAAGCGCAAGGGCTGACGCTCCGGCTTGGGTCGCTACGAAGGGCTTCTTACTTGCGCCAGACGCAAGTAAGAAGCCCTTCGTGCAGTCTGGAGCCTCACCGCACGTTCACGCGCTGTGCACCGCACGCCCCTCGTGCCACCAAATGGGGTTCATCGTCGGCCCGTACACCTACGGGCATGACATCCTCTCTACTGCTCACCAGCACGGATGACACCGAGGGCGCGTCCCCGCGCTACTCGCTGCGCGTCGCGCGCGGCAGCGACGAGGTCGTCGCCGCCCAGCGGCTCCGCCACCACGTCTTCGCCGGGGAGATGGGCGCCCGGCTGGCCAGCCCGTTCGAGGGTCTCGACATCGACCCGTTCGACACCTTCTGCGATCACCTCATCGTCCGCGACGACGTCTCGGAGCAGGTCGTCGGCACGTATCGGATGCTGCCGCCGGATCGTGCCGCGTTCGCTGGCGGCCTGTACGCCGACACCGAGTTCGACCTCACCGCCCTCGACCCGCTGCGGGACAGCCTGGTCGAGACCGGCCGGTCCTGCGTGCACCCGGACCACCGCAGCGGCGCCGTCGTCAGCCTCGTGTGGGCGGGCATCGCGCGGTACATGCTGCTGTCCGGGCACCGCTACCTCGTCGGGTGCGCGTCCGTGCCGCTCGGCGACGGCGGCGCGCTCGCGGCAGGCGTGTGGGACACCGTGCGCGCCAAGCACTACGCGCCCGACACCCGCCGCGTCACCCCGCTGAACCCGTGGGACTCCAGCGACGTCACACGTCCAGAGCGCCCGATCCTGCCGCCGCTGCTGCGCGGTTACCTGCGGCTGGGCGCGCGGGTGTGCGGCCCGCCCGCGCACGACCCCGACTTCGGCGTCGCGGACTTCTTCGTGCTGCTCGACCTGCACCACCTCAACGACCGCTACCTGCGGTTCTTCCTGGGGGCGGGCTAGATGCACGCTTGGATGCCGACGTCGCCGTGTAGCGCCGGGTGTCTCGACACGTCGTCGCCCCGAGTCGGGCTCGTGCGGACGCTGTTCCGTGCGGTGCGGCTGCTGATCGCGCTCGTCGTCGCCGCAGCGCACGTCGTGGTCCGGTCGGGTGACGAGCGTCGGCGCGCCGTCCGGGTCGGCTGTGCGCGGCTGCTGCGTGCGTGCGGGGCGCGGCTCGTCGTGCGTGGCGGCGACGACCTGCTCGATGAGGCGCGTGCCGGTGGCCGGGGTGTGCTCGTGGTCAGCAACCACATCTCGTGGCTCGATATCCCCGCTGTCAACGCCCTGACGCCGATGCGCTCGGTCGCCAAGGCCGACATCCAGGGCTGGCCCGTGCTCGGCGGGCTCATCGCGCGGGCGGGCACGATTTTTGTGGACCGGGAGCGGCTATCGACGTTGCCGGGCACGGTCGCGGACCTGACCGACGCCCTGCGCGGCGGTGCGCTGGTCAACGTCTGCGCCGAGGGCACGACGTGGTGTGGCGCTGCGAGTGGACCGTTCGCGCCCGCGCCGTTCCAGGCCGCCATCGACGGCGGCGTGCCGGTGCGGCCGATCGCGCTGCGGTACCGCCTCGCCAACGGCACCGAGACGACGCGCCCGTCGTTCCTCGGCCCGGAGTCGTTGTTCACCTCGGTGTTGCGAGTGCTGCGACTGCGCGGGCTGGTGGTGGAGGTCGTCGTCTGCGACGAGATCGCGCCCGGTCGCGCGGGTGACCGCCGGGAACTGGCGCACCTGGCGGAGACGTCCGTGCGCTCTGCCCTCGGGCACGACACGGTGGCCTCGGCACGTCGGGTGCTGCCGCTGCGGACGGGTGCCCGGGTGCGCTGAAGGCCCGGTCCCGCCGCCCCGGTTACCCTTGAAGGGCGATGACCTACCTTGACCACGCGGCGACGACACCGATGTCGCCGCGCGCCATTGCGGCGATGACCGAGGCGCTGTCGGACACCGGCAACGCCTCGTCGTTGCATTCTTCTGGCAGGCGTTCGCGGCGCAGGGTGGAGGAGGCCCGCGAGGCCATCGCCGAGGCGTTGGGCGCGCGGCCGTCCGAGGTCTTGTTCACCGGTGGCGGCACCGAAAGCGACAACGTCGCCGTCAAGGGCATCTACTGGGCACGCCGTGACCGCACCAGGGTGCTGGTGTCGTCCGTTGAGCACCACGCCGTGCTGGACAGCGTCGAATGGCTCGCCGAGCACGCGGGCGCCGACATCACGTGGCTGCCGGTCGATGCAACCGGCCAGGTGCGGGCGGAGGACGTCCGCGCCGCGATCGAGACCAACCCGGACGACGTGGCGCTGGCCACCGTCATGTGGGCGAACAACGAGGTCGGCACCGTCAACCGCATCGCGGCCATCGCGGAGGTCTGCGCCGAGTACGACGTCCCGCTGCACACCGACGCGGTGCAGGCCGTCGGCGCGGTCGACGTCGACTTCGCCGCGAGCGGCGCGAGTGCGCTCACGATGACCGGCCACAAGCTCGGCGGTCCGTACGGCGTCGGCGCGCTGCTGCTGGCCCGTGACGTCGAGTGCACGCCGCTGCTGCACGGCGGCGGCCAGGAGCGCGACGTGCGGTCCGGCACCCTCGACGTCCCCGGCGTGCACGCCTTCGCGACGGCCGTGCAGGAGGCCACGACGGACATCCCCGCCCGGGTCGCTGACCTGAGCGCCCTGCGGAATGCGCTGGTGGCCGGGGTGCTGGAGCAGGTGGACGACGCCGTGCTGAACGGCGCGCCGCTCGACAGCGACCAGCGGCTCGCGGGCAACGCGCACTTCAGCTTCCCCGGCTGCGAAGGCGACAGCCTGCTGATGCTGCTCGACGCCAAGGGCATCGAGTGCTCCACCGGATCGGCCTGCACGGCGGGCGTGGCGCAGCCCAGCCACGTGCTGCTCGCGATGGGCGTCGACGAGTCGTCCGCGCGCGGGTCGCTGCGGTTCTCGCTCGGCCACACCTCGACCAAGGAAGACGTCGACGCGTTGCTCGCGGAGATCGGCGGGGTCGTCGCGCGCGCTCGCAAGGCGGGCTTGACCGGGAAGCAGAGCGACGCCGTGGGGTTGTCATGACCAAGCTGAAGGTACTCGCCGCGATGAGCGGCGGTGTGGACTCCGCCGTCGCGGCGGCGCGGGCGGTCGACGCCGGACACGACGTCGTCGGGGTGCATCTGGCGCTGTCGGCCAAGCCGGGCACGCTGCGCACGGGCGCGCGCGGATGCTGCACGATCGAGGACTCGCGCGACGCGCGGCGGGTCGCGGACCTGCTGGGCATCCCGTTCTACGTGTGGGACTTCGCGGAGCGGTTCCGCGAGGACGTCATCGAGACGTTCGTTGGCGAGTACGCGGCGGGCCGCACGCCGAACCCGTGCGTGACCTGCAACGAGAAGATCAAGTTCGAGGCGCTGCTCGACAAGGCGATGGCGCTCGGCTTCGACGCGGTCGCCACCGGCCACTACGCGCGGCTGACGATGGTCGACGGTGTCCCCGAGCTGCGGCGCAGCGCCGACGCGGGCAAGGACCAGTCCTATGTGCTCGCCTCGCTGACACCGGAGCAGTTGCGGCACTCGATGTTCCCGCTGGGCGACTCGGAGAAGCCCGAGGTGCGCGCCGAGGCGGAACGGCGCGGGCTGATGGTGGCGAGCAAGCCGGACAGTCACGACATCTGCTTCATTCCGGATGGCGACACCAAGGGCTTCCTTGAGTCACGGCTCGGGTCGAATCCGGGTCAGCTCGTGGATGACGAGACCGGCGCGGTGCTGGGCGAGCACACCGGCGTGCACGGCTTCACCGTCGGGCAGCGCAAGGGTCTCGGTATCGAGGCGCCCGCACCCGACGGTCGGCCGCGGTACGTGCTCAGCCTGGAGCCGGTGTCCGGCACGGTCACGGTGGGCTCGGGGGAGAAGCTGGGCGTCACGGCGATCGACGCCGACCGTCCGGTGTGGCCGAGCGAACGTTCGCTCGACGGCCCGACCGAGTGTGTGGTGCAGGTGCGTGCCCACGGCGGCACCGCGCCCGCCGTCGCGGAGTGCGTGGACGACGGCGTCCGGGTGCAGCTTCGGGAGCCGTTGAAGGGTGTCGCGCCGGGGCAGACGATCGTGCTCTACCGCGAGGACTCCGGCGGCGACCTGGTGCTTGGCGCGGCGAAGATCGCGGCGACCGCTGCATGAGGGGTGGCACGAAGGGCTTCTTACTTGCGTCTGGCGCAAGTAAGAAGCCCTTCGTGCCACCCAGCGTGCCCTCCGTGCCACCACCAGCCGTCCGCGAGACACTAGAGACATGCCTGAGTTTCCCTGGCCGGTGACGGCGGCGACCGCCATCGGGTCGATGCCCGGTACCGACAGCGCGGACGCCGCCGCGACCGTGTTCGGTGAGCTGCCCGAGTTCCCGCACGTGCCCGAGTTGCCCGATCGTGGGTTCGGCGCCGACATGATCGGCAGGAGCGCGGCGCTGCTCGTGGATCTCGCGGTCGAATCGGTGCCCACCGGGTACCGAGTGACGTCGCGCCCGGGCCACGAGCATCGGCGGGCCCAGGACCTGCACCGTTGGGACCTCGACGCCATCGAGCGCGCCGCGCACACGGCGGGCAGCCCGAAGGTGCTCAAGACGCAGGTGGCGGGGCCGTGGTCGCTCGCGGCGGGCATCGAACTGCCGCGCGGCCACCGGGCGCTGACCGACCACGGCGCGGTGCGCGAGTTCAGCCAGTCGTTGATCGAGGGCGTCACGGCGCACGTCAAGGAGCTGGCGGCGCGGACAGGCGCGACGATCGTGGTGCAGCTCGACGAACCGACGTTGCCCGACGTCCTCGCGGGCACCGTGCCGACCGCGTCCGGCTACGGCACGGTGCCTTCGGTGCCCGATCCGGAGGCGCAGTCGCTGCTGGCGTCGGTGATCGACGGCTGCGCGAACGCGACCGGCGCGCCCGTGATCGTGCACTGCTGCGCCCGACGTCCGCCGATCGGGCTGCTGGCGGGCGCGGGCGCCGGTGCCATCGCGATCGACGCGACGTTGCTCGACGGCGCGCCAGCGACCACATTGGACGCGATCGGTGAGGCATGGGACAGCGGCCTGGCGTTCCTGCTCGGACTGGTGCCCGCGCTCGAACCGGCGGAGCGTGTCGAGCTGCATGGACTGGCGGAGCCCGCGCTGCGGCTGGTGGACCGCATCGGGTTCAGCCGGAGGATCCTGCGGGACCAGGCCGTCCCGACGCCGACCTGCGGCCTCGCGGGCGCCACGAGCACCTGGGTGCGCCGCGCCCTCGCCCTGACCCGCGATCTCGGTCACGCCTTCGCGGAGCCCCCGGAGGCTTGGTAGCCACGCCGTCGTCGTAGTTGATCTGAAGACGTTTCGGTCGTGATAGCAACCACTATGTCTTCAGATCAACTTCTTGGGCGCCTTCGACGTTCCGGACGCCGACTTCGCCCGTTCCGCCCACGTCCAACACCCCCGGCGCGTACGGTGGGCGATCATGGGATGGTTCCGACGGTTCCGGCGGCGACCGGAGATCATCGACGAGCGCCCGGGGGATCCCGAGCAGGTCGCGCACGAGTTCTGGCAGCGCTGGCAGGAGCTGCTGCCCGACATCAGCGCCGCGCTGGGCGACCGCGAGCCGCAGCGCTTCGAGCACGACATGACCGAAGCCATCGCCGCGATGCACCCGGACCTCCAGTTCTCAGTCGACCGAGGGCAGCGCGCGATCTACTCCCTCGTCGTGACCGGCCAGGAGGACCCGGCGCTGCGGCCCTACACCGACGCCTGGTTGGCCGCCGCGCCACCAGAGGACGCCATCTGGGAGTACCACGATTCGGTGCCGCCGGTGCCCGATCCGAGTGAGGTCACCGTCAACATCGGCGCGCACCAGGTCGCGCTCGCCGACGTCCGTGTCGTCGCGCAGGTGGACGAGGCGAACGGCACCGTCGACGTCGCCGTACACCACCCCGAGCTGGCCGAGCTGGAGCCCCGCAGCCGGGAGGCGCTGACGTTCCTGCCGCTGGACGCGACGTTGGGGGAGCGGCTGGCCGCGCGGTGGCTGGGCAGGGTCGAGACGGCGGACAACGCCCCGGAGAACGCCATCACGCTGCTCGACCTGCGTGACCTCGTGCGTCGGCTCGATGAGGGTGATACGGGCGAAGAGAATGTCGGTGGCGCTGGCTAACCTGGTGACGTGAGCGAGGAAGTAGCGGCCGAAACGGCCGAGGGGGTCGAAAACGTTCCCGCCGACGTGCGGGAGCGGCACGCCGAGCTGGCCGAGGAGATCCAGGTCCACCAGTTCCGGTACTACGTGGCGACGCCGACCATCTCCGACGCCGAGTTCGACGCCATGATGGCCGAGCTCGAGCGCATCGAGCAGGAGCACCCGGCGCTGGTCACGCCGGACTCGCCGACGCAGCAGGTCGGCGGCACGTACTCCACCGAGTTCGAGACGTACGACCACCTCGAACGCATGATGAGCCTGGACAACACCTTCGACTCGGACGAGCTGAGCGCGTGGCTCGACCGGGTGGAGCGCGAGGTCGGCTCCGGCGCGCACTACCTGTGCGAGCTGAAGATCGACGGCCTCGCGATCGACCTGCTGTACGAGAACGGTCGCCTCAGCAGGGCGCTGACCAGAGGCGACGGACGCACCGGCGAGGATGTCACGTTCAACGTGCGCACCATGGACGACGTCCCGCTGCGCCTGACCGACAGCGACGAGTTCCCCATTCCGGGCACTCTCGAAGTGCGCGGCGAGGTGTTCTTCCGCGTTGACGACTTCGTTGAGCTGAACGCGAAACTGGTCGAAGCGGGCAAACCGCCGTTCGCGAACCCGCGTAACACCGCCGCCGGGTCGCTGCGGCAGAAGGACCCGAGGATCACCGCGAGCAGGCCGTTGCGGCTGATCTGCCACGGCCTCGGCAGGCGCGACGGCTTCGAGCCGCAGCGGCAGTCGGAGGCGTACGACGCGCTGGGGGCGTGGGGGCTGCCGGTCTCGCAGCACACCAAGGTCCTCGCCACCCGCGATGAGCTGTTCGAGCACATCACTTACTGGGGTAACAGTCGGCACGACGCCCAGCACGAGATCGACGGCATCGTCATCAAGATCGACGAGGTGCCGTTGCAGCGGAGGCTGGGGTCGACGTCGCGAGCGCCGCGCTGGGCCATCGCGTACAAGTACCCGCCAGAAGAGGCGATGACGACGCTGCTCGACATTCGGGTGAATGTCGGCCGCACCGGTCGCGTCACGCCGTACGCGGTGATGGAGCCGGTCAAGGTCGCCGGGTCCACGGTCGCGATGGCCACGCTGCACAACGCCAACGAGGTCAAGCGCAAGGGCGTGCTGATCGGGGATCGCGTGGTGATCCGCAAAGCGGGCGACGTCATCCCCGAGGTGCTGGGGCCGGTGGTGGACGTCCGCACCGGCGAGGAGCACGAGTTCGTCATGCCCACCGAGTGCCCGGAGTGCGGCACCACGCTGCGCTACGAGAAGGAGGGCGACGCGGACATCCGGTGTCCGAACAGCCAGTACTGCCCCGCGCAGCGGCGGGAGCGGCTGTTCCACATCGGCAGCAGGGGCGCGTTCGACATCGAAGGGCTCGGCTACGAGGCGGCGTCCGCGCTGGTCAACTCGGAGGCGATCGGGGACGAGGGCGACCTGTTCGACCTCGACGCCGAGACGGTGAAGTCGGTCGAGCTGTTCCGCACCAAGGCGGGCGAGTTGTCGGCCAACGGCGAGCGGCTGCTGGCCAACCTGCAGGACGCCAAAGAGCGTCCACTGTGGAAGGTTCTTGTCGGCTTGTCGATACGCCACGTCGGACCGACGGCGGCGCAGGCGTTGGCGCGGGAGTTCGGCTCCACCCCGGAGATCGAGAATGCCGACGAGGAAGCACTGGCCGATGTGGACGGTGTCGGTCCCAGGATCGCGAGTGCGGTGAAGGAATGGTTCGCCGTCGACTGGCACCGCGAGGTCGTGCGCAAGTGGGCCGAGTCCGGGGTGCGGATGGCCGACGAGCGGGACGACTCCATCCCGCGCCACCTGGAAGGCCTGTCCATTGTGGTCACCGGGTCGCTGCCGAGCTTCTCCCGTGACGAGGCCAAGGAAGCCATCATGTCCAGGGGCGGCAAGGCCGCGGGGTCGGTGTCGAAGAAGACCGCGTTCGTCGTCGTGGGTGACGCGCCGGGGTCCAAGTACGAGAAGGCGGTGTCGCTGCAGGTGCCGGTGCTGGACGAGGACGGTTTCCGGGTGTTGCTCGATCAGGGGCCGGACGCCGCGCGGAAGGTCGCGGAGGTCTCGGATGAGTGAGGACTGCTTGCAGGTCCGAACCGGAGGCACTGAGGACTGCTTGCAGGTCCGAACCGGGAGCCCCACCATCACCACCCGGCCAGCGCGCCGTGACGAGGTGGCGGCCACGGCCGAGATCGCCGTCGCGGCCTACCGATCCGAGGGACTGCTGGACGACGACAGTCACTACGAACCTGTCTTGCGCGATGCCGCTTCCCGATATGAGCAGGCGGAACTGTTGGTCGCGGTGGACGGCGACGACACCCTGCTCGGCACGGTGACCGTCGCGCCGCACTGGACGCCGCTGGCGCAGATCGCGCGGGACGGCGAGATGGAGTTCCGGATGCTGTCGACGTCGGTCGCCGCGCGCGGCAGGGGTATCGGCGAGCTGCTGATCCGCGCTGTCGTCGACCGGGCGCGTGAGCTGGGGTGCCACCGGGTGGTGCTGTGCGTCATCGACGTGAACACCAAGGCCATCCGGCTCTACCGCAGGCTCGGCTTCTCCCGCCTGCCCGAGCGCGACTGGCAGCCAGTGCCTGGCGTGCAGCTGGTCGCGTTCGGCCTCGACATCGACGGCTGATACGCGAACGACGCCCCCGCCGCAGGGTGTGCGGCAGGGGCGTCGTCGTGCGCGGGGAGCGCGTCCAGCCGGGGTGAGCTGGATCGGTGCTCGACCGGGTTCGGGGTTCCCGGCCGAGCCAGCCGGGCCTGGGTCAGCTCGGCTCGGGCAGCGTCACACCGCCGATCTCGCGGTGCAGCCGCAGGAACTCCAGGTGCCGTTCGTACTGGTCGAGGATGTCGCCGATGAGCTGGTCCTTACCGTGGCCCATGACGTCGTAGCCCTGGCCACCCTCGGCGAGGTAGACCTCGAACCGGAAGTACGTGTCGTCGGTGACCGACCGCATGGCGAACGACGGTGTCGGCACCTCGCGCGGCCACACCCGGTAGACGAACGTCTCCTCGGGCGCCATCGGCACCGTCAGGTTGAGGCGCTCGACGCCGCTGTCGTCGCGGCCTTCGGACACCGTGGCGTCGGCGCCCTGGGCGCGCAGTTCCTCGGCGACCTCCTCGAACGCGGGGCGGGCGACGTCGGTGACGAACGTCTGCGCCGCACGCTTGCCCGGGTAGTTCATCACCCGCGCCAGCCGCTGCCGCCAACTGCGGTGCACGCCGCGCGGCTCGATGGTGCGCTCCGACAACGTGACGGGCAGGCTGGACAGCATCGCGTCGTCCCGGATGCCTTCCTTGCGCAGCGCCTTGTAGAGGCCCCACATCACCAGGAACATCACGAACGAGAACGGCAGCCCCATGATGATGGTGGCGTTCGTCAGCGCGCTGACGCCGTCGACCAGCAGCATCGCCAGCGTGAGCAGGCCGGTCGCCGCCGCCCAGAACACGCGCAGCCACGGCGCGGCGTCGGTGGTGGGCGTCCGCAGGTGCGAGCTGAGGTTCGCCATCACCAGCGCGCCGGAGTCGGCCGACGTCACGTACAGCAGCAGCCCGACCAGCACGACGAGCCCAGCGCTGAAGGTCACGCCCGGATACTGGCTGAGCAACGCGAAAAACCCCTGCTCCGGCGCGGCGACGGCGGTCTCGCCGAACTGGGCGTTGCCGCCACGGACCAGCCGCAGCGCGGCGTTGCCGAACACCGACAGGAACGCCAGCGTGAACAGGAACGGCACGACGAGCGTTGCGGCGACGAACTGCCGGATGGTGCGGCCGCGCGAGATGCGCGCCAGGAACATCCCGACGAACGGAGCCCACGCGATCCACCAGGCCCAGAAGAACAGCGTCCACGAGTTGAGCCATGCGGTCGGCTGGTCGTAGGCGAAGGTGTCCAGCGTCATGCCGGGGAAGCGGCTGATGTAGTCACCGATGTTCATGACAAGGGCGTTGAGCACCCGGATCGGGCTCTCGAAGATCGCCACGTAGATCATCAGCACGATGGCGAGCACGACGTTGAGCTCGGACACCCGCCGGATGCCCTTGTCGACACCCGCGACGGCGGACACGGTCGCCATTCCCACGGCGATCGCGATCAGCGCGATCTGGGTCGGCAAGCCCTGCGGCAGGTCGAACATGAAGTTCAGCCCGTAGCTGAGCTGCACCACGCCGATGCCGAGCGAGACGGCGATGCCGAAGATGGTGCCGAGCATGGCGGCCAGGTCGACGCCGTCACCGATCGGGCCGTGGATGCGCTTGCCGATCAGCGGGTAGAGCGCCGAGCGGATCGCCAGCGGCAGCCGGTGCCGGAAGGCGAAGTAGCCGAGACCCATGCCCATCAGCGCGTACATCGCCCAGCCGGTGATGCCGTAGTGGAACAACGTCCACACGACGCTCTGCCGCGCGGCCTCGATGGTCTCCGGGCTGCCGGTCGGCGGGTCGAGGTAGTGCGTCACCGGCTCGGCGACCGAGAAGAACACCAGGTCGATGCCGATCCCGGCGGCGAAGAACATCGCGCCCCAGGCGAACAGGCTGTAGTCCGGCGTCGAGTGCTGCGGCCCGAGCTTGATCTTGCCGTAGCGGGACGCGGCGATGAAGATGACGAATACCAGGAACAGCGTCGCGGCGAGGAAGTAGTACCAGCCGAACCAGGACGAGATCCAGCTGACGCCCGCGCCGATGACGTCGGAGGCGCCGGTCGGGGTGATGATCGCCCAGAGCGAGATCGCGAGGATCACGGCGGCCGAGCCGAAGAACACGACCGGTTTCAACGCGCGGTCCTTGCCGGCGTCGGCCGCTTCCGAATGCTCGGCGGTCTGCGCCGTTGGTGGTGGAGTACTGCTACTCATGGGTGTCACTTCTCCTGTTCGCGGTGGCGGTAATAGTCCACAGTGGAGGGAGGTAGTGGGGTGTTGTCCTTGATGAGATCGGCTGCCTTCTCCGCGAGCATCATCACCGGGGCGTAGATGTTGCCGTTGGTCAGATACGGCATGGCCGATGCGTCCACGACGCGCAGCCCCTCGGTGCCGTGCACCCGCATCGACTCGGGGTCCACGACGGACATCTCGTCGATGCCCATCTTCGCGGTGCAGGACGGGTGGTAGGCGGTCTCGGCGTCCTTCGCGACCCAGTCCAGGATCTCGGCGTCGCTCTGCACGCCGGGTCCTGGCGAGATCTCGCCGCCGTTGAACTCGGCGAACGCGGGCTGCGCCATGATCTCGCGGGCGACGCGGATCGCTTCGATCCACTCCTTGCGGTCGTTGGGCGTGGAGAGGTAGTTGAACCGCAGCGCTGGCTTCTGCTTCGGGTTGGTCGACTTGATCTTCACGGTGCCGCGCACGTCGGAGTACATCGGTCCGATGTGGACCTGGTAGCCGTGCTCGGCGTCCACCGGCGTGCCGTCGTAGCGCACCGCGATCGGCAGGAAGTGGAACATCAGGTTGGGGTAGTCCACCTCGTCGTTGCCGCGCACGAACCCGCCCGCCTCGAAGTGGTTCGTCGCGGCCGGTCCGGTGCGGCCGAACAGCCACTGCGCCCCGATCTTCGGCCGGTTGTGCAGCTTCAGCGCCGGGTTGAACGAGATCGGCTGCGTGCAGGCGTGCTGCACGTACGCCTCGAGGTGGTCCTGCAGGTTCTCGCCGACGCCGCGCAGTCCGCTGACGACGTCGATGCCGAACCGGCGTAGCTCGTCCGGGTTACCGACGCCGGAGAGCTGCAACAACTGAGGGGTGTTGATCGCGCCACCCGACAGGATGACCTCACCCGCTTGCACGCTGCGGGTCACGCTGCCGCGCCGGTACTCGACGCCGACCGCGCGGGTGCCCTCGAACAGCACGCGGTTGACGTGCGCGAGGGTGCGCAGCGTGAGGTTATTGCGCCGCTTGACCGGGTGGTAGTAGGCCCGCGCCGACGACCAGCGGCGGCCGTTGTTGATGTTGCGGTCGAAGCGGGCGAAGCCCTCCTGCTGGTAGCCGTTGACGTCGGAGGTCAGCGGGTGGCCCGCCTGCTTCGCCGCCGACAGGAACGCGCCGAACAGCGGGTTCTCCGCCTCGCCGCGCTCAAGAATCAGCGGGCCGCTGTCGCCGCGCCACTCGTCACCGCCCGCGCGGGTGGTCTCCATCTTCTTGAAGTACGGCAGGCAGTGGGCGTAGTCCCAGGTCTTCATGCCCGGGTCGGACGCCCAGCGCTCCAGGTCCATCGGGTTGCCGCGCTGGAAGATCATGCCGTTGATGGAGCTGGACCCACCGAGCACCTTGCCGCGGCCGTGGTAGACCTTGCGGCCACCCATGTAGGGCTCTGGCTCGGACTCGTAGCGCCAGTCGTAGAGCGGGTTGCCGATGATCATGGTGAGTGCGGCTGGCATGTGGATGAACGGGTCCCAGATCCAGTCCGGCCTGCCCGCTTCGAGCACCAGCACGCTGGTGTTCGGGTCGGCGGACAGCCGGTTGGCGAGCACGCAGCCCGCCGAGCCGCCACCGACGATGACGTAGTCGTAGTGCTCTGTCATGCCGCATCTCCCTCCGGGCCCGCGAACCAGCGCATCGGCGCCGGGCGAATGTTCTGGTAGATGTGCTTGGCTTCGCGGTACTCGTCCAGCCCGGACGGGCCGAGCTCGCGCCCGATGCCGGACTTGCCGAAGCCGCCCCACTCCGCCTGCGGCAAGTAGGGGTGGAAGTCGTTGATCCAGACGGTGCCGTGCCGCAGCGCGCCGGCGACCCGCTGCGCGCGGGAGGCGTCGGAGGTCCACACCGCCCCGGCGAGGCCGTAGTCGGTGTCGTTGGCCAGTCGGATCGCCTCGTCCTCGGTGTCGAACCGCTCGACGGTCACGACGGGGCCGAAGACCTCATCCTGCACGATCCGCATCTCGCGGTGGCAGTCGGCGAACACGGTGGGCCGCAGGAAGTAGCCCTCGGCCAGCTCCGGCTCGGTCGGGCGGTGGCCGCCGCCGACGAGCCGCGCGCCCTCGGCCGTGGCCCGCTCGATGTGTTGCTCAACCTTGTCGCGGTGCTCCGCCGAGGACAGCGGGCCGCACTCGGTGGCGGGATCGAGGCCGTCGCCGAGCCGGATCGCGTCGGCGCGCCGCGCCAACTCGGCCACGAACTCGTCGTGCAGGCTCGACTCGACGATCAGCCGCGAGCCCGCAGAGCACACCTGCCCGGAGTGCGCGAACGCCGCGGCGAGCGCGTAGTCGACGGCGGTGTCGAAGTCGGCGTCGGCGAACACGACGTTGGGGTTCTTCCCGCCGAGCTCCAGCGCGACGCGCTTCACACCCTCGGCGGCCATCGCCATGATCTTCTTGCCGGTTTCCAGTCCACCGGTGAACGAGACGAGGTCGACGTCGGGGTGCGACACCATCGGTGCGCCCACGTTCGCGCCACCGCCGAGCACGAGGTTGACCACGCCCGCTGGCACGCCCGCTTCCTCGACCAGACGCATTAGCTCGATCGTGGTGAGCGGGGTCACCTCGCTTGGCTTCATGACGACCGTGTTGCCCGCCGCCAGGGCTGGCGCGAGCTTCCACGACATCTGCAGCAGCGGGTAGTTCCACGGCGCGATCAGCGAGCAGACGCCGATCGGCTCGTGCACGACGCGGCTGATGACGTTCGCGTCGCCGGTGTCGACCACGCGGCCCGCGTCGTTGTCGGCGAGGTTGGCGTAGTAGCGGAACACGGCGGTGACGTCGTCGACGTCGACCTCGCCTTCGGTCAGCGTCTTGCCGGTGTCGAGACTTTCGGTGCGGGCGATGTGTTCTTTGTCACGCTGCAACAGCCGTGCGATCTCCCGCAACAGCTCGCCGCGCTCCCGCGCGGTGGTGGCGCGCCAGGGTCCGTCGTCGAACGCACGACGGGCGGCGGCCACGGCGGCGTCGACGTCTTTCCCGTCCGCCTCGCAGACAGTGGCCAGTTCGGCGGCGGTCGACGGGTTGAGGACGACGCGCGCCGGGGCCGTTCCCGTCGTGTCGACCCAGCGGCCGTCGATGAACAGCTCGCGCATGAGGCTGGTTCCTCCAGTGGTTGCTGTCGTAAAGATGCGTACGACCGTACACAAGATGTGTACTGGCGTCCACATCTGGAGCGAGATACGGTGGTGAGCGAACGGTTCGTGCTGTTCAGCGGCAGGTTCAGGGACACGGAGGGGACACCACACAGCGATGACGACGAGCGAGGCGCCCGCAAAGCGCAGACAGCGTGGCCCGACCGACCCCGACCGGCGGGGTCGTATCGCGCGGGCGGCGATCAAGGTGATCGGGGAGCAGGGGGTCAACGCGCTCACGCATCGGCGTGTCGCCGCCGCCGCCGAGGTGCCGCTCGGGTCGACCACGTACCACTTCGCGACGTTGGACGACCTGATCGCGGCGGCGCTGCATCACGCGGCGGACCGCAGCGTCGAGCAGCTTCGGGAGTGGGAACGCGCGCTGCCGCCGGACATCGACCTGGCCGAGGCGCTCGCCGACTTCATCATCGATTCGGTCAGCGTCAAGCGCGAGGACACCATGGCCGAGTACAACCTCTACGCGCTCGCGCTGCACCGGCCGCAGCTCCGCAAGGCCGCCGTGAACTGGGACCGCGCGCTCGCCGACGTGTTGAGTGAGCGGACGGACCCGGTGACCGGGCGGATGCTCGGCGTGCTGCTGTGCGGGCTGCTGATGCAGGCGGTCATCAGCGACGAGCCGGAGGACAGGTCGGAGCTGGTCACGCTGCTACGCCGCGCGCTGGGCGGGGTTGCGGCGGCGGGTTGACGTCGTGCGGTGAAAGACGCTTTCGCTGTGCTGGGCGCAGGCAAAGCGTCATTCACCGCGCCCAGCGCAGGGAAGGGGCCGTTCGAGGCGTCCTACAACACCGTTTTTCGGGCTCTCCTGACTGATCTGTGGGTCATTTCCGGCCTGGGAGGGCCGGGCGGTGGCCGCCGAGGCTGAGGAGTGCGAGGGCGATGAGGGCTTCGGGGGACTTGAATCCGAACGCCATCCTGGTGATCAGTCGGATCTTGGTGTTGGTTGACTCGAGCAGGCCGTTGGATAGGTTGTGCTCGATCGCGGCGAGGATCCTCGCCTTGTGTTTGACGATGCTCTTCTGCAGCTTCACGAATGCCGGGATCCGGCAGCGACGGGCCCAGCTGATCCACCGGTCGAGGGCCTCGACGGCGGCGTCGTGGGGCATCGTGAAGATCAGCCGCAGGCCTTCCTTGAGCAGGTAGGCCCGATACAGCCTGGGGTCGGTCGCGGCGATCCAGGCGAGCTTGACCTGCTGGTTGTCGGTGAGGTTCTCCGGGTTCTTCCACAACGAGTAGCGGGCCCCCTTCAACGCCTTGGCACGTTCGCTGCCTGGTCGCAGGGGTGCATCGGCTCGGGGGCGGCCGCGGCCACGTTTCGGCTCGGCCCTCGCCAGCGCACGGGCGTCGTTCCAGGCCCCGCGGCGGACCTCGTCGAGGGCCTCGGTGGCCCATTTCACGACATGGAACGGGTCGGCCACCCGCACCGCGCCCGGACACCTGTCGGCGACGATGGTGTCGATGAAGTCGGCCCCATCAGCACTGACGTGGGTGATCTGGGCGCACCGTTCCTCGCCGAGCAAGTCGAAGAACTCA